>JAQTQN010000018.1 GCA_028712225.1 Methylobacter sp.
GGCGCCTACTGGCGAGGAAATTCAGACAATGAAATGCTTCAGCGTATTTACGGCACCGCCTGGACCGATAAAAAGGAATTGCAAGATTATCTGCATCGCCTGGAAGAAGCCGAAAAAAGGGATCATAGAAAACTAGCTAAAACTCTCGACTTATTTCATACCCAAGAAGAAGCACCGGGCATGGTGTTTTGGCATGAAAAAGGCTGGATTTTGTATCAGCAAATCGAGCAGTACGTACGTCAAAAACTACGCACCAATGGTTACGGGGAAGTTAAAACGCCACAAATCGTCGATCGTTCATTATGGGAAAAATCAGGGCACTGGGATAAATTCGGCGCAATGATCTTTACCACACATTCGGAAAATCGCGATTACGCCATTAAACCGATGAACTGCCCTTGCCATGTGCAAATTTATAACCAAGGCATTAAAAGCTATCGCGACTTACCAATCCGACTGGCCGAATTCGGCTCCTGCCACCGCAATGAACCATCAGGCACGCTGCATGGACTGATGCGGGTCAGAAACTTTGTCCAGGATGACGCGCATATTTTTTGCACTGAAGGCCAAATTCAAGATGAGGTTTCGACATTCATCGACATGCTGTTTGATGTTTACAAAGACTTTGGCTTCAACGAAGTCATTATAAAACTTTCAACCCGTCCAGAAAATCGAGTGGGTGACGATGCCGTTTGGGACAAAGCAGAAAGCGCTCTGGAGCTCGCACTCAACAATAAAAACTTAGCATGGGACTTGCAGCCCGGTGAAGGTGCGTTTTATGGCCCCAAAATAGAGTTCTCTCTTAAAGATTGTATCGGCCGTGTCTGGCAATGTGGAACCATACAAGTGGATTTCTCCATGCCTGGAAGATTAGGTGCAACCTATATTGCCGAGGATGGCTCAAAACAAGTTCCCGTCATGCTGCATCGCGCCATACTGGGCTCACTAGAACGCTTTACCGGCATTTTAATTGAACAATATGCAGGAACATTCCCGCTCTGGTTAGCGCCGGTACAATTAGCATTACTTACTATTGCTGATCGACATGCCGAATATGCAGCAAATATTGCCAAAGACCTTGAAAAACAAGGCATCAGAGTAAAATTGGACTTGAGAAATGAGAAGATCGGGTTTAAAATCCGTGAACACTCGATGCAGCGTGTACCTTATCTGGTCATACTTGGTGACAAGGAACTGGAAGACCAAATGGTTACGGTCCGCACGCAAAAAGGTGACGACTTGGGTAGTTTGTCAATCGAAGATTTCGCCAATCGGCTAAAAGAATCAATTGCAAACAAAGATTAATAGTATTTCGGAGGATTAGAATATCGCTGCTAAAAAAGATGAAACGCGCCTGAATGATTCAATTACAGCTAGACGCGTTAGAGTTACAGGTGCTGACGGCGAAGCGTTAGGCATTATCTCGTTAGATGAAGCCAAACAAATTGCATATGCAGCAGACTTGGATTTAGTGGAAATATCGCCAAACGCGGATCCTCCGGTTTGCAAGATAATGAATTATGGCAAGTTCCAGTTTGAGCAGAACAAAAAACTGGCCGTCGCCAAAAAGAAGCAGAAACAGATTCAAGTTAAAGAAATAAAATTCAGACCAGGCACTGACGAAGGTGACTATCAAGTTAAGTTAAGAAGCTTAATAAAATTCCTTAACGAAGGCGATAAAACTAAAATCACTCTACGTTATAGAGGCCGCGAAATGGCTCATCGAGAAATCGGTGTTGACCTCCTTAAACGCATCGAAACTGATCTTGAAGAACTAGCCATTGTTGAACAATTCCCTAAAATGGAAGGGCGGCAAATGGTTATGGTTATGGCTCCCAAAAAGAAAAAATAACCATCACGCAAAAATACCCCATCAAGGGCTATGTCGGCAACAAAGGAACTGTTTCCGAGAGTACTCAACAATGAGTACAAGCGATTTTTCAGGGCCATGCATTTTGCCTTGCTGAGTCGCAACTCAAGGACATTCATTTAATTTATTGGAGAAAACAAATGCCAAAGATCAAAACCAACCGAGGTGCTGCCAAGCGCTTTAGGCGAACTGGTAACGGCGGTTTTAAATGTGGACACTCACATCGTCGCCATATTTTGACTAAAAAATCCACCAAAAGAAAAAGACAGTTGCGTTCAACCGCTACAGTTCATCCTTCAGACTTGCGTTCTGCTGTACGCATGTTGCCTTATAGTTAAGGAGCAAAATCATGCCTAGAGTAAAACGCGGCGTAACTGCCAGAGCAAGACATAAAAAGATTCTTAAACAAGCCAAAGGCTACTATGGTGCGCGTAGTCGCGTCTACCGAGTTGCCAAGCAAGCGGTTATTAAAGCCGGACAATATGCATATCGCGACCGCAAGCAGAGAAAACGTCAATTCAGAGCGCTTTGGATTGTCCGTATTAACGCAGCAGCGCGTTTATTCGGCATTTCATATAGTCGCTTAATTAATGGCTTAACTAAGGCTAATGTCGCTATAGACCGCAAAGTGTTAGCTGATATTGCTGTTCGCGACATCGAAGCATTTGGCAAAATCGCAGAGATTGCCAAGGCTAATCAAAGCCCTCAAAACTAAACTTCTTTTTTTAGAAGTGTTCACCACCTCTCTTCATGAGAGGTGGTTGTTTAGGTCTTCGTTCTAGCCTAAACCAGAGACAAATTTCACACCCCTCCTATCCACAAGCTAAGCGAGTAAATCAGTGTCGGCTATCCCGGAAGAAATTCTCGCGCAGGCATTAAAAGAGCTTGCGCAATCAGAAGACCTCAATCAAATTGATCAGGTTCGAGTTAATTATCTCGGCAAAAAAGGCTTATTTACCCTGCAAATGAAAGAGCTCGGCAAGCTTGATCCCGAACAGCGTCGAATCGCTGGTCAAGTTATTAACCAAGCAAGAGATAATTTTCAACAACAATTGGAAGCAAAAAAAATTGAGTTGGAACACTCTTTTTTAGCAAAAAGGTTAGCCGCTGAATGCATAGATGTGACATTACCCGGCCGCGGCCAATCTATCGGCGGTTTACACCCAATTACAACCACTCTCAGAAGAATATCTAAAATCTTTGCCAGCGTCGGCTTCAAGGTCGTAGAGGGCCCGGAAATCGAAGATGATTATCATAACTTTGAAGCCCTAAATATACCCGCTCACCATCCTGCCCGGGCGATGCACGATACTTTTTATTTTGACGCTCACACAGTATTAAGAACACATACCTCACCGGTACAAATTCGCGTGATGGAATCAGAAGCGCCCCCTTTAAAAGTAATCGCGCCAGGCCGTGTATATCGCTGCGACTCTGATATTACCCACACACCGATGTTTCACCAGGTTGAGGGCTTTTTAGTAGATACCGATGTCAGCTTTGCTGATCTAAAAGGTGTCGTTTACGAATTTTTGCGCGCCTTTTTTGAAAAGGACATTCAAGTGCGCTTTAGACCCTCCTACTTTCCATTTACCGAACCTTCTGCTGAAGTCGATATTGAATGCGTAATATGTAGCGGCGAAGGCTGTCGCGTATGTAGCCAAACTGGCTGGCTGGAAGTAATGGGCTGCGGCATGATTCATCCTGAGGTATTTAACTCAGTCAAGATTGATGGCGAGCGATACAGTGGTTTTGCGTTTGGTATGGGCGTTGAGAGACTTGCAATGTTGCGATATGGGATTAATGATTTAAGGTTGTTTTTTGAAAACGACTTGAAATTTCTTCAACAATTTACACACAAGGATGGATGATTTATGAAAATCAGTGAAAATTGGCTAAGAACATATGTCAATCCAGAAATCGGCATCGCTGAACTTGTTGCTCAACTTACCATGGCCGGCCTTGAGGTTGATTCAATAGAACCCGCTGCTGCAGTTTTTACTGGCGTTGTTGTCGGTGAAGTTATATCAACTGAGCAACATCCGAACGCAGATCGATTGAAAGTCTGCCAAGTTAACGTTGGCGAAGCCGAACCACTGCAAATAGTGTGTGGCGCAACTAACGTGCGTGAAGGCTTGAAAATCCCTGCTGCATTAGTTGGGGCTATCTTGCCTGGCGACTTCAAAATCAAAAAATCCAAACTGCGTGGCGTAGAGTCATTAGGTATGCTGTGTTCGGAAAAAGAACTTGGCTTAGCTGCCGATGCCCATGGATTAATGGAACTCGCCGCTAATGCGCCTGTAGGCATTGATATACGGGAATACTTATCGCTCAACGACAATATTATTGAAATCGATTTAACTCCAAATAGAGCAGATTGCTTAAGTATTGAAGGCATCGCACGCGAAGTTGCCGTACTCAACAAATTGGATTGGTCCGCGACTCTCGTTGAAAAAACCACACCGACAAATATTGACGAATTATCGATTAATGTACTGACGCCTGACGCTTGCCCTCGCTACCTCGGGCGCTTAATTAAAGATGTAAATCCTAAAGCCGAAACTCCACTGTGGATGCAAGAACGTTTGCGCCGCTCAGGCATGAGAAGCCTGGGGGTGATTGTTGATGTTACTAACTATGTGCTCATTGAATTAGGACAACCCCTGCATGCATTCGATGCCAATAAAATATCTGGCGGCATCAGTGTTCGTCATGCGCATACCGACGAAAGTATTGCCCTGCTTAACGGCCAAACGATTAAACTCGATAACGATGTCTTAGTGATCGCCGATGACAGGCAAGCCTTGGCATTGGCTGGCGTCATGGGTGGCAGCGAATCTTCCGTAACATCTGCCACACAAAATGTGTTTTTGGAATGCGCGTTTTTTACACCTGCAAGTATCGCAGGCAAGGCTCGTAAATTTGGCCTACATACCGATTCCTCGCACCGATTCGAACGCGGCGTTGATTTTACGCTGCAGGAGCGCGCGATTGAGCGTGCTACCCAACTGATTATGGATATTGCAGGCGGAAGTCCCGGCCCAATTACAGAAGTAACATCAACAGCATTCTTACCGTCTCGCAATGCCGTTATTATCAGAAAACAAAGAATCGAAAAAATTCTAGGTCTAAAAATTGCCGATACTGTTATTGCTGATATTTTTCAACGTCTTGGCTTAAGCGTTGTTCCTCAAGACGATGACTGGTTAGTTACCCCGCCCGGCTTTAGGTTTGACATTGCCATCGAAGCGGACTTAATCGAAGAAATAGCGCGTATTTATGGCTATAACAGCCTACCTAGCAACAATTTACTAATGCGTTCGGAATTAGGCCTAGCCCCAGAAGCCTTACTAGAGCTGGATCGGGTTAAAGATCTTTTAGTTGCCAGAGGATATCAAGAAGCTATCACTTACAGTTTTGTCGATGAAGACATACAAAAAGCGATAGCCCCTAACGACGCCGTTATTCGCCTGCAGAATCCGATTTCAGCAGACTTAGCAGTTATGCGCAGCACGTTGTGGGGCGGCTTAATAAAAGCAGCCTTGTATAACACTCATCGTCAGCATACTAGGGTCCGACTATTTGAGACCGGACTTAAGTTTGTAGAAAAAGATGGAGGGGTCTTCCAACAAAAAATGTTGTCTGGATTATCTCTGGGCAGCCTATACCCTGAACAATGGAACGAAAGCACCCGCAATGTAGATTTCTTCGATATCAAAGCGGATGTGCAGGCCATGTTGGCTTTGTCCGGAATTGAAACGAAATTTTCACCTGCACAGCAAACCGCATTACACCCCGGACAATCCGCTGAAATAGTTACATCAGATGGACATCATATCGGCTGGCTAGGCATGCTGCATCCAACTCTTGAAAAAGAACTGGGGTTTGATTCTCAGGTATTTCTATTCGAATTAGACCAGGATTTATTGCTAAAAAACCGTATACCTACCTTCAAACCTCTTTCAAAATATCCGTCTGTTCGGCGAGATTTAGCATTGATTGTCAAAGAAGACGTTTCTGCCGAGGCAATAATTGACTGCATAAAAGCAAACAACCAGCGGATTCTGCAAGATATTGTCATTTTTGATGTCTATCGCGGCAAAGGGGTAGAAGAAGGGTACAAAAGTGTCGCATTAGGCCTGATCATACAAGACGAGACACAAACACTCACTGATTCTGAAACAGAATTGGTTGTATCTAAGTTATTAAATACATTGACCGATACAATTGGCGCAAAACTGAGAGATTGATATGGCCTTAACTAAAGCTGATTTTGCAGAAAAACTGTTTGAAGAACTTGGCCTGAATAAGCGCGAAGCCAAAGAAATGGTGGAATTATTTTTTGAAGAAATCAAAGCCGCACTAGAAACCGGGGAACAGGTAAAAATTTCTGGTTTTGGCAAATTCGAACTCCGCGATAAAAGCAGCCGTCCTGGTCGCAACCCTAAAACCGGCGAAGAAATACCCATTACAGCCAGGCGTGTGGTAACATTTCGGGCAGGACAAAAACTTAAAGCTCGAGTAGAAGCATATGCTGGAACCCAGTAATAACAATGAATTGCCAGCCATACCGGCAAAACGCTACTTTACAATAGGCGAGGTAAGCGAACTATGTGGTGTTAAACCGCATGTGCTTCGCTATTGGGAACAAGAATTTGGCGAGCTTACTCCAGTTAAACGCCGTGGTAACCGTCGATATTATCAACGTCATGATGTATTGATGATTCGGCAGATTAGATACTTGCTCTATGAACAAGGTTATACCATCGGTGGAGCAAAAGCCCACCTCAGCAGTAACGATGCAAAAGAAGATTCACAACTTACCAAACAACTCATTCATCAAATGATTGGTGAACTAGAAGATATTCTTGAATTGCTTAAATAGTGGTTATATTTGCTTAAGCTAATGTAGTAAACTACACCCAATTTATTGGTATTTGATTCTACCTTGTAAAAAAACATGTCGGGGCGTAGCGCAGTTTGGTAGCGCACTTGCCTGGGGGGCAAGGGGTCGAAGGTTCAAATCCTTTCGTCCCGACCAATTTATAAAACAAAAAGGCCAGCTAATTAGCTGGCCTTTTTGTTTTATAAATTCCAAATACATATATTCCAAGCCCCTACATGCTTTACATCCCAATCCTGTAAAGCCTCTTTCTTGCTTATATCTCATTCAACAGCAAAAGTTTCGCAATGATTATTTCCTCTACCTCGTCAGCGGCAACGGAAACAAATGCCAACCTAGAAAGTGAGCTGCTAAATAAAACCTGCCAATGCGTTTATCTTAATCATAAGGCCCTATGCGACGAATTAACTAAATGGGGAAGCAGCGAACTTTGTCATGAAATTGCTGATCAACGAGCCCATCTTTTTGCTGAAGCTGCAGTTTTTGTAACATCAGATAACCTATGCAAACAAAAAGCTATTATCACAGCTGTGGAGAAAGTTATTGCTCTGCCGGTCTACAAAGAGCTTGTACTTGCATATGCCCCACACACCGCCCGGTTTACTCCTAACGCACATGGTGTATTTTTTGGCTATGATTTTCATTTGAGCCCCAGCGGGCCAAAATTAATCGAAATTAACACTAATGCAGGCGGGGCATTACTCAGTGCCATCATGGAATCCAGCAAAAAAAACTGCCTGCACTCCCATTCTGAATCCAACAAAAACAACCATCCTGAGCAACTATTTTTAAAAATGTTCGCGGCTGAATGGGAAACTGAGAAACGCTCATACCCTTTAAGTTGTATCGCAATTATTGATACAACCCCTCAACAACAATATCTATTTCCAGAGTTTTTACTTTTCAAACATTTATTTGAGCAACAAGGACTTAAGGTTGTTATTTGCGACCCATCGGAACTAAGTTTTAAAAGTAATCGGCTTTGGCTAGATCAACAGCCCATCGACCTAGTTTATAACCGCCTAACCGATTTCAGCTTAGAGGCCCCTGAACACCAAGATCTGCTTAATGCTTACACAGCCGGTGCTGTAGTGGTAACTCCGCATCCTCTCAGCCACGCGCTTTATGCGGATAAAAGAAATTTAAGCATATTGACAAACGAATCGATGCTCAAAGCATTAGGTCTTGACGATGCCACTAAAGCAACATTGCTTTCAGGAATTGCACACACAGTAATCGTTAATTCCGCCGATGCCAATACGCTCTGGCATAATCGCAAACAGCTGTTTTTCAAACCTGCGAAAGGATACGGTAGTAAAGCAGCTTACCGCGGCGACAAGCTTACTCATCGCGTCTTCGATGAAATCATTCAAAACGATTATGTCGCTCAAACTTTAGTTCCACCTAGCAAACGATACCTACAAATCAACGATGAAACTGCTGAATTCAAATTTGATTTGAGAATGTATGTTTATCAAGGTGAAACACAATTAACAATTGCCCGCTTATATCAAGGCCAGACAACTAACTTCCGCACCCCTGGAGGTGGTTTTGCGCCGATAGTAGAAGTAGTTTGAAAGCGTAAGGGTGGCTATATACCACCCTTACGTATTGAGTTACTCAAGAACTAAGTTTTTCAAATAATTTAAAAAATCACCTTTTAATTCTTCATGCATCAGCCCATGTTCAACTGTTGCCATCAAATAACCAAGCTTTGAGCCGCAGTCGTAGCGTTTACCCTCAAACTCATAAGCTAATACTTGTTCATCTGTCATCAATGCGGCAATAGCGTCAGTCAATTGAATTTCACCGCCAGCTCCTTTACCGGTTTCTTCAATTTTATTAAAAATAGCCGGTGTCAAGATATAGCGCCCTACTACGGCTAAATTTGAAGGCGCACGGTCAGGCGCCGGTTTTTCAATAATTAATTCAACCGCACCCACAGAAGACGATATTTCCTTTGTTTTAACAATACCGTACTTATCAGTTTCTTCAGGATTAACTTTTTCTACACCCAAAATGCTGCATTGATTTTCTTCGTACTGCTGCACCATTTGCAGCATGCAGCCATTGTCTCCATTTTCAATCAAATCATCCGCCAAGATAACGGCAAAAGGCTCATCACCCACAACACTCTTAGCGCAGAGTACCGCATGACCCAAGCCCAACGCCTCTGCCTGACGAATAAAAACAAAAGAAACATTTGGCGGCATCATCTGCCGAATCATTCTTAATGTTTCCGTCTTACCCCGAATCATTAATTCGTTTTCCAGCTCATAAGCTTTGTCGAAATGGTCGACGATCGCATTCTTGCTTCTACCAGTAACAAAAATAATGGTATCAATACCTGCTTCCACAGCCTCTTCAACACCATATTGAATCAGTGGCTTATCTACAACCGGCAACATTTCCTTGGGGCTGGCTTTAGTTGCTGGTAAAAAACGGGTGCCAAGACCCGCAACTGGAAAAACTGCTTTTGTAATTTTTTGCTTCATGTGAGTTGTGTTATCAATACCTATCACTAACAATCAAATGCTGTACAACGCACTTAACCACCTTGTCCTTAGTTATTCAGGACACAACATTTTAAGCTTTTTCGGTGTTTCAACCATAGCTATCTTAATCACAAAAATTCTAATCAATAAAATCATCATGATGCTGATAGATGTCTCTCAATATCATGAGCTTTAAGACCCCAAGCCAATAGCGATTCAACCCTATGATTTTCAAACGTCAGTCGTTTTATCAAAATCTCAAATAATCCTTTATAAAACAAATACCCCACCGAGCTATGTGTATCCAAATAGCCACTCAAATGCACCCCATCAATTTCCAATATGCTGCCGTCGGTAACTGCCGTAACAGACGCATTACGAATGCCTGCCTCATACAGGGAAACTTCACCAAAAATATCCCCGACAGCCAAATCGCAGATCCCAGGCCTGACTTTTCTTCGTTCTTCCAATGCCACAGATACCGATACTCGTAACTTGCCCTCTTGTACTATATAAAGTGACTTACCTACATCGCCTTCCTGAAGAATGACTTCATTAGCTTGAAATAAGCGTAATTTCCAAGCGACTCCCTCTGGAAACAAGGGATCTGCAATGATGGTATTAATTAATTCATTTAAATTACTCAAGTTCTTCTCCAATACTCCACATATTCTTATAAATCGCCAATGATGCGACGCTGATTATAAGTATAGAAGTAAGCTGACATGGTTGGATTAGCCCGCTGAAAAATTATCATCAAATATTGGCAACGCTGTTGATAGTTACCAAATACTATTAATAACAGGGTGCTCTTAAACTCTTAGTTTTGCTTAGATACCATCTTCATATGCAGTAAACTAAGCGAAATTAACACCAAACACAAAGGACAGATTGATGATTAAAATTCACCCATCCCTCAAAACTCTTGTAGGATTATGCTTGGCAGCGTCGGCATTCTCTGCGCTGGCAGAAGAAAAGTTCAAAGTTTGCGCAGACCCCCTCAACCCTCCTTATTCAAGCAAAAACCGCGATGGCTTTGAAAACAAAATCGCTGAGCTTTTCGCCAAAGAATTAAAACAAAGCATTGAATACACATGGTTTCCGCAGCGTATCGGCTTTATCCGTAACACGTTGAATGCATCAGTGGATGAAAATGCCGTAGACAGTACTGAATTTAAGTGTGACATAGTGATGAGCGTGCCTGCGGGCTCAGATCTCACGCTGACTACTGCGCCTTACTACAATTCAACCTATGTACTTTTGATTGCCCAAGGCCGTGGTTGGGATGATATAAAAAAAGCCGAACAATTAGCCAGTTTGCCGCTTCAACGTCAGGAAGCTTTAAAAATCGCGATGTTTGACCGTGGGCCGGGCACAACCTGGATGCAAAAAAATGGCTTATTGGATCAAGGCATACCCTACCAATCCATGTCTGGCGATAATGAAAATATCGCCATGCAAATAGAAAAGGATCTAAAAGCCAAAAAAATCGATATGGTAATTTTATGGGGTCCCCTGGCCGCCTACGTAACCTCGCAAAGCCCTAAAAACAGTTATGCAACGATCCCTATGCAATCTACGCCAGACATCAAATTTGATTTTGCTGTGGCTATGGGGGTTCGTAATGGTGACAAAGTTAGAAAGGAAGCATTAGATAAGTTAATCGCAGCTAAATCCAGCCAAATTCAAGCCATTTTGACTAGCTACAACATCCCTTTGTTGCCACTTCCAAAAAAAACGACCAAGAAAGATGACGATTAATTGAAGAAATTACCGCCAAAATCCAAATGACTTTTTTGGCGGTAAAAAATCACTTTCTGTGAAACAATCCGACTAAATGCGCCAGCCTGTCAACTCGCTCTTGTCCCAACTGATGCCAATCAAATCGCCAACGCCAATTGCCTGTAGTAGTTCCCGGCGTGTTCATTCGGTGTTCTGAATTTAACTCCAATACATCCTGCATCGGAACAATGGCAAGGTTAGCCACGGATGAAAACGCCGCGTGCATAAGTGCGCAATGCAAGCTAGTTTGCGGATTACCCAGATATTCATAGATATAGCGACGCTCATCTTCACTTAACTGATTTGACCAACCGACAGTGGTATCGTTATCGTGAGTGCCCGTATAAGCCACGCAATTTTTTACATAGTGATCTGGCAAATAAGGATTATCCGAGCCGCCGCCAAACGCAAATTGCAAAATTTTCATCCCGGGCAAGTTAAATTCATCCCTTAACTCTTCAACTTCCGGGGTAATAATACCTAAATCTTCCGCCACTAAAGGTATTGGGCCAAGCGCTGACTTAATGGCTTTTAATAATGCTTTTCCAGGTGCTTTGACCCATTCACCATGTATCGCGGTCTCTTCGCTTGCTGGAATCTCCCAAGCTGCTTCCAGACCACGAAAATGATCAATTCGCAAAATATCGAATAACTCCATCTGCGTGCGTAATCTGTCGACCCACCATTCAAAACCGGTTTTCTTCAAATATTTCCAGTCATAGTGAGGATTCCCCCAACGTTGTCCCGTCGCTGAAAAGTAATCTGGCGGGACACCGGTCACAACGGACATTTCGCCAGATTCAGTAAGCTTGAACACTTCACGATTTGCCCAGACATCGGCACTGTCATAAGCGACAAAAATTGGAATATCACCAAACACATAAACGCCATGTTGATTTGCGTAGTTTTTCAGCGCCAGCCATTGCCGATAGAACACGTATTGCTCAAATCTGATTGCGTCAATTTCATTTTTTAACCGCCTCCGTGCCTCTTTTAGGGCTTTAGTTTGCCTTTCTTTGAAGTGTACCGGCCATTGATTCCAACATTGCTGATTGAATTCATTTTTTAGCGCCATAAATAACGCAAAATCATCCAGCCAAAATGCTTTTTCGTCACAGAAATGCGCAAAATCATTTTTGTCGTGCGTGGTTGCACGCTCTAAAAAGCCGACATAGGCTTTGGTGACCAAGCAGCTTTTATTAAATTTTATTGTGCCTTGGCATTCTTGGCATTGCTCGGATAATTGCAACCAACCTTGCGTCACTAGCCAATCAATATTGATTAATGCCGGGCTCCCCGCATGAGCTGACAAACATTGATATGGCGAGCCATCGTCGTGGGTCACCCCTAAGGGTAATACTTGCCAAACACTGATGCCAACACTATGCAGAAAGTTGACAAAATGATAAGCCTCCTGCCCTAGATCGCCATTTTCTCCGTCACCGGGCAAGGAAGTTATATGCAGTAATATGCCGCCACGGCGTTGATTTAAAATATTATCCACGGTAGTCATCTCGGGTCACACTTCTATTCCAGGGCGCATTGCCCCCCCCATAGCAGGCGCACCTGAGCCTTGGGTAAAAGACAACGCCAAGTAAGCAGGTGCTTGCTCCCCCAACAATCGATACAAATTAGCTAAGTTAAGCCTAAATTGCTTTTCAAAATTGCTGACGGCTTCCCCAGGGTTGTAATCACCAAACCACCAAAACCAATCAGAACCTTCGCATACTGCCAACTGCAACTCGGCAGTTTTGATTTGTTCACTGCTTAACCTGCCAGATGAAATAGCCTTATCGTAAGCCCACTTGACATCACCCAACATATCCCAACCCCGGTTTTTATCGGCATCGCCTATCCAAGTTGAAAACGTGCCATACACCCAACTTCCTGAAACTAATTTTGCCAATTGTTTAACTTCAACTTTGCTTTCCAGACACTCAGAAAAAGTTGTCAACTCTATGGTTGGGTGGTTAGCGAGTTGTTTGTACAAAGCACTCAAAAAGTAATAGCCATTTGCCGGAAAATATTCCCAGGCATTTTCCCCGTCCATAATGATAGAAACCACAGAATCGGCAGTTTGATTGCGACCAATAGCTTCAATATGATGAATCAAGTCCGCGACGGCATCATCGGCATGCCACTTGGAATACTCAAAGCCAATCAGATCGGACAAGCCGTCATCGCGAAAAAAACAGGCGATATCCGCCCCTTTCAAATGGAACGGGTGATGCACATTTGTGGATTTGTCATTTTCCGGCAGATGTAAACTATTCCGTAGCACCGTGCCGCCGCTGGCTGCCCAGCTAAAACCAAAATCGCCTAGGATCTTTAGTGTTTGCGGACTGATACTACCCTCGGAAGGCCAACAACCCTGAGGCTTAAAACCAAAGAAGCGTTTGAAAGTTTGTACGCCTTTTTCAAGATGCCATTTCACCCGTTCCTCACCACCTGGATAGGCATCCAGTTCTGGCAGCGGAGCATTCGGCATCGCTTCATGAGCGCTATGAATATCCAGCAATAATGGCATGATAGGATGAGCATAAGGCGTAACCGACAATTCAATCTGCCCTTTTCTGGCTAAAACTTTATAACGTAAAAGCACATTAGAGAGTTGTTCTCCGATAACTTCCACGATTTCAATTCGATCGTGTAAGGTGTAGCCGCAGCCTTTATCTATCAGATGCTTAACCCTAACATCAGTTAACTTAACCGTTTCGCCCATCCATGCGAGGTGATACCAAACCAATATGTCGCTGATAAACTGGGAGTTAATGTAACTGAGCCCTTCGTAATGCTGCTCTAACCACTCCGCCATTTCTACCAGCTTTTTAAAGGCGGGATAACGATTAACCTGTCTTTCCCGATTAGCGCGCATGCAATCTTTGATTAGCTTTAGCCTGGCCTCTGGATCGGCGGGGATACTGGGATCAACCAACGCAGCTAACAACGGATCCGTAATGGCTATACGGTCGTGTAAATAGCAGGTAACTTGTTTGGCATATTCTTCAATCTGCTCTAACAAAATGGGCGCGAAATTAACTACAGCCTTAGCGTTGGGAACAGCCTCCAAGTAAGACACCATATCGACATAATCTTTTATGACGTGAAGATAAGTCCACGGCAGCTTAAATTCTCCAGTTTGTAGATCTCTATACTCCGGCTGGTGCATATGCCAGCACAATACTAATTTCAGTTTCTTCATATCCAAATTGTTGTTATTTTTTATTCTCATTAAAGGCAGTCCCAAACAAAATAAATAAGCTACTGGGGCTGCCTATTTTTTCTTTTAAATAATCTTAATTACCCAAATTTACCTTACGTAGTGCCGACGTTGCCCTAACATATCGGACGTGACTAAAACCACTCCGCCAGGACTAACAAAAAAACGTCTTTCATCTTCCGCTCTATCTTCGCCAATCACTGTACCTTCTGGAATTTCACACCCCTTTTCAATAATGGCTTTAGTAATACGGCAATGCCTGGCGATATTGACATCAGGTAGAACGACAGCGTCTTGTAAAGTGGTGTAAGAATTAACCCTGACATTAGTAAACAGCAACGAATGCCTTACCTTTGATCCAGAAATAACGCAGCCCCCCGAAACCATCGAGTCCACGGCTAACCCACGTCGTTTATCGTTATCAAAAACGAACTTGGCAGGGGGGGTTTGTTCTTGATATGTCCAAATTGGCCAAGTCTTGTCGTACAAATTCAAGTCTGGTTTTACGCCTATCAATTCCATATTCGCAGCCCAATAGGCATCAACGGTACCCACATCGCGCCAATAACTTTGCGCGCCGCTTTGTAAATCCAAAAACGGGTAGGCATTGACGACATATTTTTCAATAACAGAAGGAATAATATCTTTGCCAAAATCATGACTGGAGCTTTTGGTGTCGGCGTCTTTTATCAATTGTTCAAACAAAAAACCGGCATTGAAAATATAAATACCCATAGATGCTAAGGCGGTATCCGTTCTACCCGGCATCAGCGGCGGGTGCTCGGGTTTTTCCACAAATGCTTTGACCCTGCGGTTACCATCCACATCCATCACACCAAACGCAGTGGCCTCTTCTAACGACACTTCAATGCAGCCGATAGTCAGGTCGGCATTTTTTTCCACATGGTCGGCAAGCATCGCGCCGTAATCCATTTTGTATATGTGATCGCCAGCCAGTACCAACACATGCTGGGGATTGCGGCTGCGTAAAATGTCGATATTCTGGAAAACAGCATCGGCGGTACCTTTGTACCAAGAATCCTCATGATGCCTTTGCTGTGCAGGCATCAAATCAACATATTCGCCAAACTCACCACGCAAGAATCCCCAGCCTTGCTGAACATGCCTAATTAAGGAATGCGCCTTGTATTGTGTAAGTATGCAAATTTTGCGGATGCCTGAGTTCATGCAATTCGACAAAGGGAAGTCGATGATACGAAATTTGCCGCCGAACGGCACAGCCGGTTTGGCCCGCCAATCCGTCATGTTATGCAATCGTGACCCTCGGCCGCCTGCCAATATCAACGCGATGGTATTACGTGTTAAATGGCTAATGAAACGATCATGTCTTGGATTATTTTGTTCTGACATTTTTTATCTCCATGTGGAAAGGCTCACAACGACTGCTTATTTTTGTTAAGATTCGCGGGTTTATTATCCTACTACGCAGAGGCGGTTCATAGTGAAAAAGCAATCTTTAAGTGCGTTTGATGCTGATGCTGTAAAAATCATGGAGGCTAGACATCATGATCCTTTTTCAATATTGGGTCGCCACCCAATTTCGAATGATAGTCGCCACCGAAATTTAAATGACGCTCAACAAGCTATTTCGATTACCAACCGCCCCACGGAAAAGAATCAAATCCGGGTAAAGGTTTATCTGCCCTATGCTGAAGCTGTCAGTTTTGCCGACAATGGACCTGGTTTTTCACGCATACCCGGGTCAGATTTTTTCGAATACTACGCTGAACAAGAAGAATTGCCAGCACATTATAAATTGTCATGGCAGGATAAAGACGGCCAACGCCATGAGCACTATGACCCTTATGACTTTCCCCCTCAGCTTCCAGAATTTGACCAGCATTTGTTTGGCGAAGGCAAACATTGGCATATTTACAGAAAGTTGGGCGGTCATTTGCATCAAGTTGACGGCATCGACGGTGTTTTATTTGCAGTCTGGGCGCCCAATGCCGGCAGAGTCAGTGTAGTCGGCAACTTTAACCGTTGGGACGGTCGCAGCCATCCGATGCGCAGCTTGGGCGGCAGTGGCATTTGGGAGTTATTTATTCCCAACATAGGCACGGGCAGTCTGTATAAATTTGAAATATTAAATCGTGCCAGCCAGGAAGTTTTATTAAAAACAGATCCTTACGGCCAGCAATTTGAATTTCGGCCCAGCACTGCATCTATTGTTGTCAATAACCAAGCTTATAACTGGCAAGACCAGCAATGGCTGGCACAACGCAGTAAACGTAATTGGCTGCACCAACCCATGTCTGTCTATGAAGTCCACTTAGGCTCATGGCAACGCGATAAGCTTGGTAACTTTCTCAATTACCGTGATATAGCCAAGCAGCTCATCGACTACGTAAAAAACCTGGGCTTTACTCATATTGAGCTATTGCCAATTACCGAGCACCCCTATGATGGTTCTTGGGGTTATCAAACCACCGGTTATTTTGCCCCTACCAGTCGTCACGGTAGCCCGGACGACTTTCGCTACTTTATCGACATCTGCCACCAGAATGACATAGGTGTTATTTTAGATTGGGTCCCTGCGCATTTCCCCAAAGATGCTTTTGCGCTTGCCCGGTTTGACGGCAGCGCTCTGTATGAGCATGAAGACCCGCGCAAAGGCGAACATCGCGATTGGGGTACATTAATCTACAACTATGGCCGCAATGAGGTGAAAAACTTCCTGCTCGCCAGTGCCATTTTTTGGCTGGAAGAGTTCCACATCGATGGCCTGCGTGTTGATGCCGTGGCGTCCATGCTTTATCTGGACTATTCGCGCAACGAAAACGACTGGATTCCTAATCAATACGGCGGCAACGAAAATCTGGAAGCTATTGATTTTCTGCGCGAACTTAACGCCGTCACCCATGATCAGCAACCTGGCACAGTAATCATGGCGGAAGAATCCACTTCCTGGCCACAAGTCACCCGCCCTACCTGGACCGGCGGCTTAGGTTTTTCCATGAAGTGGAACATGGGCTGGATGCATGACATCTTGTCGTATATGCAACAAGAACCGATTCATCGCAAATACCATCACGATCAACTCACGTTCGGGATGCTCTACGCTTTTACTGAAAACTTTGTCCTACCGTTTTCTCATGACGAAGTGGTGCATGGCAAAGGCTCTTTGCTCAACAAAATGCCCGGCGATGAATGGCAACGTTTTGCCAACCTAAGGCTTTTGTACACATTGATGTACACCTACCCAGGTAAAAAACTGCTATTTATGGGCTGTGAATTCGGCCAAGGCACTGAATGGAATTTTAATAAAGCCTTAGATTGGTACGTACTCGATTACCCTCACCACAAAGGCCTGCAAACGCTGATAAAAGATCTTAATCATTTGCACAAAGCTCACCCGGCTTTGTACCAATATGACTTTGAAAGCAAAGGCTTTGAGTGGATCGATTGCCACGACCTACAGCAATCTGTCATCAGTTATCGCCGTAAAAGTGATCACGAAGACTTAATTGTCGTGCTCAATTTTACGCCGGTCATCAGAGAAGCTTATCGTATCGGCGTGCCGCAGCCCGGTACCTACACAGAAATATTCAACTCCGACTCCAGCTTCTATGCCGGCAGCAACACCGGCAACGGCGCGGTACTATCTGAACCCATTGCTTGGATGAACCAGCCGCATTCCGTCAACCTGACGTTACCGCCGCTGGGAGCAGTTATCCTTAAACTTTAAAGTGATCGCAAAGAATCATATGAAAAAAATACTCTTCGTCACCAGTGAAGCCCACCCGCTGATTAAAACCGGCGGTCTTGGCGATGTCGCCGGCAGTTTGCCCAAGGCATTGGCAGAACTCGGTCAAGACGTGCGTTTAATCATCCCTAATTATCAGTCGATAAAAACCAGCGGCGAGACTCGCTTTATGGCGTCGCTGCGCGTTGATAATATGTCGGTTAATATTCTGGAAACACAACTCCAGGATTCAGAAGTAAAAGTCTGGCTGGTTGATCACCCAGAATATTTCGGCCATCCAGGCAACCCTTATATTGACGAATCAGGCAACGACCGGGCCAACAATGCCGAACGCTTTGCACTGTTTTGCCGAATTGCCGTTGAAGTCGCCATGAATAGGGCCAATCTGGACTGGAAAGCGGATGTTGTGCATTGCAACGACTGGCAAACCGGTTTGGTGCCTGCCCTGTTGTCGTTCGAAGAATATCGGCCCGCCAGCGTATTTACTATTCATAACCTGGCCTACCAGGGATTATTTCCAGCCAACAAATTTTACAGCCTGAATTTGCCCGGCCGGTTATGGACGCCGGATGGCCTGGAGTTTCATGGCCTGTTATCGTTTATCAAAGGCGGCCTGGTTTACTCTGATCGGATCACCACCGTCAGCCCTACTTATGCCAAGGAAATTCAAAGCCCAGAGTTGGGTTATGACTTAGATGGGTTATTAACTTATCGCAACACTTCGTTAATCGGCATCATCAATGGCATTGACGTTGATCAATGGAACCCGGCAACTGATACGCATATCAGCCAACAGTACGATGCGCATACCTTAGACCGCAAAGCCGCTAATAAAACCGCTTTGCAGCAAAGACTGGGGCTTCCGGTTGACAGCAAGATCCCCTTATTTGGCATGATCGCTCGCTTGGTTGAACAAAAAGGCATTGATTTATTACTCGATTATTTACCTGAGCTAATTGCAATGCCCGTGCAATTCGCCTTATTAGGTAGTGGCGATCATGCTTTTGAAATAAAACTGCAGGATCTGGCTGCCGCTTATCCGGACAAATTATCTGTAACCATTGGTTATGATGAAGCGCTTGCCCATAACATTGAAGCCGGCGCCGATATGTTTATTATGCCCTCACGTTTTGAACCCTGCGGCATGAATCAGATGTACAGCCAACGTTACGGCACCTTGCCCATCGTCAGAAAAACCGGCGGTTTGGCAGACACAGTAGAAGACTCTTTACCGGAAACCATTACCAATGACACCGCCAGCGGCATTGTTTTTAACGAAGCCACCCCGGGATCATTACTGGAAGCCATTAAACGGGCCTTACTGCTGTACCAGAATCCCGTCGCTTGGAAAAAAATCCAGGCTCACGGCATGAGCAAGGACTTCTCCTGGCAGCACAGTGCTAAACAATATCTGGCGCTATACGACGGCATTTAATATGTAAGCATCTGGTTGGCTATCAATCTATAGCCGACAGATGCTTACAACTAACAAGCCTTAACCTCACTCCTTTTAATAGGAGATTCACCGTGAAAAAGCAGCTGTCATTAGTAATCATCAGCCTAATAATCGGCAATGCCCCATGTCCGGCCGAGATGATTCTTGAAGTCATCCAAGTAAATAATCGACCCGCTGCCGAAATACAACCCCTGCTGCAACCTCTACTGGATGAAAACGATCAAGTCGTTGCCGATGGCTCCAATTTGATAGTCAAAACCTCGTTGGAACGGCTTGCCGAAATAAAATATTTTGTAAGTACACTGGATAAACCCCAACACAATTTGCTCATCACGGTGTTGCAAAATAGCCAAATCAGCGCCGATGAACTCAACGCCTCCGCCCAGGCACGGATCAACATTCCAGCCAATAACGCTTCAAAAGCAACGGGCACATTTACCGGGCATGTTTATCAAACCCAGGACAAAACGACTCGAGAAAACACCCAATCCATAAGAACACTGGAGGGTAATGCCGCGGTTATTAAAATCGGCAACAGCACTCCGGTGCAAAATGTGCAAACTTACAGCTCGGGTTACGGTTATCCAACAATAGCCACTAACACCGAATTCGTCGATACCAGCACCGGTTTTTCCGTCGTACCAAGATTAACTGGCGACCAAGTGACGCTAGAAGTATCGCCATGGTCGGAACACATGGGCGCAAGAGGTGTAATTCAAAGCCAAGCCGCGCAATCCAGTTTGCGTATCAACTTGGGTGAATGGGTGGAACTAGGGGAAATAACTGAAAATAGCCGACATTCAAGCTCCGGCAGGCCTGCCAACATTCGACAGACCGGCACCAGCCAAATGCATATTTTGATTAAAGTTGAAAAAGTGAATTGAGATCAAAAAACTACGTAATTTAAAAAACTCGTAGGTCTGTGCGGCTATTACCCAAAGAAAAACTTATAAACACCAACGCCGATAATCACCACTGCCACGACTGCCCAACCCAGCCTGTCCATATATTCGCGGAGTTTGGCGTCCAATTTTTCGCCGCCATAAGCGAGTAACATCGCCAACAAGAAAAAACGCGCGCCCCGACCGATGAAAGAGGCGGCGACAAACGGCAAAAATGCCATGTTTAGTGCGCCGGCGGCAATGGTGAACACTTTGTAAGGGATGGGCGAAAAACCGGCCACAAATACCGCCCAAAAACCCCACTTTTCAAACCAGCTTTTTGCCAATTGGTAACTGTCCCAATAATGACTGGTTTGCAGCCAAGGCAAAATGGCATCAAATAAAAAATAACCGATGGCATAACCAAACATGCCGCCTGTAACCGAAGCTAACGTGCATAACAAAGCAAAGCGCTTGGCTTTATCAGGCCTTGCTAACGCCATCGGCCCCAACATGACGTCCGGCGGTACCGGAAAAAACGACGACTCTGCAAAGCTTAATACGCAGAGATATTTTTCAGCGTGGCGATGCCTGGACCACTGTATGGCTTTATCGTAAAGTTTTTGAAACATAGACTTATCCCTTTCCTGATAAAAACGGTACAAAACTGACCGGTTCAAGCTGTTCAAGCTCATAACCGCTGTCGGTACGAATCACTCGTTGTAAGGACTGATTACCGGCCCTACCCACCGGAATAACCATTACTCCACCAACTGCCAGCTGTTGCAACAACATTTCAGGTATTTCCGGAGGCGCACATGCTACCAAAATGCCATCGAACGGTGCATGTTCCGGCCATCCCCAACCACCGTCGCTGTGCAGATAACTGACATTTTTTAGTTTTAAGGTCCACAAACGATCTTTGGCTTTCTGTTGTAACGGCAAGATTCTTTCTACCGTGTAAACATGATCGACCAACTGGGCCAGCAGTGCCGTTTGATAACCGCAACCGGTACCCACTTCCAAAACCTTATGCAACGTGCCGGATTTTTCCAGCAACAGTTCTGTCATTTTCGCCACAATATAAGGCTGGGAAATGGTTTGATTGTAGCCAATAGGCAAGGCAGTATCCTCGTAAGCTCTGCTCGCCAATGCTTCATCCATAAAAATATGTCGCGGTGTATCCACCATGACATCCAACACTTTATTATTACGAATGCCCTGCTCCGACAAGCGTTTAATCATCCGTTCGCGAGTTCGCCGCGAGGTCATGCCTATGCCTTGCAGGCTTTTGATCATAAATTGTTTTCCCCAGGCAACCATGCCTTTAAATCGTTGATCCGCTCATACCAAGTTAAATCAATTTGTAATGGCGTCACCGAAACATAGCCCGCATTGACGGCATAAAAATCAGTCCCCGGACCGGCATCTTGCTCACCACCCGGCGGTCCTACCCAGTAAATACTGCGCCCACGTGGATCTTTGCTGCTAATGACTGGCTCGGCTTTATGGCGTTGCCCCAATCGCGTCGCCTGAAAGCCTTTTAAATTGCTAAAAGCCACATCCGGCACATTAACATTCAAAATAGTATCTTGCGGCAAGGGCTGATCTTGTAAGCGTTTTAATAAAGTCACTGCCACCTGCGCGGCGGTATCAAAATGCGTTGGATTGCTTCCGACTAACGATATGGCCACCGCAGGCAAGCCTAAAAACCGCCCCTCGGTGGCTGCGGCAACCGTACCGGAATACAACACATCATCACCCAGATTAGAACCATGATTGATCCCGGCAAACACCATATCCGGCTCTTGTTGTAACAAGCCAGTGATCGCCAGATGCACGCAATCCGTGGGCGTGCCGTCTACTTTAATAAAGCCATTGCTCTCGTAATGAGCGCGTAACGGCATTTCCAACGTTAACGAATTACTCGCCGCGCTACGATTCCGATCCGGTGCCACCACCGAAATTTGCGCATGCTCGCGTAATGCGTCGGCCAACGTCACCAATCCTTCAGCCAGATAACCATCATCATTACTTAACAAAATGTGCATTATCAATCGCTCTAAAGCCAAATAAGCTATAAAATTCGCCATCTTAGCAACAATACCCCACAAAATCAGCTTTCGTGACAAAAAAAAGCCTGCCCCCAGAAGATCGTGATTTGTTTCGTGAAAGCATCGGTACCGTGCGCGCCGTAAAGAACGACAAGGTCGTGTTAAATGCCGAAAAACCACCTCGATTTAAGCCAAAAATACGTCACGTTGATGTTAATGAACACCTGAACACCGCGCAATTAGACCTCGACAATGTCGGGCAAGAGGATTCATTAAGCTTTCTTGGCGACGGGCTGCAACACAATGTGCTAAAGAAAATGCGCAAGGGGCAGTTCGGACTGGATGCAGAAATTGATTTACATGGCTTGACCAGCAATGATGCCAAACGGCAATTACTGCATTTTTTACACGCTTGCGTAGAAGACGGCTGCCGCTGCGTACATATCATTCACGGCAAAGGCTATCGTTCACCCGATAACCAACCGATTTTAAAAAACCACCTGAACCTATGGCTGCGGCAACATAAAGACGTTCAAGCTTTCTGCTCCGCTCCCGTAAAAGCGGGCGGCACCGGGGCTGTGTTTGTGCTGTTGCAGTTGGCTGAGAAATATAGTCAGCGGGAGGAATATTAAGTCGCCCAGCTTGGTTTCCATCTTTTTTCAACCCAATATCTTATTGCGTAAATCCAGGGGTAACGCAGCCTAGTCACGTTATGTATCCCAATCCAGTTGTATGCTTGCCTAAAGCCGAAGTACGATACTGTTAACGAAACACGTTGATAGATAAGGAAAAGCCATGCCTAAGCCTAAGCCTCAATCTCCAATCAAAAATAACGTACTACCATTAACCACATTTTTGCTGCTATGCCACAACTGGCTGGATCGAAATATCTACGATCTTGCCCGGCAAATGCGCATGAGTTATGTGCCGCCGCTAATGGTTTATCTGGCTGCAGGTATTTCCGGTTTAACCGGCATTGTCGGGACGTTTTTTGTTAAAGAATATCTCGGTCTGTCTGCTGAATTTCTGGCGACCTTAAGCTTTTGGGTGATGCTGCCGTGGGCGTTGAAAATGCCGCTCGGTCATCTGGTGGATTTACTCTGGCGCTATAAAGCCGGATTGATCTATCTGGGCGCGGCGTTGATTGGGGTAAGTTTGCTGATTATGTCGAACTTACTGTCCGACCTTGAGTTTATGACGCATCTGATGCCTGCCGAAGACTGGTATATATTGGCATCGCTGCTGGCACCGATCGGTTATGTCATGCAGGACATTGTCGCTGACGCGATGACAGTCGAAGCCGTTGACCGTTTCGATGAACGAGGCCAGCCGCTACCCAAAGAACAAATTGTGCTTGCGCACACCACCATGCAAACCTTGGGGCGGGTCGCGATTATCAGCGGTACGTTGTTGGTAGCGGCGGCCAATGTTTATCTGTTCAGCGGCGTTGAAACGATGAGCACTGCCGACAAAGCAGCGGTTTATCTGTCGATTTATCACTGGGCCTTGCTGATTCCGATCATCTCAATCTTCGGGGTTGCATTAGCGTCTTATCTGCGTTCCCAGGATGAATGGCGGCTTGCCGCTCTTGGTTATGAGCTTGACGACATCAAACGCCTGTTGGGACGCCCTGAAAGTGAATTGCCGGAAATCAATTGGTGGTTATTGGGCGGCGGGCTTGGCTTTACCTTGTTCGCGGCCATCATGGGGTTGGCCGATGTGCGCAACAACGAAGAAATTGTTTTTGCCGGATCGTTAGCTATCGTATTGTTTTTGATGTGGCGTTTAACTCAGGAATTGCCTGAGCGCGAAAGAAATCAGCTGTTTGGCACCGCGTTGGTTATCTTTGCGTTCCGTGCGGTACCGTCAACAGGCGCAGGTGAAACCTGGTGGATGATTGACGAGCTTAATTTCGATCAGCAATTTCTGTCGCAATTATCGCTGATCACCAGTGCGTTAACCTTGCTGGGCATGTTCCTGTTTAGGCGCTTCATGGCTGAGCGCTCCATCACTCATATTATTATTGTGTTAACTATCGCCATGACACTGCTGTACCTGCCGAATATTGCGCTGTTTTATGGTGTACACGAATGGACCCAAGCGCATACCGGCGGTGTCGTGGATGCAAGATTTATTGCACTGATTGATACGGCTTTGGAATCGCCACTGGGACAGATTGCGATGATTCCGATGCTGGCCTGGATTGCCAATTCGGCACCGGAAAGATTAAAGGCGACTTATTTTGCGGTGATGGCGGCGTTCGTCAATCTGGCCTTATCGCTTTCGCAACTGTTAACCAAATTGCTTAATCAGTGGTTTTTGGTTACCCGTGAAATAAAAGATCCATCGGGTATGGTGACAGTAACTGCCGATTACAGTGAGCTAGGCGGATTGTTGATTATTGTCATGCTGCTTGGGCTGGCACTGCCGATGCTGGCAATCTTTATTGCTAATCGTACATTTTTGAAAGAGTCGCGCTGAACTGGCAATCCATTCAGCGCGGCAGAAAACGCTGCCTACAAATCCACCCGCATAACTCTGACTGTGTCTTTATTCAGGCTGGGCAATGCGCCTATTGCTTCTCGCAGCTTGGTTTCCCAACTGCGTCTGAGTTGCAATAAGTAATCGTCATCGTCGTCAAAGCAATAATATTCGTCAAAGCTGAAACTGTCTTTGCGGTAAATGAGCATTTCTACCGGTGGCCCGACGCTGGCGTTACTGCGGATGGTCGAGTCCATGGACACCAAGCAACAGCGCGCGGCTTCGTCTATCGATGTACCCAATTTAAGAAAACGATCCAATATCGGCTTGCCGTATTTACTCTCGCCAATTTGTAGAAATGGCGTATTGGCGGAACTGGTGATGCTGTTGCCTTCGGAATAAATCATGTATGCGCCATGTGGCTCATCACCGATTTGCCCCGCTAAAATAAAACTGGCCGATGGATTAAAAGCTGATTGACCTTCTGGATTGACGTGTTGTTTTTGTTTTTCGACACTGACATGGCCCAGATAGGCAGCAGCCTCGGACAAACACTCAACATTATTCAGGTTTACGCCAGCATCCTTAACTTTATCGCGGTGCAGCTGCTCCAAGACAGCTTGGGTAGTGGCAAGATTACCGGCGCACAACAACACAATCTTACGGTCATCGTTAGTCTTAAATGCATGCATTTTGCCGTGGGTGCTGACGTTATCAATGCCGGCGTTGGTTCTTGAGTCGGACACCAGAATAAGTCCTTCGTCTATCGAAGCTGCAATACAATAAGTCATAAAAACGTTCGTTTGTTGTTATTAAGTTAAGGTTGTTGATTATCCAGCAAAGCAACGCCAACGTCCATGATGTAAAACGTATAGAAAAGCCATTCATTATTCCAATCTAAGCACATCCACTGACACCGACAAGCTATGCTGGCCGCCGCCAAAAGCGATGCCTTTCAGTGGCGTGACATCGGTGTAATCGCGCCCCCAAGCCAAGGTAATATGCTGATCAAAGGGTAAAGTATTATTGGTGGGATCAAATTCCAGCCAACCCGTACCCGGCACATAGACCGCAAACCACGCATGTGAAGCATCTGCGCCGACTAGGCGTTGCTTGCCCGGCGCAGGCAACGTCTCCACATAACCGCTGACATAACGCGCAGCAATTCCAAAGGAACGCAGGCAACCTATCGCCAAATGGGCAAAATCCTGGCAGACACCGCGGCGGAAATGCAGCACATCTGATAACGGCGTCGCAATCGTGGTAAAGGTCGGATCATAAGTAAAATCAACATGGATACGCTGCATCAAATCGGCGACGACTTGTACCAATGGGCGGTTAGGCTGGAATGAGCTTTGGGCATAATTAGCCAATTCGGCACTTGTCGCTACCATCGGCGAATCCAGCAAATACTGCTTGGCTTCCAATAGCTCATCTTGCACATCGGGTTGCTGAGTTTGCCCTTGCGATTGGCTTTGCATTTGTCCGGTCATAGCCGGTGGGCTGGAAAGCGTTGCCCACCCTACATCTGACTGACTCTGGCTTTGCAATTGATCTCGCACCTGTTCCCAAGTCACCA
>JAQTQN010000173.1 GCA_028712225.1 Methylobacter sp.
GCAATACGCATGGCGACATGTCGACATACTGCACCGATTTCACGCTCCAGACTTCTGCAACCCGCTTCACGGGTGTAATCCTGAATAATGGTTGATATGGCACTTTCGGTAAGCGTGCATTGCTCAGAGCTTAAGCCGTTACTTTCCAGTTGCCGACTCACCAGATAACGTTTGGCAATCTGGAGTTTTTCTTCAGAGGTATACCCGGTTAATTCGATTACTTCCATGCGGTCGCGCAAAGGCCCGGGAATGCTGTCCAGGACATTGGCTGTGCCAATGAACATGACATGGCTCAGGTCAAACGGCATGGCCAGATAATTATCACGGAAGGTTGAGTTTTGCTCGGGATCCAATACCTCCAGCAACGCTGATGAAGGATCGCCCTGAAATCCGGAACCGAGCTTATCCATTTCATCCAGCATAAACACCGGGTTATTGGTACCGGCTTTGCGGATTGATTGGATAATATTGCCGGGCAGCGCGCCGATATAGGTGCGCCGGTGACCGCGAATCTCGGCTTCGTCATGCAATCCGCCGAGGCTGGCACGAATAAATTCGCGTCCGGTGGCGCGCGCTATGCTGCGTCCTAATGAAGTTTTACCGACGCCGGGAGGGCCGACAAAACACAAAATCGGGCTTTTGCCGTTCGGATTAAGTTTCCGCACTGCCAAAAACTCCAATATTCTCTGCTTGATTTTATCCAGGCCATAATGGTCTTCATTAAGGATTTCCCGGGCTTTGGTAATATCAATAACCGTTGTACTGGCAATGGACCAGGGTAATTCCGTCAGCCAATCAAGATAGGTACGCAACATCGAATATTCACCGCTGGCATCAGACATATGCCGCAAGCGATTGAGTTCTTTACGTGCTTGCTTTTCCGCCTCTTCAGGCATTTTAGCTGCGCTGATCGCATTGCTGATTTCTTCAATTTCGGCGGCACCCCCTTCATCGTCGCCCAATTCCTTCTGGATAGCCTTCATTTGCTCCCTCAACACGAATTCGCGCTGGCGCTGCCCCATTGTTTCCTGAGTCTGTTCGTTAATCTTGTTGGAAAGTTTTAATACTTCAATTCGGTAATTAAGCAATTCCAGGAGTTTGTCGATACGGTCTTGGATATTAAAGAGGGACAACACTTCTTGTTTCTCTTCAGGCTTTACAATCAAATAACTGGCAATCAGGTCGGCCAGCATGGTCGCTGAGGTGATTGACCGAATTGCATTAACCAGTTCATCAGGTGCATGCCGAATCTGAGTAAGGACGTCTAAAATTTCTAATGCTTTTTGTTTGAGGGTGATTACGCGCGCTTCAATATCCTGCGAATGAATCTCCGGTTCTTCGTATCGCTCAATTCGTGCGACCAGAAACGGATAGCCCGGCAAAAACTCATGTGCGCGAAAACGCTGCACACCCTGACAAACAATATGGTGTGTATCATCGGGCGCGGTTATATAGCGCAAGATTTCCGCGACGGTACCGACCGCGTAAAGATCATTCGCACCGGGCTCTTCGTCCATGTCGCGCAGTTGCATAAGTAATCCAACCGGTTTTTCGGAGCGTACCGCATGTTGCACGGCAGCAATAGACGCTTTACGCCCCACCACCAACGGAGAAACGTTTTGTGGAAAAAGCACAGTCCCTCGCATCGGCACAATAATGAGTGCATCCGTGGGGATGGCTGGTAATTGCAGCAGAGCCTCCTGCTTTATGTCCGAAGAGAGCTCTTCCGCATCCGGTGCTGATCCCAAAAGTATATTTTTCAGGTCCTTTATTTGCATGAGAAGCTTCTATGTTTTTCGCAGTGTGATTAACAAACAACCGTTCTCAAATTCACGAGTGCGGATTTCAAAACGCCCGGCAGGTAGTTCAACACGTCGCTTAAATTGTCCATAGGGTATTTCAAGGCGTCTAATGTGCGACTCTGTATTGGTAGGTAATCGGCGCTGCCCGTTAATGATCAAAAATCCTTCTTCCAGCATTACATCTAAATGCTCCGGTGCAACGCCAGGCAATGCAATCATGACTTTAAATTCATAACGAGTTTCGTAAACATCAATAGGAGGTTCCCACATCGGTCGTTTTCCGCTCATAACACCGGGTCTAAAGAACTGTCGATGCAGGCGATCCGCGCGATCTACTATTTCGCAAGCTTCTGTCCACATCCAGGTTTCAAGATCACGTAATGGCATAAGATGTTATTTGATGTGGTTGTGGTTTAACTTGTCGCCAAATATCTCTAATTTACTCGCGGCTAAATAGATACGTACACCTACCTGAAACATCCAATTTTGATAGATCATCAAGATTACCTTTCAAGAGAGCAGTGAAAGGTAATGTGCCTGCAATAACTTGCATTGCTATTTAACCTCAATGGTTTTACGTTTGGTTTTTTCAGTTTTTGGAATGATTACTTTTAATATTCCATCTGTAAACGTTGCTTTTGCGTTATCTCCATCAACATTTTCCGGCAACGGCAAGACGCGCTGGAATTCACCTCGCGTTATCTCACGATGAAAATATTTGCCTTTTTCTTCCTTCTTCTCTTCTTTGCTCGATGCACGAATGGTGATGGTCTGATTATTGATGGTGACATCCAGGTCGTCTTTTTTGACACCAGGTAGTGCAGCCTGAACCTCTATCTCTTTGTCATGATCAAGGATGTCGACTTTGGGAAAGCCTTTCTCTAAGCCCGCCGGAACATTCCGGTCTAACAATCGAGGCCATCTGCGCGAAAGAAAGTCATCAAAAAAATGATCAAATTCATCGAATGAAATCAGCCCTGTACTTGATGATGTAGAGGCCTCATCTTTATTTTTTTTATCTTTATCGTTAGACATCATATTCTCCGCAAGTATTTAAAATAAAAACACGTCCCATACTCAAATTAATTAAATGAGCACATGGTAGAAAATCCAAGCGTTATTATTCTGAGTGGCGAAACAAATAAAAGATATTCGTACGAATACCTATTTTCAGTCTGTCAATAATTACTGGTGCTATTTATTTTAATAATGACAAAATAAGAGAAAGGGGGCTCTTATTAAAATACACAAACAACAGGTTAGTTTTGCTGAATGGGTAGCGTGAAATAAAACGTGGCACCATTTCCAGGTTGGCTATCGAAATGCAAAGCCCCCTCATGGGCTTCGACAAGTGAGCGACTGATGGATAAACCCATGCCCATGCCATTAGTCTTGGTGGTATAAAACGGCATTAATATTTTTTGCTGTTGCTCTAAATCAATACCAGGCCCATTGTCCTTAACACTGACCTGCAAGCCATTATTGAGAGTCAATTGGCTTAGTATGGTTAAGTGGCGGTGCTGTTTTGCGGGTTGGCATTTCAAAGCATCAATGCTGTTTCGGATCAAATTTATGATGACTTGCTCAATTTGTACCTGATCGACATAAACAGGCGGCAGATTGTGTTGCAGCTCAAATATCAGGTCGATATTATTTTTTTTAAGCTCGGCAACACACAGGCTGGCAGCGTCATGAATCAAGGTATTAATATTGTTACTTGATCGGTGTTTTGCATGTGACTTCACAAACTCCCTCATTCGATGAATAATCTGGCCCGCTCTTAAGGCCTGCTGCTGGGTTTTGATTAAGATTTCAGAGAGCGTCACCAGATCAGGCGGGTCAGCATTAATAAGATTTAAACTGACCTGCGTGTAACTGGAAACCGCTACCAGCGGTTGATTAACTTCATGCGCAATGCCTGACGCCATTTCGCCCATCAAGCCAAGACGCGTGACATGGGCGAGTTGATCCAAATGCTCTTTGTCTTGATGTTCTTGCTGTTTGCGTAAACTCACGTCTCTTACAATATAGGTAAGGTAATTCGCATCATCGAGTGAATACGCTGCTATGGACAGATCCAGAGGTACGACAGAACCATTTTTATGGCGACCTTCAATTTCCTTAATTTGGCCGGTATGCTTTTCTGCAATGGGCGCACTGCCATCATTAATTGTTATTGGCAATGACGGCATCAGTTTGTTAATGCGGCATCCAGCCAGCTCTTCCGGTTTATAGCCAAAAATAGTTTCTACTGCAGTATTAGCCGACACGATGATATCGTGCATGTCGATTGTGATAATGCCTTCTACCGATGCATTGAAAATGGCGTTGAGCTTTGCTTCAATTTGTTTGAGCTGAGTGACGTCATAAAGTATGACCAGATGCTCATTCGCAGAATTGATAATCTCCGAGGCGGAAACAATCACGGTTTTGATGCTGTTATTTTTGCAGTGAATAACACATTCTATGGGTGGAAACTCGGTCTGTTCCTGTCTCGCTTTTTTTAGTGTCGTTTCCCAAGTCGTCTTTACCCACTGCCGGTAATCCTGATCGGGGTAGGCTTTTGGCCACCAATCCCCCACCGTGGGAATATCAGATAATTTGTAACCAAAGGTTTGTACAAACGCCGGATTCAGAAAAATAATGTTCTGATGCTCATCGTTCAATGCCATCGGCACCGGAGAGGCTTCAATAATCGAACGGAATTTTGCCTCGCTGGCTTTTAGCTCATCTTCCATTGCTTTGCGCTTGGTAATGTCCCGGCAAAACACACAAAAATGCTGAAATTCAGGTAGGAAGGCGACAGATATTTCGACATCAATAATATGCCCATCTTTATGACGGTGGCGGGTTTCAAACAGGTCATAACCCTGCGCAACGACTTTTGCACTATGCGCTTGTATTTGCTCCGGTTCTTCTACTGCCTCCAATTGACTGATATACATAGTTACCAATTCATCAATTGAATAACCGCTTATTTTTGCGTAAGCCTCGTTAACTTGAAGCAAATTACCCATCAGATCAACTATCCAAAATCCATCCAAGGATATGTCAATCATCGCTTTAAGCTGAATTAATACCCGTTCAGCCTGCTTGCGTTCGGTAATGTTTAGATGATTAACTACAACCCCGCATTGAGAACCTTTCAGTGGCGATACGGTCATGTGAAACCAACGTTCCTTATTGGGCGAGTGGCATGGATACTCTAAATGGAATATTCCTCGCTCGCCTGACAGCACCTCCATAATACCTGTGTAAGCGGCGTTTGCCTCATCTTCATAAAAGTTATTGGTGGCATTTTTACAGGACTCCAGATAGTTAACTCCCAGCATATCCAGACTGAATTCCAATGAAGAATTTTCTTTAGCAAACTGCTGCCAGGCATTATTGATAGCGATAATCACGCCCTGTGCATCCAGCACTGCAATATGCGAGGTCAGCGAATTAAGGACGCTGATATTAAAGGCATCACTGTCGCGCAGTTTTTCCTCCATCTGCTTGCGCTCCGAAATATCGGTTTGCGTGCCGATCATGCGCAAGGGTTTACCGTCTTCGCTGTGGCTAACAACCATGCCGCGATCGAGTATCCACTTGTAGCGGCCATCCTTACAACTGACCCGGTGTTCGCAAGTGTAGGTCGTGGTTCTGCCCTCAAAATAGGCTTGTACAACAGAAAGGGTGTCAGCTTTGTCATCTGGATGAATGCGTTTTTCCCATTCATCCAGACTATTGCCGATCTCGTCTTCAGTAAAGCCGAGCATTTCCTTCCAGCGCTTGGAGTAAAACACCGTGTTGCTAACCAAGTCCCAGTCCCATACGCCATCGCCAGCACCTTCAATGGCAAATTTCCAAAGATATTCACTTTCTTTTAGTGCATCTTCCGCGGCTTTTCTTTGTTGTATCTCAGCGTGCAGTTGTGCAGCACTGGGTAGAGACAAGGCGCGGGGAATAATCCATAGCATCAGCACAGCGGTAACGAGCGATATAATTGCAGTAATGCCTTTAACAAAGCCATCCAGCCAATATAAAGGTATCCAGATCGTGATTATCGACAGTAAATGCGTCGTACCGCAGGCAACAATAAAGCCGGCAAATAGGCCAACCAGCCATGGATAGGGCAAGTCTTTGCGCTGCCGGATAAAATAGATAAGACTCAGGGGAATTGAATAATACGAAAACGTAATCAGCAAATCAGAAATAACGTGCAGCCAAAGTAATCCCGGGCTCCACGCCAA
>JAQTQN010000174.1 GCA_028712225.1 Methylobacter sp.
GTGGCGATTGCCGCAGCGACTGTCGTTTTACCGACGCCACCTTTGCCCATGGTCATAATGACGCCGAAACCGCTTGTTTCAAGATCGTCGATGAGGGTATGCAACGACGGTAGCTCCGGCAACGGCGCGGCCTCGGAGGACAGGTTTATATCGGCAGCTTCCGGGTTTGACAGCGCCCGCAGCGCGGCAATACCAACCAAGCCTCTGGGCATGAATGCCGTGACAAATCGCGGCAAAGCGGCCAGATTATCGGGGATGGCCGCCAGCGCTTGTTGTGCGCGTTGGGTCATCGCGTCGGCAATGGCATCACCGGGTGTTTTAGCTTGGAACAAACCATTGATTGCTAACACCTGATTGTTGATATTCAGGTCTTTCAGTTCGCCGCAAGTTCGCTCGGCTTCTCGCAATGATGCCGTTTCCGCGCGACTGACCAGAATTACGGTAGTTTGTTTGGGGTCGGCCAGTTGTGCCACGGTCGCCGCATACAAATGGCGTTGCTGTTCCAGGCCTGCCAACGGGCCCAAGCACGACGCGCCGCCGGTGGAGGATTCAATGAATCCGTTCCAGGCAGAAGGTAACGACAATAAACGCAAGGTGTGACCAGTGGGTGCGGTATCGAAAATCACATGATCAAAATCCCGGGTTTTTTCAGGTGTACCGATCAGCGCGGAGAATTCATCAAACGCGGCAATTTCCACCGTGCAGGCGCCGGAGAATTGTTCTTCCATACTCAGAATGGCCGCATCCGGCAATATGCCGCGATAGGGCGCCACCATTCTTTCGCGGTAAGCGCGAGCAGAGGCTTCAGGATCGATATTTAGCGCGAACAGTCCCGGTACGTCCGGCACCGCAATGGGCGTTGAAGACAGGTTAACGGCTAATACTTCATCGAGATTTGAAGCCGGATCGGTGCTGACAATCAACACGCGTTTACCGGCTTCAGCCAGTGCTATGCCGGTTGCGCAGGATAACGATGTCTTGCCGACCCCGCCTTTACCGGTAAAAAACAAATAACGGGTATTGATTGTTGGTAGTGCCATGAGCGTTGTCCTTGAGGTTTTGGCTTAAAAATCAGCAGCAACCGCCGCCGGGTTTGCAGCAGTTTTCGCCTTCAATTTTAATGGCCGCCTTAGATTGAGTTTGTTCCGGCGTAATACCCAGCTTTTGTGCCAATTGCGAGCGGGATAAATACACGCCGGTAGATGCGATTTGCCCGTCCACGACGACGATAGGAAGTCTATCCATACCGGCTTCCATTTCCTTGACGACATCAATATTGGCGGCGAAAGCTTGCGGCTCTTGCGACAGGTTATAGCGGCTGACGGATACGCCTTGTTCGGTCAGCCATTGCAGGTCGGCAACAAACTGCACTAGTACCGGATCGACATCGACGCCGCAGACGCCGGTAGAGCAGCACATGGCAGGTTCATAAATGTCTAGTTTTTTCATTGTGTTTTGTCCTTGTTCCGGAGTTTAAATGTTAGTGTTAATCAGTAGGTATACAGTCTGGCGGGCAAGTGGTCGCACAAGGCACGCCGCCGCAGCAGTTTTCGGTCAGAAATGCGATTAATTCGTTCATGGCCTGAAAATTTGCCGAGTAAATGATGTACCGGCCTTGCTGTGTTGAAACTACCAGATTGGCGAAACTGAGTTCTTTCATGTGAAAGGACAGCGAAGAAGGGGCGATGCTTAATGCTTCGCTGATTTTGCCCGCCGGTAGACCGTCCGGCCCGGTTTGAACGAGTAAGCGAAAAATAGCCAGGCGTGAATCCTGGGCAAGGGCGGAGAGTGCGGTGACGATAGATTTTGTTTCCATGTTTCAATGATATTTGAAATATGGAAATCAAGCAAGGCTTTGCAAGCCTAGAGACGGTGAACGCTTTTGAAGATGTGTCTATTTAAGATGTTTGGTAGCTATTCAGTCCTTTGATCGAGCCGTCATGCGTAGGCTGGATAAGCGCTAGCGCATCCGGCAAATGCGGTGGATGCGCGTTGCTTATCCACCCTACACAATAAACGCATAGCCTCACTCAGGTTAAAGACTGAATAGTTACGATGTTTGTAGAGAAAAACTTATCAGTTATTCTTACTATGCACCTGGAATTAACCCAGTTTGAAACCCACAAAAAAACCACCTGCGGCGCTCACGCCTTGACTGGTGATACTGGTTAGCCGATGCACAAGAAAGCCTCCCGAGCTTTTAGCTGCTTCCGTAGCGGAGTTGGCGGCGTGTTGTAAATCGGTATCAGAGATATTGACGACCCCGTAATATTCGGCAACAAATAACATCACAATTGCGGCACCCGCCAAAAACAGCACGGTTCTCAGCATTTTCTTGGCAAAATAGCCAACGGCCAAACCAATTACAAACGGCGCACCGACGTTACCAATCAGGAAAGTAGAAGAAAAAATGTCATTGGTTGGTGCGGATGTAAGCGGGTGTGTATTCATAGTCAAGAGTGCCTTGAAGTCTTAATTTGATAGTAATGGTGCAAACAACGTCTGCAAAACTGACAAATTTTACTTTATTTCCAACGTTACTGCGCTACGTTGAGCCTTGCTTCAGGAGAGTGTAGGCTTGCAAGAAGAGGGTGCATCCTCTATAAATACTTTGTTAACAGATAGACAGCTGACCTAGTGCCCCATGTAATGATCGTTGCTACGCGTCAGCAAAACTCCCTAACCTTTAGCCCAGAGGCAAGACATGACAACTGTAACTGACCCAATTATTGGCAATTGGTATAAAGATCTGGAAAACAATCTTACATTCAAGGTGGTTTCGGTTGAAGACAGCGATGATTCAATTGAGGTGCAATATCTTAACGGCGACATTGGTGAATATGATCGCGACAGTTGGTATGGCTCTACCTTTGATTACATCGAAGATCCTGAGGACTGGACCGCGCCGTTTGACGGCATTGAAAGCGACGATTTAGGTTACTCCGATACCGATGAGCACAAGCCCAACCCCGAAGACGTAGACCTTGATACTTTTCTAGATTGATTAGGAAACCATTGCATGAAAATGACGCCACAACAATTTCTCGACTGGCCATCGAAAAGGATCACTTTGCTGGCCATGTCGGGGGCAGGTAAAACTACGCTAGCCAACAAATTGCCTAAAGCCAATTGGTTCCATTATTCCGGTGATTATCGGATCGGCACCAAATATCTTGGCGAGCCGATTTTAGATAACATCAAGCGCCAAGCGATGCAGGTGCCATTTTTGCGTGAGCTGTTGCTGTCAGATTCTATCTCTATTAATAACAACATCACCGTCGACAATCTTGCCCCGGTGTCGACTTTTCTTAGCAAATTGGGCAATTCTGAATTAGGCGGCCTGTCTTTGTCGGAGTTTAAACGCCGTCAAAAACTTCATCACCAAGCTGAAATTGCGGCGATGTTGGACGTGCCGGAGTTTATTCATAAAGCTGAGGACATCTACGGCTACCATCATTTTATTAACGATGCCGGTGGTAGCGTTTGCGAGCTTGATAGTCAGGAGGTGCTTGATACACTGGCGCAAGAGACGGTAATTATTTACATTAAAATTCCGCCAGAGTTGGAACAAACCATCATTCAGCGCGCTAAATCCGATCCTAAACCGCTGTATTACCGGGAGGCATTTCTTGATGACAAGCTGGCGGAATTTATGCGGTTAAAAAATCTGACATCCGCCAATGACATTACACCGGATGAATTTGTTACCTGGATATTTCCCGAGTTGTTTAAATCCAGGCTGCCCCGTTATCAGGCGATTGCCGATCAATATGGGTATACCGTTGATGCCAATGCGGTGGCTAAGGTGAGCAACGAACATGATTTTATTCAATTGATAGCCGATACACTTGGCAAACAATCTTGAGTCGCTGACATGCCTTTAGTCGCTCATACTAATTTACCGACTTTTCAACGTCTTAAAGAAGAAGGCGAGGAAATACTCAGCCCGGAGCGCGCCTGTAATCAAGATATACGGGAAATGCATATCGGCTTATTGAATATGATGCCGGATGCGGCACTGGAAGCGACCGAGCGGCAGTTTTTTAGGTTACTGGGTGCGTGTAACCAAATAGTCCAGTTTCACGTCCATCCCTTTACCGTCAATGGCTTAAAAAGAAGCCCTGAGGCGCAGGCGCATATCGATACCTATTACGAGTCATTTGAACAAATTAAACGCGATGGCCTGGATGCACTGATAATTAGCGGAGCCAACGTGACGGGGCCGCGCTTGCAGGATGAAGATTTTTGGCAGCCGTTGACCGAGGTGTTTTTCTGGGCTAAAGACAACGTCACCTCCGTGCTGTGTTCGTGTCTGGCGACCCATGCGGTGATGCAATTTTGTTACGGCATCGAGCGTACGCGCTTGCCTGCTAAGCGTTGGGGAGTGTATGCCCATAAATTGACTGATCGCAGCCACCCGCTGGTGGCGGACATCAACACACGCTTTGATGTGCCGCATTCACGTTTTAATGAAGTTTTCCAAAGTGACATGGAAAAACATGGCGTTAAAGTGCTGGCGGCTAGCAAAGAAGCCGGCGTGCATCTGGCAGTCAGCGCCGACGGTTTTCGCATCGTATTTTTTCAAGGGCATCCGGAATATGACGACATTAGCCTGTTAAAAGAATACAAGCGCGAGGTGCTGCGTTTTTATCGGGCGGAAGTCGATGAATATCCGCCATTTCCTGAGCATTATTTCGATCCGACAGTACAAGCGATTTTCACTAACTATGAACAGCACGTCAGAGCGGCTAGATTAGCAGGGCAACGCTTGGAAGAGTTTCCGGAAAGCCAAGTACTGGAGTTTATAGATAACACCTGGCGCGATACCGCAAAAGCGTTGATCAACAACTGGTTGGGTAAAATCTACCAGTTGACCAATCAAGATCGGCGCTTGCCGTTTATGGATGGAGTAGATCCCAATAATCCGCTGGGGCTTTAGATGCATGAACGTTATTTGCAGCAAGCAGTGGATCTGGCGGTAGAAAATGTCAACACCGGGCAGGGCGGCCCTTATGGGGCGCTGATTGTTCGGGATGGTCAGGTTATTGCCGCCAGTGGCAATCGCGTCACTCAGCAAGTAGATCCTACTGCTCATGCTGAAATATTGGCTATTAGGGCCGCCTGTAAAAAACTCAACGATTTTCAGCTCACTGACTGCATTTTGTACGCAAGCTGTGAGCCCTGTCCAATGTGTCTTGGGGCCATTTATTGGTCAAGAATTACAGTTGTCTATTTTGCCAGCAGTCGCTTCGATGCTGCCGCCGCCAATTTTGATGATAGTTTTATCTACGATGAATTTTCCAAAGCGCCTGCCGAACGCCGCATTGCAATGCGGCAACTCAAGTTAAACAATGCTCAGCAACCTTTTGATGTGTGGACAGCCCAAATTAGCAAAGTAACGTATTAACCGTTTAAATTAGGTTAATCATGGAGGATTTTTAGAGACTTCTTCCAGCGTTTGGACTATTTCGAAATGAATTTTCTGAAGGGCAAAGGAGTGTTGAACTAATTTGCGGCAAGCATTTCATCAGGTAAGCAGGCCGCACAGCGCACATGGTAAAGCTCGCCGTTATGTCGATTACGCAATGGGCGTGACAAGCTGTCTTGCTGATTCATTTGGTAATAAAGCTGGTTCTCTTTGGCAATGACTTCACGCTCATGTTCAAAGGGGTAGAGCGTTTGTTGCATGCCGCCAATTTCGATAAAGTGCCTGCTATCTATCAACATCAGCTTTGCATGCAAGAGTTCATGTAGCAGCGCATCCGCCGGCGAGATGTTGCAGGCTGGATTGGCATGGCAATCGGCAGAATTTGACAGTTTTACGGCGATTCGAGTGTCGAAAGAAATGGTGACACTGTCGACCGCAAATTCATTGCCCCACGCTTGGGCTTGCCAGTTGTTTTGCTTATATTTGAGTACCAGTTTTTTATCTTTTAACTCGTCCAGAAGATCGACAACCGTTGGGTATTTTGCGTAGTAGCGGGCAATTTCGGCAAGATCGCTACCAATGTGGGCAGGATCGTCAGTCTCTGGTT
>JAQTQN010000019.1 GCA_028712225.1 Methylobacter sp.
ACACATGGCCGAGAATTTCGGCCCGTTGCCTTTATTGACGACGAAATGTCATTACATAAGCGCAAGATCAATGGCTTAAAAATTTACGCGCCACAGTCGCTAGCTTACTTGATCGACAAGTATCAGGTCTCCGATGTGCTCTTGGCGATCCCTTCCATTACTCGGGCTAGACGTAGCGAATTGATTCGTCGATTAGAAAGCTATGCTGTGCATGTGATGTCTATGCCTGGTTTGGCCGATATTGCCCAAGGTAAAGTCACTTTTGATACGCTGCAGGAAGTTGATATTGCCGATTTGTTAGGCCGCGATCCGGTCGCCCCCGATGTCGCATTACTGCGGGCTAACGTCACCGGTAAAGTAGTGATGGTAACAGGTGCCGGTGGTTCAATCGGTTCTGAACTTTGTCGGCAGTTAGTCACGCTGCAACCCAGCGTATTAGTTCTATTTGAATTAACTGAATTTGCACTTTATGCGATAGAAAAAGAATTACAGTTACTGCTAAGCCGAATAACACCAGATAAACAAGTTGAGATTATCCCGGTATTAGGCTCTGTCACTCATGCCAAACGGATTGCCAGTGTCTGCCAAGCTTTTAAAGTGCAAACTATTTACCATGCGGCCGCGTATAAACATGTGCCAATGGTTGAAAAAAATCCTGGCGAAGCTGTTTGGAACAACATTTTTGGCACTCTGCGTACCGCCCAAGCGGCGATCAAATCTGATGTTGAAACCTTTGTGCTCATTTCGACCGACAAAGCCGTTAGACCAACCAATACTATGGGGGCCAGTAAGCGTGTTGCCGAATTGATTCTGCAGGCGCTAAGTTTAACGGCTAACCAGCATCAAACTCGTTTTACCATGGTCAGGTTTGGCAATGTCTTAGGCTCTTCCGGCTCTGTCGTACCGCTATTCAGGGAGCAAATCGCTCGCGGTGGGCCGGTCACTGTGACGGATCCCAACATCATTCGTTATTTCATGACTATTCCCGAAGCCGCACAATTGGTGATTCAGGCTGGTGCCATGGGCCAAGGTGGTGATGTATTTGTACTGGATATGGGGGAGCCTATCCGCATTCTGGACTTAGCCCAACGCATGATTCGCTTAAGCGGCTTACAAATTAAAGATGAGCTGCATCCAGGCGGTGATTGTGAAATTTGTTTCACCGGCCTACGCCCCGGCGAAAAACTTTATGAAGAATTATTGATTGGCGATAATGCCTCAGCCACCAGCCATAGTCGAATTTTGCGTGCCGAAGAGCATGTCATTCCTTGGTCAGAATTAATAATAATTTTGACATCATTAGAAAACGCTACCCAAGCAAACGATTTTGATCAGGTCAGATTGCTGTTAAAGCAAGCGGTATCAGGATTTATACCGCAATGCGGCATTGAAGATGTGGTATGGAAACAAACACGGAAAGTAAGCAACATCTAGCTTAGCGCCAGTCAAAAAAAACCTCCCAATGCCTTTAATAGCAGAGGGAGGTAAGGTCAAGCAGAGTATTTGGAGGAGTCTGCTTGTAGGTACAACACCAGGAGGTTGTTCAAACTGAGGAATTAGTTGTCTAACTTGGTTCTCATCGCGATATTGCTGTAAATAGCCGCACTGGCAAACAATACGGTTGAAAAAATAAATTGCCCGGAGATAAAACTCCACATGCCGCCAACAAATAATAAGCCGATAAGAATGTCTTTACTGAAATCGTTCATAGTTAATGCCCTAATAAAGTGTTTAAAAATTCGTACAGTGAATGTGTACGTCAGTTAGTAAGTAGATTTATGTTGGTGTCTAATATATAGATATATTGACAATCCACAAGTCACAGAGTAGCAAACTGATTGTTTCTTTTTTGGAAATAGTTAACAATGTCAATGTTTTTTGCTTTCTTCATCATAATTTTTTAAAGTGCTATTACCCTATAGCCTCGTAAAATCCGTAACTGAATGTATTTTATGGATTTTTTATGACATCTTGATGACACTATCAAGCCCGAAAACAAGCCAAATATCGCTAATAGTGATTTTTATCGGCAACTATTGATTCATGTGAGGTTCAGATGGATAAGTTAACAAGTATGAATGTGTTCGTTCGTGTTGCCAAAGCGGGCAGTTTTGCCAAAGGCGCGCGCGATTTAGACATTTCCAGAGCCATGGCGACCAAACATATCATGCAGCTTGAAGGCGTTTTGGGTACACGCCTGTTCAATCGCACAACCCGAAGCTTAAGCCTGACCGACGTCGGCGCGTCTTATCTTGAGCGCTGCCAGCAAGTGCTGGCCGATGTTGAGGAAATGGAGGCCGCAGTCACCCACTTGCAATCCGAACCTCGAGGCGTGTTAAGAATCAGCGCACCACCTATCATCGGCGCGACGCATATTGCCAGGGCCGTAGCCGAGTTTTTGAAAATACACACTGACTTAACTGTAGAGATGATTCTGCAAAGCAGCATGGGAGATTTAGTCGACGGCGGTATTGATATTGCCATTTGCCTGGGCAATCTTGAAGATACCAGCATGGTTGCCCGCAAGCTGGCGACTTCAGAATTGGTTGTTTGCGCTTCCCCGGAATATCTTGCCCAACACGGCACACCACAAATCCCGGAAGATTTAGAAAATCATAGCTGCCTGGTCAACTGGGCTAGTGTGCCAAGAGATAAATGGCTGTTTAGAGGCGAGGCAGGTTACACCGGCGTCAATGTCACCGGCCGCATGCAGGCCAATGTGTACGACCCCATCCGAATCGCGGCTATCAACGGCTTAGGGCTGGTCATGGTGCCAATCTATATAGTTGATCAAGATCTTAAGAAAGGTAAATTGACAGCGGTATTGGAAAATTATCAATTGCCGCCGCTGGATATACACGCAGTTTATCCACACCGTAAATACCTGTCTGCCAAAGTGCGGCGATTTTTGGACTTTTTACATGAATGGCTCCAAGGCCGGGTAAGTACTCCGGGCACCGAATAATAACTACCGACCTATCGCAGTACCCTGCCCGGACTATCAAAGTGATCTCCCGAAAAATCATCCACATTGACATGGATGCATTTTTTGCGGCGGTAGAGCAGCGTGATTTTCCGCAATACCGCAACAAGCCGCTCATCGTCGGGGGAGAACCTAATTCCCGCGGCGTGGTTGCCACCTGTAGTTACGAAGCACGACGTTACGGCATTCATTCCGCGATGTCATCAGCGCAAGCCTATCGATTATGCCCGCACGCAATTTTCGTGAAACCCCGCTTTGACGCTTACCGCGCGGCGTCAACGATCATCCGCAGCATCTTTGCCGAATACACCGAGGTATTTGAACCGTTGTCGCTGGACGAAGCTTATTTGGACGTCAGCGCAACCACCTTGCACAAAGGCTCGGCAACCTTAATCGCGCAAGCCATTAAAGCCCAAATCAAACAACAAACCGAATTGACGGCCTCGGCGGGAATTTCTTACAATAAATTTCTCGCCAAAATTGCCTCTGACATTAACAAACCGGACGGGCTTTATCTGATCACTCCCGACCATGGCGCTGAATTTATCGAACAGCTAGCCATCGAAAAGTTTCATGGTGTCGGCAAAGCCACCGCAGCGAAAATGCATGATCTTGGCATTAAAACCGGCAAGGAATTAAGTGCATTCTCGTTGCTTCATTTGCAACAGCATTTCGGCAAGTCCGGCCTGCATTATTACAACATTGCCAGAGGCATCGATAATCGCCCGGTCAATCGACATCGCGATACAAAATCAGTCGGCGTGGAAGTCACTTTTGACCAAGACATCACAGGTAAAGCAGAAGCCATCGCGCAATTACAAGGTTTGCTAATTAAGGCTATCGGCCGGGCCGTTGAAAAACAGTTATCTGCCCGAACACTCACGGTAAAAATCAAATATCATGATTTTGTACAAATCACCCGCAGCCGGACGCTACCGATGAGTGTCACCGATGCCGCCGGAATGGCTTTCATTTTGGAAGATTTATTGAAAAATACTGATATTGGTAGACGCCCAGCACGTTTACTGGGCGTTACGCTCTCATCTTTAGCGACTGGTTCAGCCGCAGGTTTTCAGCAACTGGATTTGTTTACTGACTATTAATCGTCTAACTCAGAGTCGTCTTCAAACTCTTCGTCAGCCTCATCCAGACCGTCATCCAAATCATCATCGACAAACAACGTTTTTAAGTAGCGATATAACAAACGCGACGATTTTGGCGGCTTGGCCGTTTGCAATTCTTTTTGCGCGTTACGCACCAACTGCCTTAACTGTTGACGGTCCGCATGTGGATGCTCATCCAGCAACGCCGCCAAGGCGTTATCACCCTCAGCAATCAACCTATCCCGCCAACGCTCGACGATATGATGCTCTCTGACCGCATGAGCGCTCTGATTTTTAAGCCTGGACAGTCTTTCCAAAATCGGCTCAACGTCGATTTTATGCAATTGCCCGGCCAAGTATTTAAGCAGGCGTTTACGAGCACCTGTATGCCCCATGCCGGAGACTTGAATAATCCCCGTACGAATATTTTCGGGCAAATCAAAGCCATTGATAGTTGCTAACGATAACGCTGAAATTTCCTCAGCCAACTGAAACAGCGCCGCTATTTCTTTTTTTATGCGTGTCTTGTTCGGACGGATTGCGTAATACTCAACACCCTCCTCCATCTCTTCGACATCGTATTCTTCGATCATCTTATTTAAACCATTGCTATTAAAAAAATCACCAGTAACACCACTAATGAGAGCGGGATCAATACCCCACCCCAATCTTGCGGAGCCTGTCTACTGCGCACCATAGCGGCCTTAATACCTGGGCTCATCCAAAAAATAAACAATAACGCCAAGGCACCAATTAACAGATTTTCCCAGGTAGACATCGCCGCACTTCTCCGCCGCTACTAAATAGCAACTACTTTACCATAAGGACTTTTGACTAATTCTACTTTGTCAGATTATAAACAAAGCCGTCATGCCTGATCCCCGCAGGCATCCAGAGCCATGGACGGTGACTTCGAACGAGCCGTGCCAACTGCATTTCGGCAATCCCTGCCCGAAATGACCGACAACGGCAATTCCGATTTTTCTACATTCAGCCCCGTATTATCATTAAAATAATCGTAACGACACAGAATCACCCCGGATTGTCTCAGAGCATCAATCCCCCTCGTCCAGAATATTGTTAATTTGAAGACGGCAACGGCTAAAATTGCTTCAATTAACTTCGCCATAGTTGCCGTTGAGATTAGTGCGCCTTATTGGCTCGACACAAGCAATCACGCCGGATCGGCATCTGGTCATTGGCGCTCTATGCCCGTCAGGTACTGTAATCGCCTGTTACAGGAACTGCAATTAACAACGGCATCTTACATAGCCTCCGAAGTTAATCAGGAATTAGAGGCGCGATTTACAAAAATAACTTTTATGCCCCAGTATTTAGGATATTTTTAGGAGGTAATTGATCGCCTTAACACTTGGCGCAAAAAAGCCCGCCTTGGTTATTACACCAAGGCGGGCTTTTTGTATTACAGTGACCCAATAAGTCTCAGATAAAATCGCCCGACATCGTAAGCTTGTCGGGCGACTCGTCAACTGAGGCTATTGCACGATCAACCCTCTGGCTTCAGTCTTGAGCGCTATCGCCTTTTGCAACAATATCCGGCGTTGATTTGCAAAAGTGAAACCGCGCATAGCCGCATTTTCATATTCCACGGCCTGTTTCAATTTTTCCAACGCTTTTGGATACGGATTGATAACGGCTTCGGTAAGTACTCGAACAGCGTCATTGGTATCCGCCAGTGCCAGCCTGATCGTTTCTTTACTAAGTTCGCCATTTAAGCCAATAGCACGTTGATCTAATTGATTAGAACTACGAATATTTTCCAATGTATTGATAGACCGCAAGAACAACGCTACGGCAATGACCTGAGAAGAATCCAGTTTACCTTGACGGTTAACAGCGCTGGATGTGAAAGCTCCTGGCGAACTATTAAAAGCATCAGAGCTATAAAACGACACGGTTTCTTCTAACGTGGTGACACTGTTGTTGTGGAAAAACGGCGCAGTATCAGCCGCTTCAATCAGGGATGGCGTATTGAAACGATTCAACCGGGTGTTTGCGGCGGGACGCAAACCGACTGGATTTTTGGTAGGAACAAGACTGCCATCGCTATAACAGGTTTTATCGAATTGAGGACCGCAATCTGTTTGCTCTACCTGACCAAAACCACCATCGTAGGCGACGGTAGGATCGGCTAAATGGTGAAGTTGATCACGCATACGCTCAACACCAGTATCACGGGTAGGATTTCCTCCAGTTGATGAACTGATCGCCCCGGCATTGGAATGACAGCCATTACAGTTACCGGTGGTACCAAAAAGGACTTGTCCATTAACGACCGGGTTTTCTTTAGTGTTAAACAACAACAAACCTTGTTGTACCAAAGGCGACTTAAAGGTCATCGCCGCTAGATCGATTTCAGAGCTGCGTCCCAATGACAACAGATAAGCTTCTAACGCATCTAATTCATGTTCAGTAGGTAATCTAAAGTCTATGCCTTCATCGCGAGCCAGGGTTTTCGGCAAATGCTGTTTAATAGCCCCCTTAGCAAAATCTCTAAGCGCACCGCCGTCAGGAGCACCATCGCCAGACCAACCGATGGCCTGAGGCGGGGTACCGAATGCTGCATTAAGATCGTTAACATAATTTTCATCCTGAACAAATTCACCCTTTGAAAACGGCAAGCCGGTCAATGGATTGATCCCGGGATTAATCGTTTTCTCGAATTTCAATGAATTCGCCAAGCCTAATAAATGTGAAGCACTGCGCATCACCGGCGGTCTGTCAAAGCCATCTACGTTGGCCACAAATAAGCCAAATTGGCGGAGCAAATTCGCATTTTCCAGCTCAGCCAACTGAGGGTTAGTTTCCGCGACAAATAACGGATCAGTTTTCGGCAATTTAGCAATATAGTTAGGATCAATAGTGTGATTGTCATCTGGTCGATGGCAAGTGGAACAAGTCCGACCATTGCCGCCAAAGGTTTCTTTGGTAAAAAGCCTTTCACCTTCAGCAATCAACTGCGTAAGTTGTTCGGGCGAAGCCGCTGCCGAACTGGCCACAGTAGCTTGAGCCATTTTCGGCAATAAAAACTCAAACGGCGCAACTGGCTTGCTTGCCTCAGTGCCTGCTGAACCGATACTGGCAACCGGAAAGAAATGATCGTTATAGTAAATCCGTTGCAGTAAACCCGGCGATCCGAACAACAATCCACCTGTTGTCGGCGTTTCTCCCGCTTTAGCAACAGCAACAGCATCCAAGGTAAACCCGGCCAATTGCTCGGGATTAAGATTGGCAGTCAGTACGCGCTTGTCGCCTATCGCAGATAGGGCACCGATACGAACTGCTTTATTGGCTGACTTTTCGGCATGGTTATCCAATAGCCAAACGTCATAATTATCTTTAGCGGTTAAGCCGTTAACGGCTACTTGCAGATGACCATCAAACAAATTGAGCGCCGCTTGTCCGGTGGCTGTGGTTAGTTCTTTGGATAATGCTTTGGAATGGTTTAAACCAATACGTACAACCTCTGCGCCGCCCCGACTCTCATAACTGCTTTTCCATCGGTTATACACTGCGCTCAAGGCTTCAGGATCACCATGCCCCGTAAAAGGTACGTCAGGCTGCGGCGACAAGGTAACAGCTAACGCTGTCATCGTTGCCAAGGCTAAGGGGATCGTAACGCGTTTTTTCATGCTGTATTTCATAACTAATCGCTCTAGTTAGCTGTTATTAATGTCCTGCTTATACTCTCCAACTTACTGGAGCCGCCGCCAACTGCCATTCACTCAGCCCGGTTTCGCAAAAACATCTACCAAATAAAGAAAATTCCTATTCTCTATATGGTTTTTAACAGCAATTAGTAGACCAACCATATAAAAACACCTACAGGCCTTTATATTCGTGCGCTCAGCTTATTAAAAAAACTATAAATACTCACGGACAACACTTAACTTTTAATTTAACTATGTTATTTAACACACCCAATAGCGTTATATGCCTAGAAAAATCCCCAGCTCAGCAGTCAGCTATTACCTTGTAAACCAAGCTTAACCTGATAAACACAAAACATGCCGTACCGGACCGGCTAAATTGATAGGAATATGACGCTAGTCCTCCCGGTATGCTCGCAATTATTGCTTAATCATTACGAACATTTCATTGAATGTTAGAATCTAATAAAACTTAAGCTTTATGGACAGCAACCTTAAGACTGTCCAACATTCTTAGAAACCATCTCAAAGAGGACTCTATGCGGAATTTGAAGTTATTACCCGCGCTAATTGCGGCGACGCTCGTTATCGCTGTCATTGCATTCACTGCTTTTCATTTCATTTTTCTCGATCTGTTTGTGGATTTATGGTGGTACCAATCTCTCAAACTTGAATTCTACTTTTGGCTAAGACTGCTCTATAAATTCTTTTTTTCCGGCATTGTTACGCTGGCATTTTTTGCCATTTTCTTCTTTCATTTCTGGATAGCTTCCCGTTATTTAGGATTGAATCCGCGCGAAGAGATTGTTAACAGCTTCGAGAAGAACCGGCGCTTTCAGCAGTTTGCTGATTTATTTATGTATAGTTCGGCAAAAATTTACACACCCATTTCTCTGATACTGGCAATATTTATCGCCATTCCTTTTTACAACCAATGGGAATCGACCTTATTGTATTTTTTTGGTAGCGCCTCGGGCGTGACTGAAACCGTTTATGGCAATGATGTCAGCTTTTATTTGATGTCTTACCCAACCTATATCTTGGTGCAAAAAGAGCTATTAACTGCGGCGATACTGGTGTTTATCAATGTCGGCATTCTGTATTGGGTAGAACACATATTCGTACCTGAGCAAAGCAAAGAATTTCCATTAGGCGCCAAAATCCATTTAACTATTTTGCTCGGTTTTGTTGTCGGTTTTGTCATTTGGGGCTTCATGCTGGACCGCTTTACCCTGTTATATAACAGTTCCCATGAGCCGGTATTTTATGGCCCGGGCTTTGTCGAAATCCGCTATCACTTGCCACTTATCTGGCTGGGAATTATCTCGTTTTTGGCAACGGCAATTACTGCTGTACTGTTTATTTTTTCTGAAAAACACCGTGTTAAAGCGCCTTTTATTATTTCAATCATCGCTTTTCTGGGTGTTATCGGACTGCAAAATGTGCAATTTATTCCAAATATTATTCAAAAATATATTGTTAATCCCAATCCGGTGAAAACCGAACGATTTTTTATCAAACACAACATCGATTCCACCCTGGCGGCTTTTGATTTAAAAAACATCAAAACCATCGACTTAAAAATAAAACTCGATGCATCTCAGGATATTGAACGCTGGAGCACGCAAAAGCATTTTGAAAATATCCCGGTATGGGATAGAGAGTTATTGCTGGACAGTTACCAGCAACTACAGGAAATCAGGCCGTATTACAAAATTTTAACCGTCGATGAGGATCGCTATTTCATTCTTGATCATCTCCGGCAAGTTAATTTGGCGGCCCGGGAAATGAATATCTCAAAATTGCCGCCGGAAGCGCAAAACTGGGAAAACACCCATTTACGTTACACCCATGGTTATGGGGCGGTCATGTCGCCTGCGGCTCAGGATGCAGATAAACCGCTGGCTTGGCATTTACGCGATTTAAACATGTCTTCCGATGTCGGCTTCAGCATTAAAAACCCCGACATCTATTACGGCGAAGAAAATTATGCTTACGCAATAGTACCTAACAAACTCAACGTAGTCGGTATCGCCCGAGGCGAAGTGGACGTATCTTCACCTTACCATGGCGAAGGCGGCATTCCGATTCCCTCGTTTTTTAGAAAAGCTTTATTTTCCCTTTACTTTAAAGACGAGAAGATATTTTTTTCACCCAACATCACCACTGAAAGCAAAGTCAAAATACGCCGCAATATCATTGAACGCGTTGGTACGCTGACGCCATTTTTGCATCTGGATAAAGACCCTTACTTAGTCATTACCGCTGACCGGTTCTACTGGATAATGGATGCTTACACCCTGTCTGACAAATATCCGGTCGCTAAACCTGCCGGTGAAGATTTTTTGGTCACCCACAAGGATTTCAACTATATCCGCAACTCGGTCAAAGTGGTTGTTGATGCCTTGGATGGTGATGTCGATTTCTACATTTCCGATCCGTCAGACTCACTCATTCAAGCATATAGCAATGCCTATCCTGGATTGTTCAAGAATTTGGATGAAATGCCTAATGAACTGCGTGAGCATTTGCGCTATCCACGCGAGTTGCAAACTATGCAGATGAAAGTGTTTGCGAAATATCATCAACAAGACCCAGCGTTATTCTACGAACAGGCTGAAACCTGGCAGTTCGCCCAAGTCCGCGACAAACCGGTACTGCCGTATTACCAAACCATGGATTTTGGCAATTGCAATAAAAAAGAGGAATTTGTACTGATCAATCCGATGACGCCGATCAACAGGAACAACCTCAGCATGATAGGTGTAGCCAGTACATTTGACCAAACAAACTGCAGCCAGGAATACAAACCCAGCATCACTGTGTATAAGTTCGGTAAAGAAGTGCAGGTCAACGGCCCCGCGCAAGTCGAAGCCTTAATAAACCAAAACCCGGAAATTTCTGCGCAATTTTCATTATGGGGCCAATACGGTTCAAGTATTGAAATGGGCCGCATGATTATCCTGCCGATGGGTAATACCGTACTCTATGTGCAACCGGTTTACATGATGTCAACCAAGAATAAAATTCCTGAACTGGCCCGTGTGATCGTGTCCATCGGCAATGAGGTGGTAATGGATAAAACCTTATGGTCGGCCTTTAAGCGTCTGAAGGATATTTACTTGAAGAACGCACCCGACAGTACTGGCACAAGTGTCATTAAAAACGTTTTGGATCCCATGAAAAATTAACTGGCCGAGCCAGCAACGGACTGGTGGTTTTACACGTCAGTCCGTTTTTTAACAAGGTTACACAGCACCCTTTGCCCCCCGCTGGATTGCTCTTAATATGGCAAAAGATTACCCCCTAAGCTAGAATCCCTCTCGCAACTTTTAGTTGCACATAACTATAACAATACTTGAGGGGATAATGATGAGCGAAACTTTATTCGAAAAACTGGGCGGTGAAGAGGCTGTCAATGTTGCTGTGGATATTTTCTATCGCAAAGTGCTGTCTGATCACCGTATTTATCGTTTTTTTGATAATACCAACATGGAAGAACAGGCAGCCAAACAGAAAGCTTTTTTAACCATGGCATTTGGCGGTCCCAACAACTATAGTGGCGCAGATATGCGCACCGCCCATGCCCGACTGGTAAAGCTTGGTCTTGATAACAGCCATTTTGATGCCGTAATGGAACATTTACGGGCAACATTAGAAGAACTCAACGTTCCGGAAGAGCTCATCGCAGAAGTCGCTACGATTGCAGAAGGCGCTCGTAAAGATGTATTAGGTAAATAAGCCGCTTAGATCGGGGCATGTAAATGCCCCGATCTATTTAAAATAGCGCCTTCAAATCAAGCTGAAGAGCCCTATCCGCCCGGCTTTTTCAACCGATATAGCGCCGAAATATCCTCATCGCCATAACCTTGCGCCATCAACTGTTCATAATCGTCCAATGTCATATCGATGATGGTCGACACTGCGCCGGTTTGTGCAGCCATACGCTGGCAGATTTTTAAATCTTTATGGTGTAAAGCCAGTTTAAACCCGGGCGCAAACACACCTTTGGTCATTGTCGGTCCGCGATGCTGCAGAAACCAGTTACCGGACGCGCCGCCTGAAATTACATCAATCACTTTATCTAACGGTAATTGTTGAGCAGAGGCAAAGGCCAACGCTTCGGTAACCGCCTGATTAATGCCTGCGCCGATAATTTGATTAACCGCTTTAGTCGCCTGACCCGCACCGCTCGATCCCATATAGACAATACGTGAAGCCATCGCCGCCAAAACTGGACGGGCTCGCTCCAGCGCCTGTTCGTCGCCACCGACCATCATTGCCAGCGTACCATTTTTAGCACCTTCGACACCGCCGGATACCGGCGCATCAAGAAATGCCACGTGTTTTTCAGCAAGTTTTGTGCTGGCTTGTTGCGCCGTTGCACTGCTCACGGTCGACATATCGACCACTATTGTTCCTGGCCTTACCGCATCGCTAATGCCATCAATCACCGCCAATACATCCTGGTCGGCTGAGACACACAGCAAGACCACATCAACCTCGGCGGCCAGCACTTGAGGAGTCGGATAAACAATAACACCCAGCTCATCCGCCAGTTCCTGAGATTTAGCTTGAGTTCGATTGTAAACGCCCGTTAACAACCCGGCTTTAGCAACATTTCTGGCCATTCCTACGCCCATGGCACCTAAACCAATCAAACCGACTTTCATCGTTTATATCTCCAAATACGTATACGCCGTTAACCCGGCAATTAATTCCTGCTCAAATAATTGCCGTTGTTGCGGATCAATATCAGCATTAGCCAGTTTGGCTCGGTAGGCGGTTTTTAAGTCCTCGCCGCTGATATGCACATAATCGAGCAAATCCGACACATGTTCGCCTTCTTGCAGGTCATAAAAATGATAACCCTGATCGTCGAGTTCGATATTGATGGCGTGAGTGTCACCAAACAAATTGTGCATATCGCCGAGAATTTCCTGATAAGCACCGAGCATAAAAAAGCCGATTAAATAAGACTGTTCATCGCCGATGGTATGCACAGGCAGTGTGTTTTCAATATTTTGACCATCAATGTAATGGTCAATGCGACCATCGGAATCGCAGGTTAAATCCTGAATCACCGCGCGACGCGTCGGCTGCTCCTGCAAACGATGAATGGGCATGATCGGAAATATCTGGTCAATACCCCAAACATCCGGCAAGGACTGGAACATGGAAAAATTACAAAACACTTTATCAGCCAGTTTTTCGTTAAGCTCCTGCAATATCGTCGCTTCGCTCTGGTTACTGGGATTGAGGTCGTTTTTGATCTGCTGGCAAATCAGCGCATAGGTATTTTCCGCTTTAGCCAGACCCACCAAATTCAATTTATCTTGAGCAAACTGGGCACGCGCCTCAGACAACGCAAATTGCGCGTCGTGATAATGCTCAACCGGATTAGCGATTGCAGATAACGCGGCAAGCTCGGCCGGATTGCTATAAATCGACTCCACATCCGTAACATTAGTAATCAACACCGCGTGATGTGCAGTCAGGGCGCGCCCTGACTCGGTAATAATGTCGGGCTGCGGCACTTGGTGTTCAGCACACAGCTCGGCAAAACTGCGAACGATATTTTGTGCGTATTCATCCAAGCTGTAATTGATGGACGACTCACGACGAGAATGGCTGCCATCGTAATCCACACCCAAGCCGCCGCCGGCATCAACTACTTTTATCTGCGCGCCCAAACGATGGAATTCCACATAAAACTGTCCGGCCTCTTTCAGAGCAATTTTAATATCGTGGATATTGGCAATTTGCGAGCCCATATGAAAATGCATCAACTGCAAGCTATCCAGCAAATCGACCTGTTTAAGTCGATCGACCAATTGCAGTAATTCGTAAGTATGCAGCCCAAACTTGGACTTCTCGCCGCCGCTGTTTTGCCACTTTCCTGCACTGATGCTGGCTAACCTGACTCTCACACCCACTTGTGGCTTAACGCCCAAACGCGCCGCCTCTTCGATAATCAACTCCAGCTCCAGCGGCTTTTCTATCACTAAATACAGATTTAACCCCATCTTTAGCCCGATCAGCGCCAGACGAATATAAGCCCGGTCTTTATAGCCGTTGCACACCACCACACCTTGCCTGGACAACGCCATAATGGCCAGCAATTCCGGCTTGCTACCGGCTTCCAGACCAATGTTATCCGCCGCCAAAATACCTTCAACCACTTGCCGTTGCTGATTGACCTTGATGGGATAAACCGGCGTGTATTTGCCTTGATACTGATTGTTAACGCAGGCTTTTTCGAACGCTGCAGACAGGCGTTTAACGCGGTCTTTTAAAATATCGGTAAAGCGCACCAATACCGGTAACGATAAATTTTTATCGTTAAGCGATTGCGCAATTTCAAATAAATCCAGCACAACATCTTGCTCTGAACTGGGTTTGACGCAGACATGGCCCTGGTCGTTAATAGAAAAATAGCCGTCACCCCAGTGGTTGATGGCGTAGGTTTGTGCAGATTGTTCTATAGTCCAGGGTTTGGTGGGATTCAAATGGTTTACTCCGTTGTTAACGATTGTTCGCTGTTGTCTGTCTGTGCTTGCAGATAAGCCTGCAGTTCTTCATTGTTAACGCGATGATAAATGGCTGCACACGACAGGGTGATGTCAATCGACTTAAAAGTGATGTCATCGCCTAAAAAATAATGTTCTGAGACCCAGCCTGCGCTTCGCCTACACACTTCCACGTCAATAACATCCTGTTCGATTAAGACATATTCCTGCAGGCTGGGAATGGTTTTGTAGATCGCCATTTTGGTGGCTTTATCCAGGCGCCGCGTAGACTTGGATAATACTTCAACGATAATCACCGGTGCGTCAGTAAAATACTCATCACCTTTATCGTCATCACACACCACCATCACATCGGGGTAAAAAAAGCAGTTATTGGCTTTGACTTTCATATCCGATGAAAAAGTCGTGCATCTTGTATTTTCTAAATGCTGTCTAAATTCGGCAAAAACGTTCCCGGAAATAATATTATGAATGCGACTTGCACCACCCATGGCATAGACATCGCCATCAATATATTCATGCTTGATGTCGCTAAGTTGCTCTCCTTGCAAATATTCACTGACTGAAATGAAATGTTCGGCGTGCTGTAAGGCCATAAAAAAATCCTCTTGCGATGGTACGGTTTTTGACATGCAACTGAACTGTCATGACGTGCGACACCAAATTCTAATATAATGGCCCGCCTCATATTTGTTTATTTTCAGGACACTCACAATGAATTCATCAGAATGGTTTACCGAGCAAGCCGCAGGTGCCGGGTCAGCCTTTTCATTAAAAATCAAACGCAAGCTACACGAAGAACAATCTGATTTTCAGTACCTTGAAATTTATGAAACCGAAACCTTCGGCAACTTGATGGTCATCGACGGCTGCACTATGGTGTCCACCCGCGACAACTTTTTTTATCACGAAATGATGAGTCACCCGGCGCTATTTACTCATCCAAGTCCCAAAACCGTATGGATTATCGGCGGCGGCGATTGCGGCACCTTACGCGAAGTATTAAAGCATCCTGGTGTTGAGCGTGCCGTGCAAATTGACATTGACGAACGCGTTACCCGTCTAGCGGAAATCTATTTTCCTGAGTTGTGCGAATCTAATAACGATCCTAGAGCCGACTTAAAATTCATCGACGGCATTAAGTGGGTGAAAGACGCCGCGCCTAATTCTGTGGATATTATTATCGTCGACAGCACCGACCCAATAGGCCCGGCCGAAGGTTTATTTGGCGTCGATTTTTATCGCGATTGCTTCAATTGCCTGACCGAAAATGGTTTGCTGGTTCAGCAAAGTGAGTCGGCATTGCTGCATTTAAACCTTATTAAGGAAATGCGCGACGCCATGAGCAGCGCAGGCTTGAGCCACATTCAAACGTTATTCTTTCCACAATGTATTTATCCTTCCGGCTGGTGGAGCGCCACTATTGCCGGTAAAAATGCCTTATCGGCATTCCGGGATCAAGATGCCAAAAATAAGCCTTTTAACACCGTTTACTATAATGCTGATATTCACAATGCTGCATTAGCACAACCTGAATTTTTTAGACAAGCATTCAACAACACTAAATGAAAAACCTAAACACTTTTAAACTAATCGAACGCATCAGCACCTTGGTGCGCTCGGAAGAACGCAAAAAACTTGCAGCCCTCGGCTTACAACCAATACACGTCCAAGTTTTGGACTATTTGAATTCATGCAACAGTTACAGCAACACGGCTGCGGCCATCACAGAGTATTTCGGTTTAACCAAAGGCACAGTGTCGCAATCCTTACAAGTACTTGAGCGCCGAGAGCTTTTGGAAAAATTCCAGGACAGCGAAGATGCCCGTATTATTCATCTTAACCTGACACCTAAAGGGGACGAATTGTTGGCGCTTGTTCATGCCGACGATGTATTTGCCAAGGCAGAACAAGCAGTACAAAGCCAACAATTTAATTCTATCGATAATGCCTTGCTGGCTGCATTGGAGACGTTACAAAAAACGCACAATGCCTCTAGCTTCGGCTCCTGTGATACCTGCATCAATTTTGACGTCGAAGACAACCACTACCTCTGCAGCGTCACTCGCTTACCGTTGTTTCAAGCCGAAACTGATAAAATTTGCCGGGAGCATATTCCCGCACATGCGGCTTAAGCACCTCATCCACTAATCTATTACGAGAAAAACTACCATGTTCGATCCTAAAGCCATTGATGACATCGCCAACCGCCTCGCCGGCGCCATCCCACCCGGATTTAACAACCTGAAAGAAGATCTGGAAAAAACCTTTCGTGCTATTTTGCAAGGCGCCTTAGGCAAACTGGATTTGGTCACCCGCGAAGAATTTGAAGTACAAAAAGCGGTGCTGGCAAAAACTCGTTCAAAACTGGAAGTGCTGGAACAAAAGGTTGCCGATTGGGAAGCTCGCATTCTTAAAACTTCGGATGATCAAAACGCAGCGTAATACCGGTTAAACGCCATGTCTTTGGCGATTGTTTACAGCCGTGGTCGTTCCGGCATAGAAGCACCATTAGTGACTGTCGAAGTCCATGTCGCCAACGGCCTCCCAGCTTTAAATATCGTAGGCCTCCCCGAGACTGCTGTTAAAGAAAGCAAAGATAGAGTCCGGGGCGCGATACTTAACTCCCGCTTTGAATTTCCCGCACAACGTATTACCGTTAACTTAGCTCCCGCCGACTTACCCAAAGAAGGCGGGCGCTTTGACCTGGCGATTGCCTTAGGCATTCTCGCCGCCTCCGGGCAAATCCCCAATATCGGGTTAGAACAATATGAATGCGTTGGCGAATTGTCTTTGGGTGGCGAACTACGGGCAATTATCGGTGTCTTGCCAATCGCCATCCAGGCTAGAAATCAGCACCGCAAGCTGATTCTGCCCAACGACAACCTCGCTGAAGCGGCGCTAATCAATGATATTGAAATTATCCCCGCCGGACATTTGTTAGACGTTTGCGCGCATTTGACCGGGCAAAAACTGATCCCCAGCGAGTTCCAATTACCGGCCTCATCTGCTTCTCACATCGACATCGATTTTGCCGATGTCCACGGCCAATACCATGTCAAACGCGCTTTTGAGATTGCCGCGGCGGGCGCTCACAATCTGTTGATGCTCGGTCCACCTGGCACCGGAAAATCCATGTTGGCCTCGCGTCTGCCGACCATTCTGCCGCCACTGACAGAACGACAAGCGCAAGAAACCGCCGCCATTGCCTCCATCAGTGATCAAGGCCTGGACGTCGCTAACTGGCTTAAACCGCCGTATAGATCACCCCATCACACAGCATCGGCTGCGGCTTTGGTCGGCGGCGGCAGCAATCCTCGACCCGGAGAAATCTCGCTGGCGCATAATGGCACGTTATTTCTTGATGAGTTACCCGAGTTTGATCGTAAAGTGCTGGAGGTATTACGTGAACCGCTGGAAACCGGCCACATCACTATTTCCCGCGCCGCCCGCCAAGTGGATTTTCCCGCCCGCTTTCAGCTGATTGCCGCGATGAATCCCTGCCCGTGCGGTTATCTGGGCGATGCTTCCGGCCGTTGCCATTGCACATCAGAACAAGTCATTCGCTATCGAGCTAAAGTGTCCGGCCCATTACTTGACCGAATAGACATGCATCTGGATGTACCACGGGTATCGCACGATATTTTGCGCAAAGGATCGCCTGACGGTGAAGAAAGTAGTGCCCAGATTCGAGCCCGTGTCGTCGCAGCAAGAAATGTCGCCATATCACGTAGCGGTAAAGCCAACGCCGAATTAACCGCCAAAGAAGTTAAACACATTTGCGAACTGACTGAACCCGGTCACCAACTTTTGCAGCAGGCCATGGATAAATTCGGCCTGTCGAACCGGGCGTATCACCGCATCCTGAAACTTGCTCGCACCATCGCTGATCTGGCGCAATCCGAACACATCAGCATCAACCATTTAAGCGAAGCCATCAGTTACCGCAAACTGGATCGACGCAGTTAATTCAATGTCTGCGCGCTAAATACCTGCCGCAACAAATAGTTCTTACGCGATAGTCTACACTGTGGAAAGGTACATTTAGCCACGCGCAGCCAGACCATGACAACATCCATCAATCATTCATTCGTTTACTCTCAGCTCATTATTTGTATTGTCATAGCCGCCGCAGAAGCCCTGGTGATGTTAATACTGGATGCACTGCCACAATGGGGCATTGCTTTGACTTCATCGCAAAATATTATTGCCGACACCGTGCTGCTTTCGCTGCTGGCTGCACCGCTGATTTGGCTATTTTCTCTACGTCCACTAGCCGTAAAAGTTAATGAGCAACACGCCGAAAATGCGCATCAAAGCCAAGAAAATTCACAACTACGTCATGCGTTGGATGTTCATGCATTAGTTAGCATTACCGATGTTAACGGGCGCATTACCTATGTAAACGACCAGTTCTGTCAGGTTTCCGGCTACAGTGAAAGCGAATTACTCGGCCATGATCATCGCATCATCAACTCCGGCCACCATGACAAGGCCTTTTTCGGCGAAATATGGCGCACTATTACCCAAGGCAAGGCTTGGGAGGGTGAAGTGTGCAACCGCAATAAACAAGGCCTGCTGTATTGGGTCGCAAGCTCTATCGTGCCGCTATTAGGGCAGGATGGTAAACCAACACAATATATTTCCATTCGCCGTGAAATCACCAAAATTAAAGAGAATGAAATCAGCTTACTAACACTGAAGCGCGCATTAGATGCCAGTCGAGAGATGATTATTGTGACTGATGATCACGGTTGTATTCAGTACGCCAATCCGGCGTTATTTGACTTTACCGGCTGGCAAGAAGAACAACTGATTGGCAGGCCTCCCAATATATTAGATAGCCCCAATACCGATAAATCGACCTTAACTGCAATGCAACGCTGTTTACGGCAAGGCAAGGCCTGGAATGGACGCTTACTTAACCGACGCAAAGGTGCCATTGCCGGTCAAAGCACCCCACCTGATAGTTGTGATTACTGGGCTGATGTCAGTGCCACCGCTATACGCAATGATAACGATGAACTGTTAGGGTATGTACAAATTCAGCGCGACATTACCAGCCAAGTCGCTCTCGAACAAACCCAATTTATGGAGAATGCCGACACTGCCGCATGCTTGGCAATCTCCGAAGCGTTACAACAAACCTTACCGCTTAATGAGCGCTTTGTGCAGGCATTAAATATTTTGTTTACCCTGAAGGCATTTGACCTACAACGTAAAGGTGGCATTTTTATTAAAGACCCGGACCATGACTTTTTGAATATGTTTGTATTGCATGGCCAGTTCAGCGAGGAATTTATACGTCGCGAGCCACACATCCCTTATGACGATGGTTTGTTCGGGCGGACTGCTATTTCACAAGAACTTATGGTGTCTGATAACTGCTTTTGCGACCCGCACCATGACCATCAATTTGAAGGCATACAACCGCATGGTCATTACATCGTGCCGATTGTTTCAGCCGGCACCACGCTGGGAATACTGTTTCTTTATACCGATCCTTACCCGATACAAATTAATTCGCGCCTCGCTATGCTGCGGCAAGTCGGCGACATGCTGGCACTGGCGCTATTGCAGGAGCAAGCCAAGCTATCATTAGAAGCGGCTCGCGATGCAGCCGAACAAGCGACCAAGACCAAGGCCGAATTTTTAGCGAATATGAGCCACGAAATCCGCACACCTATGAACGGTGTGTTGGGTATGCTGGATATTCTGAAAGATACCGACATGAGCCATGAGCAAGAGGATTTAGTAGCCACCGCGGCCAATTCTGCCGAATCTTTGCTGACCATCATTAACGACATTCTGGACTTTTCTAAACTGGAGGCAGGCAAATTCGATTTGGAGGTGATTGAATTCGATCTGCTCTCGCTGGTAGAAGAAGTTTGTACGTTGATGTCTGGCCGGGCTCATAGCAAAGATTTAGAGCTGAACTGCTTTTTACACCCAAGCCTGCCGCAACATTGGCAGGGCGATCCCACTCGCATACGACAAGTTCTGACTAATTTAATCGGTAATGCCATCAAATTTACCGAACAAGGCGAAGTGTCGGTAAAAGTGCTTAGCCAAAATTTAGCCAACGACAAACGATTATTGCGTTTTGAAGTTAAAGACACAGGCATCGGCATAAGCCCGGAAGGCCAAGCTCGTTTATTTCAACCCTTCACCCAAGCTGATAGTTCAACTGCCCGCCGCTTTGGCGGCACAGGCTTAGGGCTGTCTATTTGCAAAAATCTAATCAACATGATGGACGGCGCTATTGGTTTGGAAAGCGCCATAGGGCAAGGCACCTGCTTTTGGTTTACCTTACCACTGCATCCCACCGTCAGCTCAGAACCCCGTCCGGCCGCTGATCTTTCAGGGAAACGCGCGCTAATTGTCGATGACAATGCCACTAACCGAAAAATTTTGCGCCATTACCTGCAACATTGGGGAGTCGTCGTTAATGAAGTGAATAGTGCCGCTAATGCGTTGGTAGAACTAGAATCCGCCGCAAAACTCGGCGAAAACTTTGATATTTTATTATCAGACTTGCATATGCCTGAAATGGATGGCTTTGCGCTAGCTCAAGCCATCACCAATAACCCCATCATCTCAGCAACGCCCCGCTTGTTGTTATCATCCGGAGGCATGGGCCTCGAAGCAGACCGGCTTGCACTGGGCTTTGCCCAAAGCTTGTTAAAACCAGTCCGGCAGACGCAGTTGTTTGACGCCATCATTAACGCCTTACAGACGCCGCCCACCCAAGCGGATACTGTTACGAAAACATCTGCAGATCAGCCTGATTACAGAAATAAACGAATCCTGATTGCCGAAGACAATAAGATTAATCAAAAAGTTATACAGGCTATGTTAGGTAAATTTCACTGTATTCCGGAATTGGCTGAAAATGGTCAAGAGGCTTTAGCTCTACTCGGGCAACAGCGCTACGACCTAGTGTTAATGGATTGTCAAATGCCGGTAATGGATGGCTATGAAGCAGTACGTAAGCTACGCAGCCTGGAATTGATAAACAAGACTGACCGTATACCTGTAGTCGCTTTAACCGCGCATGCAGCCGTCGGCGAACGCGAAAAATGCTTGGCTGCCGGTATGGACGATTTCCTCACTAAACCTATTTCAAGATCAAAGCTGGCCGTTTCTCTAGCGCACTGGCTGGGCGAACCCAACCAAACTGAGATAATAGCGCCAGACAAGCGTATCGCTGATAACCAAGACCACCTGGCCGTATGGAACCAAGCCGCTGCGCTTAACCAATTAGATGACGATCAAGAGCTGCTTAACGACATGATCGACTTATTTTTGAAAGAAACCCCGGCAAGAATACTTGATCTTGAAAATGCTCTTGCACATGATAATCTTGTGGCGCTTGCTGATGCTGCGCATGCTCTTAAAGGGATGGCCGGACATTTTTGTGCTGACTTGCTACAATCCAACGCTGCCAGTCTGGAACACAGTGCGCGCCAGGGTGACTCTGCTAACTTTCAACAAATGACGACACAAGTTGTAAACGCAGCGATTAGCTTGATCCGCATCCTGCAACAATCACAAGGCACCCCCTATGAGCAATGAATTCAACTTCCATGAACTTAAAGCCACCGAGCGCTTACCGTCACCCTCCGGGACAGCGCTAGCCATCATGCAGCTCGTGCAAAAAGAAGACGCTTCGATACAAAAAGTGGCCGAACTGGTGAAGGCCGATCCAGCCTTGAGCGGGCGCATAATCAATTTCGCCAATTCGGCAGCGTTTGGCTCCCGGCGACCCATAGCAAATATTAGCGACGCGGTCGTCATGATGGGCATGCAACCGGTGCGTAATTTCGCACTCAGTCTGTCATTAGTCGGCAATCATCGTGGCGGACATTGCCCGGGTTTTGATTACGGAGCTTATTGGGCCCAAGCACTGGCTATGGCTGTCGCTATTGCCTCAATTACTTCCAGGGAGCGCACCGTAACCCCGGAAGAAGCATTTACCTTAGGCCTGTTATCCGATATTGGACGATTAGCATTGGCGACTGCTTGGTCAGATATTTATGGTGAATGCATTAATACCGCACATGGTGCCGAGTTGCTTAATCTTGAGCGCGAACGCTTTGCGGTCGACCACAAAGAACTCACTTTATTGCTCTTACTAGACTGGGGATTTCCCGGAATATTTCTTGACGCACTAAAACTCAGCCTGGAGCCACCCACAGAAGAGAACTCTCGCACTACCCGTTTGGCCAGACAACTAGCGTTCGCACGCCTACTTAGTCGCTACTGTATTGGGGACGATCAATACCGATCGTCGTTACTCCCCTCCTTACAACAAGAAGCAAGCGCCCACGGTTTAGAAAACGAAACACTTTCTGATTTTATTGCTGAAATTATCCAACAATGGCATGACTGGGGTAAGCAAATAGAGATTAAGACCGATGTACCCCAAACATTTCCGGTTGACCGGCATGAGCAGTCCAATACGCTACCGGGACTGGATATTTTATTAGTAGACGATGACCCGATAATGCTGGCTCGCTTATCAAAACAACTTACGAACGCAGGTCATCGCGTTGAAATCTGTCGGGATGGCGAATCAGCCTTAAAGCATGTAATTAAACACAAACCACAACTTGTCATTACTGACTGGCGTATGAAGCCGATGGACGGCTTGACGCTGTGTAAAACTTTACGCAGTTCTGAAATAGGTAAAAACCTGTATCTAATCATGCTCACCGCTAGCGAAAGCGAAGATGCTCTGGTCGAAGCCTTCGATGCAGGCATTGACGATTTTGTTACCAAACCGGTCAGTCTGCGGGTGCTGCTGGCGCGTATCCATGCAGGTCAACGCATCGTTTTATTGCAACAGGAAGTGGAACAAGAAAAACAAGACATTCAACGTTACAGTGCTGAACTTGCAGTAGCTAATCGACGCTTGGGAATGATGGCTAATACTGACATTCTCACCGGCTTGCCTAATCGCCGATATGCCTTAACCCGACTGGAACAAGAATGGGATACCGCACAACGTTACAATCGGCCGTTAAGTGTATTGATGCTGGATTTGGATCATTTCAAATCCGTCAACGATACTCTCGGTCATGATGCCGGGGACGTGGTTTTGGCGCATGCGGCAAAAATAATGAAAGCGGCGGCTCGGGCAAGCGACATCGCCTGCCGCCTGGGCGGGGAGGAATTTTTGGTGATTGCAACCAACACCGATGGCGCCACCGCGGTGTTATTGGCAGAACGTATTCGTAGCGCTATACAGACTAATCAACCCAAAGATATTGGCTTAGTGATGCCCATTACAATAAGCATTGGCATTGCCGGCTCCATTGGAAATAAACCCGGCTGGCAAGAGTTAATCAAACTTGCCGACCAAGCGCTGTACAAAGTCAAAACTGGCAGCCGCAATGCAGTCAGGTTGGCCTCGTTATAACAAATAGCGATGTTAATTCATCGATTAATCGCCCTAATCCGCATCACTGTTAAGCAAGCTTACCCCTTCACCTTGTAACATCGTTTTTATTTGCGGCACATTGGCCTTAATGTTTTTTAAATACCAATTTACCAACGCTTCAAAGGCTGCAGATCACATCTATAGACAGACCCTAACCACTCTGAACGGATTACATCCCCTCTTTATTGTTGTATTATCTGCCCCCTGAACTGCTTGATTTCAAAGCAGGCTGGGGCGTCCCCAAATTTCGGCGATAGAATTTTTAAGGATTGAGTATGAAGAGTAATTTAAAGTTGATAGTACGTTTTTTAACGGGTTTGTTGTTGATAATGGCTATAGCAGGTTGTGCGGGCAGTCAAAAAACCGAAAGCACAGGAGAGTATTTTGACGACTCTATTTTAACCACCAAAGTTAAAGCCTCTATCCTGGGAGATTCCCGGTTGAAAGTAATGCAAATTGATGTCGAAACCTTTAAAGGCGTCGTTTTATTAAGTGGCTTTGTTGACTCCGCAGCAGCCGCAAAAAAAGCAGTGGAACTTGCCCGAACCATCAGAGGTGTCAAATCAGTTAACAACGCGTTAGTTGTTAAATAAACATTTTTGCTGTCATCGGTTAATCACGATGACAGCTCTCATTTTCATAGTTGTTTTACGTGTTATAAATCTTTCTGCAGCTTTCGCATTGCTCGAATCAATGTCTTGCCTGTCACGGCGGTCATTGATAATTAGCCACTCGACAAATCTATTTTTCTCACCCACTCGTTTTTTTGCATGACTAATCCTTTACATCTTTCACCGGGCGCACTCAAGCTACATATTGACCTGTCTGAGCTCCAAATTCCCCAAGAAATCCCCAAGACCGCTTTTTCTATTCTGGGCCAACCCAGAGCTCAAGCTGCATTGGAATTTGGTATTGCGATGAACATGCCCGGCTACAATATTTTTGTGATGGGCGAACCCGGGTTAGGCCGATTAACAATGATTACCCAGCATTTGGATGCGCTTGCCGACCAATTACCCCCGCCACCTTCCTATGCGTATATCAATAATTTTGATAACCCGCGCGAACCAATGGCTCTCAAGCTACCGGCAGGACAAGGGCAGAATTTAAACCAAGACATCGAAAAGTTACTTGATAACCTGCTGGCTACGTTTCCAGCAGCGTTTGAAAGCCCCACTTATCAACAAAAAAAGAGTGCTATCGAACGGCATTTCAGTCAATTATTTAATGCCGCTATCGATTTAGTCGAAAAAAAAACCCGCGGTTTAAACATTGCCCTGTTCCGTGAGGGTGAGTCCATCACCTTTGCACCACTGCGTAAAAACAAAGCACTGGATGAAGAGCAATTCAGTCAACTCCCACAAACGGAGCGTGAGGCTTTTCATAAGCATGTTGAAGCGTTAGAAGATTATCTCGGCGAGGTTTTATTGGAAATGCCGCAATGGCGCCGGGACATGGTCGAAAAATTCAGGCAACTAGATAACGACACTATCAGCTTGGCGATAGATCCGCTTTTTGAGGAACTGCATACGGCTTATCAACGTATGGATGATGCCCTGATTTATCTGACCAAAATCAGAAAAAACATGCAGCAATCCATTGCCGATTACCTGATGCCTGGACGATCTCCAGAGACAAATGAAAACACGCTAAGACGCATACTGCTGGAACAATACGCACCCAATATCCTGGTAGATCATCAGGAAAACTCTGGCGCTCCGGTCATTTATGAGCCGCACCCTATCTATCAAAATCTGTTTGGGCGCATTGAATACATCAGTGAGCAAGGCACACTGATAACCAATTACCGACGAATTTGTGCAGGCTCACTGCATCGCGCCAACGGCGGTTATTTAGTTATCGATGCAGAAAAATTACTGACGTTCCCATTCGTTTGGGACGCACTCAAGCGAGCCCTGCAATCCGGGCGCCTTGAAATCGAATCACCTTATGCAGAATTAGGTATTAATCCTATTACGTTAAAGCCCGAAATAATTCCTCTTAACGTTAAAGTGATTTTGGTCGGCCCCCGTGACATTTACTATCTGCTGGAAGAACTGGACAGTGAATTTAATGAAATGTTCAAAATCCTGGCCGATTTTGACAATTACATTCCACGCACCGACGAGTCCATGCAACAGTTTGCGTTGTTACTGATTAAACACGCCGCCGATACTACCGCCAAGGCCTTAACCCGCACGGCGATCCAGTGTTTGATTGAGCACAGCTGTCGTTTATCTGAAAATCAGCAACATTTTTCAGCGCGTATCAATGACTCGCTGGACATCATTGCCGAAGCCAATCTGTTTTGCCAAAAAAACCAAGCGCAACAAATTGATAGGGTGCATGTTGAACAAGCATTAGCCGCCAG
>JAQTQN010000175.1 GCA_028712225.1 Methylobacter sp.
GGGATTTCGTACTCGCCGTCCGGCAATTCCAAACGGCGCTCTTCCTCGTCATTAACCAGTATCGCGCCCGCCAAGCCGTGATACACCTGTTTGGCGGTGGTGTTGTGGGGATGCGGATGGTAAATGTTCATGCCGGCGCGGTTGAGCATTTCGAACTCGTAGACAAAGGTTTCGCCCTTGCCGATCGAGTACAGAGGATGCCCGTCCATCAGTGCCGGTACATGCAGACCGTGCCAGTGGGTAATCGAAACTTCGTCTAACTGGTTATGCAAATTGATACGGATTTTTTGGCCTTTTTCAAAGCGCAGTATCGGCCCGAGATAAGAGCCGGGGATTTCTGTCAAGGTATTGGCAGGGCCTTTGACCAGTTTTGCAAAATATTGCTGAACCCGAGTCGGCTGACCGGGCAGTATCGATACTGTCGATGGCTGACATGTTAAATCGATTTCAACATCGGGATGGAAATTAGCCGAAGCCTTATTAGGTGTCATTTTCGGCATCTCGCCCATACCTTCCATGGCCTGTAACCAGCTTGGCAATGCTGTATAAGCTAATAATCCGGCACTAGTTTGTGCAAAAAAGCGACGACGTGATGGGTTGATTATACGTTTCATACCTTCTCCTCGACCTTGATAGGTTCTTTTTTATAATAATTAGCCGTTATCGGACGGCGGCTTGCGGATTACCCAGGTTGAGAGTGCCAACAACAACACTGCCGCTGACACCCAGAACATCCCCATGCCGGCTTCATGATGCGCTTGAACATCAGCGATTAGCAATCGGGAAAGCGCAGTGATGGCGATGTAAATTAAGCAACGTACCGGCATTACGTTGCTTTTGAAATAAATGCCCACCATCGCCCCCAGTTCCAGGTAAATAAACAGCAGTAAGATGTCGCCGATGGTCGCGTGGCCCTGACTGATCATGCCGATATAGGCAACTACCGCCGACCAGACAATGCTTGCGCCGATTACAAACAGCGCCAAGTAATGAAAAACGTCAATCAATAAACTGCCCAGTTCATTACCCCACAATCTGCACGTTTTCTGGAGCCGGTTAAATTGTTCTGAATGCATAGGACTAGCTCTTATCGTTAGTTTTGGCCGCGTTAAAAGTAACGGCATCGGTTTTATGTATCCAGCTGCCAATCCGTAGCAATACCCATAACAGCACCAAACCGGCAATTGCCCAGCCGGGATTTTGCGGATTTAGCAGCCATTGCTTGGTGGTATTCAGCAATTGCATCGTTACCGCCTGAGACAATACATAGCCTGCAACAAGCACCACCATCACACCGAAGCCTCGACGCAACCACTCCGGTTTTATATAAGCCGACAGTAAACCACCGATGGCGCTGCCGGAAATCGCACCGGCGGCGACAATACCGGTTAGATTTAGATCCAAGCTTACATGTTGGCTGTAGCCGCTCAGACCGGCCAGCGCATTCATCGCTATCACCAATAAAGATGTTCCTACCGCTCCATGCATCGGTAATCCCACCAACAATGCCAACGCAGGAACGATCAAAAAACCGCCGCCAACCCCGACCATGCCGGTCAATGCGCCGACGAAAAAGCCGTCGAACAATACCCGTAAATACGGCACCCGCAACGGGCAAACCCTAACCGGTTCTATGGTTGAGGCTTGTGTCGGTTGCGACAGGCTGCCGCGCAACATCATTAAGCCTGTCAGCAGGCTGACCAATCCAAACAGCGACATCAGTAAGTCGCTGGGTAAGTGAGCGCCCAAGCGCCCGCCGCCAAAGGCTCCCACCATGCCGGACAATCCGAAAAAGCCCCCGCATTTCCAACACACGGCACCACGCCGGGCATGAGGAATCAATGCCATTAAGCTGGAAATCCCAACCACCACAAACGAAGTCAAAATCGCAGTTTTGGGTTCGATATGCAGTGCATACACCAACATCGGCACGGTTAAAATCGAACCGCCGCCGCCGAGCAATCCCAGCATTAAGCCGATAACTATCGACAAGGCCAGGGCTAAGATCATGACTACTGCTCTCCCGTCATGCCGCAGGACTGGTTAGCAGGCAAGGCTTGGTCGATAAACTTGGGGTAAGCCAGTTTCAAATCTTGCATGATGGCGATAAATTCATCGCGCGAACGTCCGCCGCCCAGCCGTGCATTCTTGGCGATTTCCTGTTTGATGGTGGAAACGGTATTGCCGTGGTAATCGTGGCCGGGATAAACCAGCGTATCCGGCGGCAACGTGAATAGCTTGCCGGTGACACTGTCGTAAAGTTGACCGGCATCGCCCTCTTGAAAATCGGAGCGACCACTGCCACCGATTAATAACGCATCGCCGGTAAAAACCCGGTCAGCCATCACATAACTGACGCAACCGCAGGTATGGCCGGGCGTGTGGCGAACTTCAAACTCCAAATCGCCAATTTGCAGCAACACGCCGTCGGTGACCATTAAATCCGCACACTGTGCGCCTGCATCCCGATGTACCACGCTTTTGCTGCCCAGTTTCTCGCGCAACAAGCCTGCACCGGTAATGTGATCAGCATGCACATGGGTTTCCATGGTGTAAATCAACTTAAGATTTAAGGTTTGCAGCAATTCAACGTAGTCGTTGATTTCTGAGGCCACCGGATCAATTAAGCAGGCGCGATGCGTGCGCTCGCAACCCAGCAAATAACTGTAAGTAGACGTTTCCGTTTCAAAAAGCTGTCTGAAAATCATGATCGGACTCCTTGTTAAACATAAATATTAGTAATAGTTAATTAATCTATACCACAACTCGTGCCAACAATTGATTTTATTAACTGATTGTTTTTAAAGTGTTTATTTGTGACGAAAATGATTTTTATTGTTTCATAATGAAACATTCGAATAAACATGCTACATTTGCAACATTTTTGAAACGTATCGACCAAATACCATGAGCCAATCATCACCGTTTTTTAACCGCTGGCTGAGCCGGATCGGTCCTGATCAAGCCTTTGCTGTACTCACCGACCTGGTGGATGCCGGTGCGGTGTTCGCAGTGGATGCTGCAGGTAAAATCCTGTTCTGGAGTAAAGGTGCGGAAAAGCTGTTTAACTTGTCGGCAGAATCCGTGCTTGGTCAAGGTTGCGCGCAAGCACTTGGCTGCACAGATCGTGATCCCTGCGGCCTGGCTGAACAAGGTCAGATTAAGGCGCAGATGGTGCAGTTGCAAAGGCCGGGCGGTGCGATTACGTGCTATCGCACCGCGCGTGCTTTTTTTGATGGAGACGGCCAATTTGCAGGTGCCTTGGAATTTCTGCAACCGCAAGCAGCCACCGCGCCCATCATTAGCAAACAGAATGACAGCGAAACGTTTCACGGCATTTTGTCGCGCGATCCGGCGATGAAAGATGCAATTAAAATCATCCGTAATGTCGCAGAAACTGAAGCGACTATTTTGATCCGCGGTGAATCAGGCACCGGTAAAGAGCTGGTTGCTCATGCATTACATATGGAAAGCCAGCGCCGTGAACAGCCCTTTTTGGCGATCAACTGCGCGGCACTCACGCCCAGTCTGCTGGAAAGCGAATTGTTCGGCCACGTCAAAGGGGCTTTTACCGGCGCCATTCGGGAACATGCCGGTCTGTTTAAACGTGCGAGCGGCGGCACTTTGTTCCTTGATGAAGTTGCCGAATTACCGCTGGAACTACAAGCCAAGCTACTGCGCGTGCTGCAGGAACAAACGTTTATCCCGGTCGGCGGCGATGCGCCGATCTCTGTCGACGTACGTATCATTGCCGCCACTCATCGCTCGTTACGCGAAGAAGTTAAAGCCGGACGCTTTCGCGAAGATTTGATGTACAGACTCAGAGTCGTGCCGGTGTTTCTGCCGCCACTGCGCGAACGACGGCTGGATGTGAGTTTGCTGCTCTGGCACAGCATCAAACAACACAATCTCCAAGGTCCGCGCCACATCGACAGCATCGCGCCGGAAGCGATGCGGCGTTTGCTCGATTACCGTTGGCCGGGCAATATCAGGGAATTGAAAAACGTTGTTGAATACGCCTTCGCAGTTGGACGCGGGAGCGAATTAAGCCTGGATGATTTGCCGCCGGAATTCCGTGAAACTGCGCAACCAGATCTCACGCAAACGCCGCTACGCAATCGCGCAAGGCATGCAGATGAAGCGGAATTGATCCGCGAAGCTCTCCGGCTGGCAGATGGCCATATAGATACCGCCGCCCGCCATGCCGGTATGAGCCGCGCTACGTTTTGGCGTAAAAGAAAGAAGTATCTGATTGATTAACTGTGTTTATTAATAATCAAAGTATCATCATAAAAACTGACTTCACCCGTTGTAATATCATGATTGCCGCCAACAATGCCGATTGCGCCTGTTTCAATCATTTCTTTTAAAATCGGGCTGCGTTCCATAATGGCATGTACGGTTCTTTTGACATTAATGGCGGCTACTTTTTCGACGAATCCAGCGTTGTCTGAATTACGGTTTTCTGTCACGGTTTTTTCATCATAAACCGCAGGCTGTATTTTGCTTAACAGGGCTGTCAGGTTGCCCATTTCCACATGGTCGCAAGCACCTTTAACCGCACCGCATTTGCTATGGCCTAAAACCACTATGATTTTAGAACCGGCTACTTTGCAGCCGAACTCCATACTGCCCAGAATATCTTCGTTAATAATATTACCGGCGATACGCACACTAAACACATCGCCCAAACCTTGGTCAAAAATCAACTCAACTGAGGTTCGGGAATCGATGCAGCTTAAAATAACTGCAAACGGATGTTGCCCGTCGGAAGTTTCATTGGCCTGTTGTAGTAGATTACGGTTTACTTTAAGGTTATTTACAAACCTTTTATTGCCCTCTTTTAATAAATCTAATGCCATTTCGGGAGTAATGGCGGCTTGCATTTCTTTGGTTAAAGTTTTCATTTTTTATGCCTTAGAAGAGAGGTTATCTTTGATGCCGATTCATCAAATTTACTTGTTTAATCGATTATATTTTCGGTTGTGCATTACTCTCACTGTCTGCACGAATTCAACTGGATTGCGGCTGTGCCGACAAGGCCAGACAATGAAGTTTTATACCCTCGCAAATAGTGTGCAAAGGTAAGTGGCTTAAATTCTTGGTATCGAATGGATTTTGTAGCTCAATACCAATTCTGTCCAAAGACAATAATGGATAAGCCACTAGAAAATAGATAAACACCGCACTGAATCCCAAGTTTTCTATTAATGAAAACGGCAGCAATAATAAGAAAATCAAAATAAACCGCCTGGCTTTAATGGCATAAACCAATGGCATAGGTGTTTTAAGGATTCTTTCACAGGCACCCATGTGGTCAATCAGTAAAATACGCTGTTCTTCCAAGGACTTAAAAACAAAGCCATCGATATAATGATTAAGCCGTGCCTGTTGTAATAATGCCGCTATTTTGCCGGCGACAAACAACGGCATGTGGGCAGCATCCTTTATTGCATCAAGCTCCTGTTCGCTCAGCAAATCAGTTAAATCATCTAAGTTCTTACCATTGCGTAAGGATTCTCTGGTTGCAAAAGAAAATGCAATCGTCCACTTCACCATGTCTTTACGCCACAGGTTCTCTTGAGAGCCAATATTCAAAGCCTCAACGTAACTTAAAGCCTCAATGACAATATTTCTGCTTTGATTAACAATACCGCCCCATAATTTTCGGGCCTCCCACCAGCGTTCGTGACCGGTATTGGTTCGAAACACCAGAACCAAACCGAGTACTACGCCGGTATATTCAAACGGGGTCACAGCAAGATGCGGTAAGGGGCGCCAGTATTGATCTAAGGCAACTATTAACAAACAGTAACCAGTCATTAACAGCAGGCTGGGGAAAATGCGTGGTGTAACTGAACCTCGCCACATCAGGGCGCCACGCAAAAAACCGGGTAATTCATCCTTGTTGCTATGTAACTGTGCGGAATCTTTCATATTTCTATCCCTTAAAGAGCAAAATTTTAGAGTTCATTACTTACGCGCTGC
>JAQTQN010000176.1 GCA_028712225.1 Methylobacter sp.
TTCAACGCATCTTGTAGGTAAATGATATACAGCATCGTGTCGTCAGGTAACGGCGCGGTGCTGGCGGCTAAACGTATATCTTGCGAGAATCAGTGCCGTGATTTAAGGCTGATTCGCCCTGTACAGCCGGAAAATTTCAAGCTAGTTGTCGCCTCGATGTAAAAATTTACGCGGTTATTTTGTCCTGGTTAGGAACCTCCTGATTTGGTTTGTTTTGGATATCGGCACGTTCGGGATTGAGATGCACGGTCTGGACTCTGTTCCAGTTGCGGGTTTGTTGACTCCAGCGCCGCGGATGTTGGGCCTTGGCTTGTTCATAAAGCGCCTTGCGTTGCATCAGCAGCGCCTGGTCCAAACCGGCATGGCGTTGGGCTGGGGTGATAAAGCCGATGGCGCTATGGCGGTGTTCGTGGTTGTACCACTGCACTAAATCGCCCACCCATTGCCGGGCGGCTGTCAGGTCAGCAAAGGGTTTCAACGGGTATTGCGGGCGGTATTTCAAGGTTTTGAATAGCGATTCGGAATACGGGTTGTCGTTGCTGACGGCCGGACGGCTGAACGATGGCATGATGCTGATAACTGCTGCCTTTACAACGCTTGTAAGGCTTTTGAGCAGGGCAATCGCGCTTGAAATCACTTGAAAATAGAAAAATAGATAAAGAAGCATCAACTACCAGATATTTTCTTTGTCAATATTTTGCGCGATTATTTGTGGCGCTGATAACTGGGTGGCTGTTGAAGAATTCGGTCTAGCAAAAGAAGAGTGGTTCACTCAATTGCTCGGTTCAGAGCATGGTATACCCTAGCACAACACCGTTGGTGCAGTTTATGAGGCCCTTGATGCCGGCCAGTTTAGCGTCTGTTTTTCCCGCTGGGTTGCTGATTTAGCTAACATAACCGAAGGCGAAGTCATTGCTATTGATGGCAAATGCTTAAGACGCAGCATAGACAACGCTTCAAAAAAAGCCGCCATTCATATGGTCAGCACGTAGGCGCAACAAAATAATCTGGTCTTAGGCCAGGCTAAAGTCGATGATAAATCGAATGAAATAACCGCCATTCCAAAGTTGCTGTCCCGGCTTGATATAGCAGGAGCAGTGATTACAATTGATGCGATACCCTCACGGGGCACTAGTGGGCTGCCAAAAGAAAATAGCCAAACAGATTAAACAGCAAGGCGGTAATTACGTGTTTAGCCTGAAAGGCAATCAGGGCAATCTGCATGATGATGTTAAAACATTTTTCACTTCGTCGTTATCTCCGGCAGTTGCCTCTGTTAGCTATGATGGCGGCCATGGTCGAATTGAAACGCGTACCCTTCGTACGACAGCCGATATAGCTTGGTTACGAGAGCGACATGACTGGGAAAGCCTGCAAAGCATTATCGCCGTTACTTCCCCAAAAGAGAAATCGGGGACAAGGTGACTGAAGAAACTCGCTATTTCATCAGTAGTCTGGATGCAAATGATCCGAAACGGTTAGAGCGCGTGGTGCGGGCGTATTGGGCAATTGAAAACAACCTTCACTGGGTTCTTGATATAGCCTTTGGTGAGGATAACAATCGAGCTCGCAAAAGTCATAGTGCAGCGAATCTGGCTGTTATCCGGCATCTGATCAAGACCGAAAAAACCGGCACCAAGATCAAACGTCTAAAGGCTGGATGGGACAATCGGTATTTACTTCGCATCCCCGGCATAATTTAAGCTCGATTGGCCTGGGCTACTTACCTTTTTCTGCAGTCTGTGGAGTCTTGTTTTTACTTCATCAGTCATTGGTATGAGAAGACCTCATTGGTTAGTCACTAATCTAAACTTCGGCGAGTAGGAGCAGGTATTTGGCGATGCTGAAATTACTATAGAGTGTTATCAATCACTGGGATATTCTGAAAATAGACAACGATTATTGTCGATTTAAACAGCAGAAAAAAGCTGCGAATAACCAATAACCCTATATGTCAATTGGGAACTTTTCAACGCTGTTTGATACCCTGCATTACGGTTGTCGCCGAACGTCTCATTTGGCTTTATAATGAAATTTTATAGGACCTAGGGAAGCGCTGAATAAATCGATTTCGCTCATGATTCGACAAACTCACCACGAACGAAATCAATAAGTTACCGTTCATTTCGGGCTTGTCGAAGGATTTAATCAGCGCTTCCCTAGTCATCAAAACTCGGCATCATGGTAGACATTTTGTACATCATCCAAATCATTCAACATATCTAAAAACTTATCAAACATCATCAAATCTTCGTCGCTAATAGTCGTGACGCTTTTAGGTATAAATTGAATTTCGTCGACCTCAAAATCAATCTCACCTAAAGAATCCAATAAGGCGTGTTTGGCTTTAAAGTAATCAGATTGAGGAGTGAAAATGGTGATTTGCCCATCATCGCTTTCAATATCGCTAACATCCACATCGGCTGTTAGTAATGCTTCCAGAACGGCGTCCTCATCGTTATTTTTAAATGCCAGGATAGCCGCATGGTCAAACATGTGGCTAACCACACCTTGGGTGCCGATTTTACATTTTGTTTTGGTAAAACACTGGCGCACATCACCAAAAGTACGGTTAGGGTTGTCTGTCAAGCAGTCTACAATCACCATACAGCCCCCTGGTCCAAAGCCCTCGTAGCGCGCAGGCGCGAAGTCTTCGCCACCACCGCCTTTCGCTTTGTCGAGTGCTTTGTCAATTACGTGCGTAGGGACTTGGTCTTTCTTGGCTCTATCAATCAGACCACGCAATGCTAAGTTTCCAGATGGATCAGTGCCGCCTGATTTCGCGCAGACATAAATTTCACGACCATACTTACTGTATACCTTTGCCTTGGCATCGGACGTTTTGGCCATGGAGACTTTACGATTTTGATAAGCTCTACCCATTTGACTGTTGCTCCAGTAACTAAAAAATAAATTATCTAATTTTACAGATAAGTTTTTGGATAGGGAATCTTTTAACTGGGGAACACAAAGCTCTTTAAATCGATGGATGTTATTTGCGCTGTGAGGATATTTTTTTACAGAGTCAGAGTGGTTTTTTTAATAATTTGGTATGAATATCGACACCTCATTTTAATTGTCGGGTTGATCTGGGTCAGCAGGGCTTGCTTTTTTTTAACGTGCTGATAATAGTGTTTTTGTTAATCTCCAATACTCACCCCGTACACGAATGCAACTGCCGTTATTGCGGACTGATTTGGGCTGGACTTAGCATGTAGAATGACGGATAAAAACGAACATGTTACAAATCGTCACGACACACAAAATAAATCATGGCTAATAAAATCAATCACTTGGTCGATGCCTACCGGCGACTGAAACAGCAAACTGAAAATTGTGTGCTCGCAACCATCATCGAAACCTTTGGTTCGACGTATCAAAAAGCCGGTGCGCGTATGTTGATAAGCAACCAAGACGAATTGATCGGCTTGCTGGGTGGCGGTTGTTTTGAGAGAGACTTGGTAGAGCAGGCGCGATCGGTATTTGAGACTGGAGGCGCTAAAACTGTTTTTTACGATATGCGCTCCCCGGATGATGTTATCTGGGGCTTAGGCCTAGGTTGTAACGGTGCAGTGAAAGTATTACTGCAATTGTTAAAAGCAGACGAGGATTTTAGTCCTTTAAATATCATCGCCGATGCCGCTGATGCTAATCAATCCGGGGTTCTGATCACCGTTTTTGAATCTGGACATGCTGATTTCCCGTCCGGGCGCAGCCTGCTTTTGCCTGTAATTGTTGGTGGTAATCAGCAGTTGTTAACTTCAGCACCTTTTCCGTTTACCGCCTCGGCGTTACAAACAGTATTGCAACAAAAACCACGCATCGAATCGCATCTCATCAACGACCAAGAAATTACGGCATTTTACGATCCGCTACAACCGCCGCTGCGCTTGCTGGTGTTTGGAGCAGGTACTGATGCTATTCCTTTGGTTCAATCTGCCAAGGCGCTGGGCTGGCGAATCACTGTCGTTGATTATCGTCCCGGCCATATTAAAAAAGAACGCTTTCCGCAGGTTGACCAGTTGTTGCATTTAATGCCGGAAGACATCGGCGATAAACTCGAATTGGATCAATTCAACGCCTTGGTGTTAATGACTCATAACATTGAATACGACGCGCGCTACTTAAAAGCGGTCGTAAATTGTGATATTCCCTTTATTGGCCTATTGGGGCCAGCGCATCGCAAAGATCGCTTATTGCACAGTCTGGGCAATGATGCTGCCCTAATTGCTAAGCGGGTGTTTGGGCCGGTTGGTCTGGATATTGGCGCAGAAACGCCGGAAGAAATTGCGCTATCGATTATGGCTGGCATCCATGCCCAACTGAATGGACGTAGTGGGCAGCAACTCGGTGTTAAAGCTGCAGAAGAATTACATGAATGTAGCCATCGATAACGTTTACGCGATTATTTTAGCGGCGGGCAGTTCCAGTCGTATGGGTAGCCCCAAGCAATTACTCGAATGGCGCAACCGCCCGTTGTTGGCGCATGCCATTACCAACACCTGTGAAATTTTGCACGACCGAGTTATCGTCGTGCTGGGTGCGCATGCCGAATTGATACAAACATCTATCGATCTTGGTGCTGTTACTTCGATTGTTAATCCAGATTGGCAAGAAGGCATGGCTTCTTCAATTCGTGTCGGCATTAAAGCTTTGCCCGCATCAGCGGCTGCGGCACTCATCCTGCTGTGCGATCAACCGTTAATTAACGCCGCTCACATTCAAAACCTGTTGAGCGGCTGGCAACATGCCCCGACACACATTGTTGTCAGTGAATATCATCAGTCGGTGGGGGTGCCGGTCGTATTTCCTGCGGAATTTTTTACGGATTTGTTGGCCCTCAAAGGCGATCGAGGTGCCAAGCCTTTGATCTTGGATTTTAAAGACAGATTATTAAAAATTCCCCTGCCGGAAGCGGAGCTGGATATTGACAAGCCCGAAGATTTTGAACTTTTGACCAATCAATTTTAATATCACAGTCCTTGCCTGATTTTCTCTATCATTGTAGATAGACCTCATATTCCTAAATTCCGGCGCTAGTCGACAGTTTTCTAAAAAAAATCTGCTTATCATCAGGCCTTTATTTTTAGCGTAGATGCCTGAAAAATGTCTACAGTTTTTTAATTTTGAGTAAGGAAAGTAATATGAATAAAGTAATTAAATTAGCAATGATTACCGTGGCTTTAAGCATGCTTGCGGCGTGTGCAAGTAATTCAGATGTTGAAAACTTACAGTCACAAGTTGATGGCTTGGATGCTTCTGTTAAACAAGCATCAGCAAATGCGGCCAGCGCGCAAACGTCTGCAACAGCTGCGGCCGCACAGGCAGAAGCCGCAGAGATTGCCGCAAATCGCGCCGCTGAATTGTCTCAAGAAGCCAATAACAAATTAGATAAAAGATTTAGCAAATCGATGCGTAAATAAAGCATTTTGCTTTAGCCAACAAAAAAGCCCGGTAGGTAAGCCTACCGGGCTTTTTTATGTCTTATTTCCGGGTCGAGAAGTGTTTAGTTTTTTCTCAATTGCTCCCGAATCGGTAGCTGCCGGATACGTTGACCGGTCGCTGCAAAAATCGCGTTGCATAGTGCCGGTGCGATAGGCGGTACAGCCGGTTCACCCACGCCGCCGAGCGGTGTGTCGAACTCGGTTGCAGGCAGCAGATGCACTCGGATTTCGCGAGGGGCATCATCCATACGGGTCAGCTGGTATTGATGAAAATTATTCTGCACCACCGCGCCATCCTTGAAGCTTATTTCCCCAAGGGTTGCCAGGCTTACCCCCATAATACAGGCACCTTCAATCTGCGAACGGATACGTTCAGGATTAACCTGAGGTCCGCAATCCACGGCGACATCAATGCGCGGAATGCTCAAAATTCCATCTTCGCTAACGGCCACTTCCACAACCACGGCAATATAAGTCACAAAGCTGTAATGCGCGGCAATGCCCAAGCCCCGGCCTTTAGGCAACGCACGTCCCCAG
>JAQTQN010000177.1 GCA_028712225.1 Methylobacter sp.
CTAAATCAGTCGGTTATGGACATACATTTACAAATTAAAATGAATGAAAAGTTATTTCTCAGGGATCCGGAACAATCCGAACTGGGTAAGAAAATCATTCAGGAAAGCATTCAGTTAATTTATAAAAATGGCTTTGAGGCCTTTACCTTTAAAAAACTGGCCGTAGATATTAGCTCGACTGAAGCCGGAATTTACCGGTATTTTGAAAACAAGCACAGGTTGCTGATCTATCTAACTGCCTGGTATTGGAGCTGGCTTGAGTACCAAGTTACTTTCCATACCAACAATATTCATGATCCCGTGGTTAAGCTCAAAACGGTGATTAAATTACTGGCAACCACACTAGAGGACAGTGTTAGCACACCGCATGTGGATAAAAACATTCTCCACCAAATCATTATTACTGAAGGTACCAAAGCCTATCTGACCAAGCGGGTGTCTGAAGATAATAAAGACCAGCTGTTTAAACCCTACAAAGACCTTTGCGCCATTATTGGCAATATGATTTTGGAGTGCTCTCCAAACTACCTTTACCCAAAATCATTGGCGTCCACCATTATTGAAATGGCGCATTTCCAGAGTTTTTTTATGAAAAATCTCCCGTCACTCACTGACTTTGCTGACAATAGGGATGAAGCAGAAATTGTAAGGTTCCTGGAAGACTTGGTTTTTTCCAGTATAAAAAAGACATAGCTGTTGGCAATACAAAAAAACATATAGCTATACCGACAACATTTTTCTAGGGAGATTACACCTGTATGTTACGAAAAATTCTAATTGCCAATCGAGGTGAGATTGCGGTGCGCATTATTCGTGCATGCGCCGAAATGGGCATACGCTCTGTTGCTATTTATTCCGATGCTGACCGATTTGGCCTACATGTAAAAAAAGCCGATGAATCTTATTGCATCGGCAATGAACCTGTCGCCAGCTATCTTAATATTCATGCCTTGGTCGATTTGGCTGCGGCAACAGGCTGTGATGGCATTCACCCAGGCTATGGTTTTCTCTCAGAAAACGCTCAATTTGCCAGAGTCTGTAAAGAACGCGGTATTACCTTTATCGGGCCGGAGGCGGATGTTATCCATCGCATGGGCGATAAGACCGAAGCCAGAAAGGCCATGATTGCGGCCGGTATTCCGGTAACGCCGGGTTCGGACGGTAATCTGGACAGTGTTGAACATGCTCTGATTGTGGCCGAAAAAATTGGCTATCCGATTATGCTCAAGGCCACCTCCGGTGGAGGTGGCCGCGGCATTCGGCGCTGCGATAATGCTGATGAACTGCAGAATAATTATCAACGGGTTATTTCTGAAGCCACCAAAGCCTTTGGCAGCGCTGATGTGTTTTTAGAAAAATGCGTGGTCAATCCCAAGCATATTGAAGTTCAAGTGTTGGCTGACCACCATGGCAATACCATTCACTTATACGAACGTGACTGCTCCATTCAACGACGCAACCAAAAACTGATTGAAATTGCTCCCTCGCCGCAACTGGATGAAGCGCAACGCCAATACATCGGTGGGCTTGCAGTATTAGCCGCCAAAGCGGTGGGGTATACCAATGCCGGCACTGTGGAGTTTTTGCTCGATGATAAAGATCGTTTTTATTTCATGGAAATGAATACCCGTGTCCAGGTCGAACATACCATTACCGAAACGGTGACGGGTGTAGACATCGTCGAAGAACAGATACGCGTAGCGGCCGGTTTAACCTTGCGCTTTAAACAACACGAAATTATTCGTCGTGGTTATGCCATGCAGTTTCGGATCAATGCCGAAGATCCAAAAAACAGCTTCTTGCCCAGCTTTGGCCGAATTTCCCGTTACTACGCCCCCGGTGGACCCGGTGTGCGTACCGATACCGCAATTTATACCGGATATGAAATTCCGCCATTTTACGATTCCATGCTGGCCAAAGTGATTGTCAGCGCACTGACCTGGGAAGACGTTATCAAACGCGGCGAACGGGCGTTGAAAGACATGGGCCTGTTCGGCATTAAAACCACCATTCCTTATTATCTGGAAATTCTCAAACATCCTGATTTTCAGGCCGCAAGCTTTAATACCGGCTTTGTCGAGAAATATCCCGAGCTTGTTAATTATTCCAATAAACCCCGCCCCGAAGAGCTGGCTAGCGTTATTGCCGCTGTGATGGCAGCCCATACCGGCTTGTAACAAAAGGAAAAACACATGCAAAAAGTTCATATTACCGACGTTATTCTTCGCGATGCTCATCAGTCTTTAATCGCCACCCGCTTGCGTACTGAAGACATGTTACCGGGCTGTGCCATGCTTGATGATATTGGCTACTGGTCGTTGGAATGCTGGGGCGGCGCGACCTTTGATGCCTGTTTACGCTTCTTGAAAGAAGATCCCTGGGAACGTTTAACAAAACTCAAAGCTGCTCTGCCTAAAACCCGCTTACAAATGTTGCTGCGTGGGCAAAATTTACTGGGCTATCGGCATTATTCCGACGATGTGGTGCGGGCGTTTGTTGCTAAAGCCGCCGCAAACGGCATGGACGTGTTTCGGATTTTTGATGCGCTTAACGACATCCGCAATCTCAAAACCGCTATCGAAGCCACTAAAGCCTCCGGCAAACACGCCCAAGGCACTATTTGCTATACCACCAGTCCGGTGCATGATTTGGTCAGTTTTGTCTCACTCGGCAAAGGACTGGCTGAAATGGGTTGTGATTCCATTGTCATTAAGGATATGGCGGGTTTATTAACACCTTATATGACCAGCGAACTGGTCAAAGCACTTAAAGATGCTGTCGTTCTGCCGTTGCATTTACATAGCCATGCCACATCAGGATTAGCGGAGATGTGTCAACTCAAGGCCATCGAAGCCGGCTGTCAGCATGTCGATACCGCGTTGTCTTCTTGGGCAGGCGGCACCAGTCATCCCCCCACCGAAAGCCTGGTAACCGCATTGCGGGGTACGGTTTACGACACCGGTTTGGATTTGGATAAGCTTCAGGCCGTCAACAGTTATTTTGCCGAGGTCAGGAAAAAATATCGTCGTTACGAGAGTGAATTTACCGGCATCGACACTCAAGTGCATGTGTTCCAAGTACCCGGCGGCATGATTTCCAATTTAGCCAATCAACTGAAAGAACGAAATGCCCTGGATCGCATTGCTGAAGTCTATAAAGAAATTCCACTTGTTAGAAAAGATCTTGGCTATCCGCCGCTGGTGACACCCACTTCGCAGATTGTCGGTACCCAAGCGGTTCTCAATGTATTAACCGGTAAACGTTATGAGACCATTACCAATGAGGTAAAACGTTACTTACAAGGCGGCTACGGCAAAGCACCTGCAGCTGCTGACAGTGATTTACAAAAACGCGCGATTGGCAAAGAAGATCTAATCGACTGCCGCCCTGCCGATTTGCTTAAACCGGAATTTGAAAATCTTCGTCATGAAATCGGTGAGCTAGCACTAAATGATGAAGATGTCTTGAGTTACGCCATGTTTCCGGAAGTAGGCAAATTGTTTTTAGAACAACGATCCAATAACGCACTGGTACCTGAACCGTTAGAATTGGAGTCAAGAGCGGTTGATGCCGTTAAAACAGCCCCGACTGAGTTTAATGTGGCCTTACATGGTGAGTCATATCACGTCAAAGTTACCGGCGCCGGTCCTAAAAACCAAACGTTACGGCATTTTTATTTCATGGTGGACGGAGTACCTGAAGATATAGTCGTGGAAACCTTGGATGAAATCGTTTTGGATGGCGGCACCCAAGGCGCGGTTAAAAGCACTATTTCCAGCAAGCGAGCCAAGCCTTCAGCAGAAGGCGATGTGGTGGTAAGTATGCCGTGCAATATTCTTGATGTGCTGGTTAAGGTCGGCCAACAAGTAGCGGCCGGGCAAGCGGTGTTAATTACCGAAGCGATGAAAATGGAAACGGAAGTAACTGCACCTATAGCGGGTACTGTGAAAGCGGTACATGTGGTTAAAGGCGAACCGGCTAACCCGGATGAAGTCTTGATTGAGATCGTGCCGTCTGCTTGATTGAAAACGATATGAATCCAGTTCCGGTTGTAGCCGATGCTAACGCCATCGGCGATGCGACTAATTTATTGAGACAAGGCCGTCTGGTTGCTTTTCCCACCGAGACGGTTTACGGCCTGGGCGCTGACGCCAGTAATCCCGAACTTCAACGACGCGGAGAAGCCCGAATACTTACTTAGCCTCGTCAACCATCAGCATGGTTTTTTCTTCAACCTCTTTAGCAACTTCGGCTAATACCGGGTCCTCAGAAAGTGCCGAAAGCATCTGCACCGGTTTGATAAGGCCAATCTTGGTTTTGCCTTGTTCAGTAAATACCGAAATACGGCAAGGCAACGCCATGTTCAGACGCATGTCGATAGACAATACTTTCGCGGCCTGACTTGGATTACAGACTTCAAAAATCTTGCATTCGTTCTCAAACGCTAGGCCTTTGCTGCGTAGCGTGTTGCCCAAATCATGAATATGCAACACCCCATAGCCATGGTTTTTAACGGCTGACTCCAGGTCTGTCGATGCTTGGTCAAATGATTTATCTGTTTCAACAATGTAATACATAAAAACCTCAATTTTTGTGGCTGAAAAAAAGTTGTTGGATTAAAAGTGACTAGCCGACAATTATCATGAAAGCTACATCGTTAATTATCTTCAACAGCCCGGTCATTGTTAGGTTCAAAATGCCTGGCATTGTTACCTTCAATATTGTTGATAGCGTTGATTTGTTCGGGCGATGCTTCAAAAATCTTCTTGAGAATAAACCAATTAACGTTCTCACTGTAAGGCGGGGTGGTTAATGAACCTTGATAATGATAATGGTGACCTAAATTGTCCTCAGGTATAGATGCAAATAGATCACTTAACTTGACGCGGTCAGTTTCGACATTAGCTTTACTGTGTTTTTCCTTAGGCACCGTATTTATAAACTCATTAATAAACCGGTTTTCTTCGCCCATTTTAAAGAGCACGGCAACCACCAGATAATGCGGCGCGACGGAATTTTCTTCCTCACTCACAATGTGTATTTCCATCGGATAGGTAATGCCGTCAATCAGATGTTCTGAAGGCGTATGAAAATGCATTTGTTTAAAGGCATAGGTAACGCCGTTAGCAGTTATGGTACTGCCCTGCGCGAAATCAAGTTGAACGGTGTGGCCCAAATTTTCTACGGCATTGACCTTGTCCTGAAAATGAATAACAAAATGTTGATCTTCAAAGTCTTTTTGGGTGGTTTTGGTGAAAATATTAATAGGCGATTGATGGTGCCCCGGGTCAAAAATCGGTTGGTTGTAGGCTTTGATTGCTTGTTGCTCACAACCGGCTAGCGGCAATGCTAACAACAGCGGCATCAATAACTTTAATGGGCTAATCGCAATAGTTTGTGTGTTCATAACAAATCAGTGTTTGTGTTGAGAATGACCGGCATGCCCAGGCATGGCGTGACGAGCATGATCGGATAATTGAGCATCGAACCATTGGTGAATAGCCGTAATCAGTGTTGGCTGGCTGGTCGAATAGGTAATTTGGCCGCCATCCGCCAGATCTTTGTAATCGATTTTAATATCTCCCTGCTTAGCCTTTTTTAATTCTGCCAAACCCGGCATGGTGTCGCCGTGGATTTTTGCCGGGTTGGAAAAATCGCCTTGCATAAATTCGTGGGAGATTTTCGATAGATGCTCACGTATTAATTTAATTTGCCCGCTATTGGCTTGGTCTTTAACGATAACTTGCTGTACGCCGCCTTGATCGGTTTTGGAAAAAATATGCGTCGTTTGTTCTAAATTAAAAGGCATCACATGGCTGCCGCGTTGTGCGACTTCATCAAGTCGCGTCTCAGTAGCTTGTGTTACGTTGCCGGTTATTTGATAAGCCGCATGGCAGGCAACGCATTTACCCATCGTGTCGCTCATTTGCTGTAAGGTGTGTTTAGGATCTTTTAACGATTCTGCGTCAGCGGC
>JAQTQN010000178.1 GCA_028712225.1 Methylobacter sp.
CCAACGAAGATAAAGTTTTTAAAGAAGAGATAAATACCGTCGCTGATTTTAAATTTGGCTCCACAGTTGCCAATGTCTTTGACGACATGGTTAGCCGGTCGGTTCCATATTATGGAGAAATGCAGCGGATGATCGCGGAGCTTGCGGCAGATTATGCCAAACCAGGTACCGATGTTTATGACTTGGGCTGCGCTACCGGCACCACATTAATAGGCATGAACACCGCCGTCCCCAAAGACATACGCTTTATCGGTATCGACGATTCACCGGAGATGCTCGATAAATGCCAAGTTAAACTAATAGAGGCTGATTTTTCCCGACCGTTTGAGTTACGTGTTGCCGATTTAAATTCAACTGTAGAAATTGACAACGCCTCGGTTGTGGTTTTATGCCTGACGTTGCAATTCGTTCGTCCTATCTACCGAGAAAAATTGCTGAAAAGCGTTTTTGACGGTTTAGAAAGTGGCGGCGTGTTAATCCTGGTTGAAAAAGTATTGGCTGAAGATAGCGTATTTAATCGCGAATTTATTAAGCATTATTACAACTACAAGCGCCGTAATCATTACAGCGACATGGAAATTTCACAAAAGCGTGAAGCGTTAGAAAATATCCTCATTCCTTATAAACTCAGTGAAAACATCGCAATGCTTCGTGATATTGGTTTTGATAACTGCGAAGTATTTTTTAAGTGGTATAACTTTTCCGGACTCATTGCGAGAAAAAAATAATGATGATTCAAATAGGCAATTTCTTTTTTCAGTACCGCAACTGGGTATTCATTCCCTTATATTTGGCGCTGTTCATTCCTTCCGCTGAAGTATTAACAACGCCTTATCATGCTTGGGTGCTGGTTATTGGTTTAACGATTACTATTTCCGGTCAAGCGATCCGCGGCGCGACTATCGGCCTGGCATACATTAAACGCGGCGGTTTGAATAAAAAGGTTTATGCAGCAAATTTAGTCACCGAAGGTATTTTCAATCACTGCCGTAATCCGCTCTATGTCGGCAATATCTTGATGTTGGTTGGGATTGGCATTTTGTCTAATTCGTTGCTGTATGTTGGATTGGTTATTCCACTTTTTTTGTTTATTTTCCAAAGTATCGTGCTGGCGGAAGAGAATTTTTTACGCGGTAAATTTGGTGCAGAGTTCGATGCTTACGCCAAACGCGTCAACCGCTGGCTGCCTGTGCTCACAGGCTTAAGTGCGACCTTTAAAAGCATGGAATTCAACTGGCAACGCTGGCTGGTTAAGGAATACAGCAGCCAATTCATCTGGTTATTAGGTATTACCTTAATCCTGTTATTCAAATATCCGGAATTAACCGACTATCAAGACGAGCTGCGCAATCAGTTGTTAGTGATTATTGTGCCGCTGCTTACCGCTGCGTATTTAGGTGTTCGGTACCTTAAAAAAAGCGGCAAGTTGCGAGGTTAGAATACTCATCCCCAATTGCTCTGACCTGTTTTCTTGGTTCGCACGCTATCTATTAATCAGTAAAATGAGTCATTTGACGCTATAAAATGCGGCAAATGACTCATTTTTTACTTTGCAGATTACATTTGAAACCTCTGGAATAGCCCGTATTTACTGTGCCCGCAAAAACGGCGCGTAAATTGCTTAATAAAGACGGTGTTTTATTGACTGGTGTTTTCCTCAAATGGAAATGATCTGCGAATCCGACTTATTAGCTGCTTTCTTACATCATCAAAAAGAGTTGTTGCAGTTTTTGACTTATAAAGTCAATTGTTCCGAAACCGCGGCCGACCTGGTACAGGAAACCTACTTGCGTGTTGCTCGTTATCCGGATGAGAGTGAAGTGGCTAACAAACGGGCGTTTGTGTTTCGGATTGCCGACAACCTCGCTTTGGATCATTTGCGTAGCGTGGCAAGACAGCAAAGTCGCGATGGTGGATTGGTTACTGAAGATATAGTCTGCATTAAGCCGGAGCCGGACAGTATATTGGCAGGACAGCAACAAATGGCCTTGTTTGAAGAGCTTATTTACGAGTTACCCCCGCAATGTCGTAAGGTGTTTTTAATGTGTCGTGTTGAAGGCAAAAGCTATTCAGAAGTTTCTACCGAACTTGGCATAGCGCCGCGTACCGTGGAAAGCCACATGTATAAAGCGCTAAAGCTACTAAAAGAGCGTAAAGATTTGCTTTGATTCAACTTACGCTGGTGATTAAAACATGGCATCATGCCGCCCCTAGCTTAATGGTTTGATGCACATTATGTCTCAAGACCCCAATCCAATAGACATCGACTCGATTTCCGATCAAGCCACAGCGTGGTTTACCCGCTTGCAGGCCGATGATGTCAGTGCTGAAGAGCGTTATCAATTTCAACAGTGGTATCGAGCCGACCCGCAACATGCAGAAGCCTATGAGCAAACCCGCAAACTGTGGAACTTGTTGCAATTACCGGCAGCGCAAGTACAGAGCCGAATAATCAGCGAAGAAGCTCCTTTAACGCAACGCCCATCTGAGCCCTCTTCCCCCGTGACGACTGCATGGAGAGCCTGCCCGGCCTCATCGGGCATGCAGGAGGTAGGGGAGAGCAAGGAGCTATTACCGAGAGGTTTGGGCGAGGGTGGCTTAAAAAGCCATCGGCCATCTTTTTGCTTTGCCGCAATCAGCGCACTAACTGTGCTATTGGCAGTCACCGTCTGGCAGCTGCCTGAGCATCTGCAAAACTGGCAAAGCGATTACCACACTGTCCCCAGCCAGCAACTTAGTGTCAATCTGGAAGACGGCTCACGCTTGACCTTAAACACCGACACCGCCCTGACCGTTCAATTTAGCGATCAGCAACGCCGCATTGTACTGCTGCGCGGTGAAGCCTATTTTGAAGTTGCGCCTAACAAATCCAGGCCATTCATTGTCGATGGCGGCCCAGCCGATGCTCGTGCGGTTGGGACTGCCTTCAGTGTCAAAAAACAAAATGAAGACGTGCGCGTTGCGGTCAGCGAAGGCATTGTCGAAGTAAGTGCAGGCTCTACGTCGACAAGTGTACATGCCGCTCAGCAAATCGATTATCAACACGGTCAAATGCAGGCAGTGTTCAACGTTAACAACGACGATGCTTTTGCTTGGCGGCGCGGCCAAGTTGTGTTTAGTCGGCAGCCGCTGTCGGAGGTATTGGACGAAGTTAATCGCTATCGTAGCGGCCGCATCGTTGCGGTCAATCCGGCCCTCGCCGGGCGCATTGTCAGCGGAGTATTTAACAGTAGCGATGCTAATTCCGTATTGGATGCATTAAAGGCTACCTTGCACGCCGAAGCAGTCAATGTGCCGGGTGGATTGGTGTTGTTGTATTAATTTAAACGCACCACAAATTAAATTAGCATGTTGCTTGTCCGTCCTGAGCCGAGCGAAGGATAGCGTCAAAGTTTCCTTAAAATAATTTCTCCGCAGACTAAGGGTAAAGCCAAAGTAAGTTCGTCTTAGTTGATGACACTGATCATTAATCAAGGAGAACGACTCATGACATCAACGGACAAAGGCTACGGCTGCCGTTTAACTTTACTTGCGGCGGCCAGCTTGCTGGCGCCTGCTATCACCGTCGCCGCCGAGCAAATCGTAAAGCCGTTTAGCATCCCCGCCCAATCGCTGGCCGGTGCGTTAACGCGTTTTTCCGCAGTTACCGGCTTGCAGGTGCTTTACGAAGGCGATATTGCCGAACAAATTAAAGCTCCTGAGCTTAAAGGCGGCTACACCGACGAACAAGCACTGGGTAGATTGCTGCAAGGCTCCGGTTTGAATTACCGTTATAGCAACGGAAAAACTATTACCTTGGAGAAAGTGGCCGATGCGGAACCGAAGTCGGGTGATACGATTTTAAAGACGATGACGGTAACAGGTAACGCAAGCTATGCCGACAACGATCCTTACAACCCCAATTACAACCGCACCAACGCCAGCACTGCAACCAAGACAGACACGCCCATTATGGAAACGCCTATGTCGATCCAAGTGATACCCAAACAGGTATTGAAAGATCAGCAGGCGATTCGGATAAAGGATGCACTGAAGAACGTCAGCGGCGTGTTCTGGGCAACCGACCCCATGTATGAGGGCTTCCAGATGCGCGGCTTTGTCTCTGACGGTGCGAGCACCGTTTATCGCAATGGCTTGCGCCTCAGGCGCGCGCAGCACGAGGTGGCTAACTTGGAACAGCTCGAAGTCGTAAAAGGGCCTGCCGCCGCCATGTATGGACGGATTGAACCCGGCGGATTGATCAATGTCGTTACCAAAAAGCCTCTGGATACGCCTTATTACTCGTTGGAGCAGCAGTTCGGCTCTTACGATCTGTACCGTACCACGGCAGATGCGACCGGCCCCATCAATAAAGACCGTTCGCTGCTTTATCGTCTTAACTTGGCCTATCAAAACAATAACTTATTCATAGACAAAATGGATCAGGAGCGGGTTTTTTTCGCACCTTCACTGAGTTGGAAGCCTAGCGACCGTACGGAAGTTAATTTGAATTTGGAATATCAGTACGATACTCGCACCAGTTACAATGGGCTGCCCGTGCAGGGCAACCGCCCGGCTAATGTTCCCGTCAGCCGCTTTTATGGATTTGGGTCTGATAATGAAACTTCCGTATTCGATAAGCTGCTCATTGGCTTCGATTGGTCGCACCAATTCAACGACGACTGGAAAATACAACACCGCTTTCATTATTACAATCTTGATTATCAGATCAACAATTCGTCGTTTTTTAATGGGCCGGTGAACCGTGTAAATAACCGCACCGCCACGCGTAGTGTGACTACCAGACCGATTGACGTTACTGATACCTATGCGACCAGCATAGACCTCACCGGTAAATTCAAAGTATTGGGTACGCAGCACCAGGCCTTAGCGGGATTCGATTATTTTTGGGAAAAAGCCGAAAGCCAAGGCTTCACAGGCAATCCCGCGCCGGCAGCCTATAGGCCGGTGGTTGATATTTTCAATCCGGTCTATGGTCAGGTTCCGTTAGCCACGGCGAATAATTTTAATAGATTTAGTACGCTGACCCAATATTGGTACGGCACTTACTTCCAGGATCAGATTACCCTCTTCGATAAGCTGCATATCATGGGCGGCGGACGCTATGACTGGGCAACACGAAGCAGCGGCTCTGCTACGACTTCGATCGAAGCCGCGCGCAACAGAGAGACTGAAGTTCAAAACGACGCGTTCAGCCCGCGCGTGGGTCTAGTGTATCAACCTTGGCCTTGGCTTGCTCTGTACGGCAATTATGTTGAATCGCTCGGCGGCGCCAATACCGCCTTGGCATCAAGCGGAAAACCACTCGATGCTGAAACAGCCCAGCAACACGAGGTTGGCTTCAAAACAGAATTATTCGATAAAAAATTGCTGACAACGGTCGCTTTTTATGAATTGACCAAACAAAACGTCGCTACCGCCGATCCAACGAATCCCGGATTTTCCGTTCAAACCGGAGAAGCCCGCAGCCGAGGCATGGAGGTGGATGTTTCAGGACAAGTCACGGACGGTCTAAATCTGATCGCAAGCTATGCTTATACCGATACTGAAATCACCAAGGATAATGGAGGCAATCAAGGGCACAGATTTTGGAATGTTCCCAAAAACTCAGGCAGCTTCTGGGCCAAATACGCCGTTCAAGAGCCATCACTGCGCGGCTTAAGTTTCGGCGCCGGCACCTATCTGATAGGGCAGCGTGAAGGCAATAATGCCAATACTTGGCAGATGCCGGGCTATGTACGCGTTGATGCGTTGCTCGGTTATACCTTGGATGTAGGACGATCTAAGGTTACCACGCAGCTTAACGTCAACAATCTACTGGATAAAACCATTTACGAGACTTCCGCATTTGACGGATTTTTGGCTCAGCCAGGTGCGCCGCGTACTTTCATGGGGTCGATCCGTGTGGAGTTTTAACGCTAAATGGGGTTAATGGT
>JAQTQN010000179.1 GCA_028712225.1 Methylobacter sp.
GCGCCGGTTTCCCGTTCTATAGCTTTTTTGGCAATTTCAACCAAGGCGTCGTGCTCAAACTTCAGCTCGACGCCTTCGAAAGCAAACAGTTGTTGATATTGTTTTACCAGCGCATTTTTGGGTTCGGTTAACACTTGAATCAATGAATCAACATCGAGGGCTTCCAATGGTGCCAACACTGGGAAACGGCCAATAAACTCAGGAATCAAGCCAAATTTACGCAAATCACTGGGCTGTGTAGCATTGAGCATAGCGTCCAATGTTGGTTTTTCAGTCTGCTTATTGACCTCAGCATGAAAGCCAATTGCTGAATTGGTCGGCAATAAACGTTTTTCGACATACTTCTCCAGACCTGGAAACGACCCTCCGGCAATAAATAGAATATTGCGGGTGTCGATAGTGGATTCGCCGTCTTTGTTGCGCGAGCCTTTACCGGAAATTTTTACATGCGAGCCTTCGACCAATCTGAGCAATGCCTGCTGCACACCTTCGCCGGACACATCGCGAGTGCCGGTTTGTGATTCCGGGCTGCGGGCGATTTTGTCGATTTCATCGATATAGACTATGCCCCATTCGGCATTAGCCATATTGCCTTCGGCAACGTCGAGCAACCGGACCAGGATATTTTCAACATCATCGCCGACATAACCGGCTTGCGTCAGCGTGGTGGCATCGGCAACTACAAACGGCACACCGACGATTTTTGCCAGGGTGCTGGCCAACAAAGTTTTGCCTGTGCCTGAGGGGCCGATCAACAAGATGTTCGATTTGCCGATTTCCACATCTTTGTCGTACTCGCCCAACCCGGCATCGCCGCCTTCATGCTTGAGACGTTTGTAATGGTTATAAACCGCCACCGACAAGATTTCTTTAGCCAGGTGCTGGCCGATAACGTATTGATCAAGATGCGCTTTAATCTTAGCGGGAATAGGCAGCGGCCCTTGCATTTCGGAAAGCTCTTTTTTCCGGCTCCAGTTAGTGACCACCTGATTGGCCAACAACACACACGCTCCGCAAATATACCCTTCCGCACCGGCAATCAGGGGTACTGATGCCGACTGTTCTATACCGCAAAATGAACAGTGTTTGATTTCTTTATCAGTCATGACTACTTTCTCCCGGTTCAGGTGTTGGTAAGCTGGCTATCCAGGCGCGCTGACAAGTACGCCGGGCACGTTCTTTCATTAGCTGACGTATTTTCGGTGTGGCTTTGGCCAGGGACAGGGTTTCAGGTTTTTGTATGCTTTTACACAACACCACATGAAAGCCTATTTCTGATTTAACGGCAGCACTGACTTGGCCGGACTTTAAATTAAACAGCACCTCGTCTATTTCCGGATAAAGCGTGCCGCGTGACACGGTGCCCAACACACCACCTTGTAATGCGGTTGGGCATTCGGAATGCTTTAACGCCAGATCGGCAAATTTGTGCGGTTTTTTTTGCAATTTTTCGGAGATTTCCTGAGCGCGTACTAACGCCATGTCTTCGGTATTTTCTGGATAATCCGGGTTAATGCTAATAAAGATATGACAGACTTCACGCCGCTCAGGACGATTAAATTGCTCGGCATGGAGGTGGTAATAAATGCCGATTTCCACATCATTAATATCCGGCGCATTGCGGGCAACAAACTCCAACACCGTATTGACCTTACATTGACGATGCAAGGCGGCCATCAAACTGTCTTTATCGAGCTGATTTTTTTTCAAATCCATTAGGAAAGCGTCCTCGTCCTGATAGCGACCGCGAATTTCCTGATAGGCTTGTTGCAGTTCTTGTTCGGTAATGATGACTGCCGCCGCTTCAGGCGCGTTAAGCACCCTACTCTCAATCTTGAACTCATTTAAAGCTTGGATTTTGGCTTGCTTTAATTCGTCCTCAGCCAATTCAGCAGGTGTCTTTTTGAATAAGCTTAACGCTGCTCTTAACAAGTTATAAGTTTCCAGCTGAATGGGCTTATCAATTTTGGTCATATCAATTCTCTGGCTCTACAAATGACTCGGGGTGTGCGGGCGCTAGAGCTGTTTCCGGTACTTGCAGGACCCTGCCCTGAAAAGCAACATGGTATTGAATGAGCTCATGGTCTCTGATCACCTTAAAGACCTCGCCATCCGTACCTTTTGGGAACAATACATTGCCCTTTAAGCCCAAATCGATACTGCAAACCACCTTGTCCCTGAACTCAAAGCGACTGGGATTCCAAGGTTCATCGCCACCAATCAGCTCTTCCAGTCGACAGCCCACCATTCGGTCAACAGACAGGAAATGCACGGTATAAATCACTTGGTCTTGTAAGAAAGTGCCCACATTAAGAATATTGCCGACACTGCCCCGGCGAACTAACAGCGTACCCACATCCATTCCGGGGTAGGTGCCGTCATTGCGGACATTTCTGGTGACCCGAACCGATTCACCGAATTCAAACCGGCCTTCGTCGAATCTATCGGGGTTCATGTCTTTATGTCGCTTAAAGAAACAAACGCCGTTTGCGACGCCTCAGCCATCGAAAACACCTTGAACACCTTTTCGGTTTGGGCATCGGATTCAACGAAATCCTGGTAGGCGCGCATTAACAATTTGCTGTAAACAGCCCGCTTTGCCGGTTCATTTTCCGGCATGTCATCGCCGGCTTTTTGCAGATAATCATGGAAACGTTGCAGGATATGCAGACGATTAACATGTACTACGCTAGGGATATATTCCAGCTGAAAATACTGTAAAAAATCTTCAGCGGATTCCAGCTCTTCCAAATCTTCTTCAAAACTCATGGGTTTTCTCCGGTAATTAAATGGGACCGACTAAAGACACATCCTGGCTTAAAAGATAAATAGCCAGAATAATGAAGGCCGCACAGGCCATGATTAACAGTAATGAATCGCCTTTAACTTTCAACATGCTGCTGCTCCCAATTTGTATCGACTTTACGCTTAACCACTAATTCCAATAATCCTTGTGCGCCAATCCTGTCCTTACTATCTAAACTCACCAGCTTTTCAAAAATCGCCTGACTCACATCAAGATTGTCCAAACGCATATTCAGGAAGCCAACTGCTTTTAGGGTAAATAAATACAACCTGACTTGAGTTAATAATTCGGACGGGGCGCCGGTAATATGTGTCAGCTCCAACAAGCGCCAATTTTCCGGAAATGACACCATCGGCCTAATCACCGCCAACGCTTTTGTGGTTATGGCTAACGCATCATCCAGCCGATGTTGGTAGTAATAAAACCGGTTTAATGCCACTAATACATTCAACGATTCCGGTGCCAGCGCATAGGCTTTCAATAAGGGTTGCTCGGCATCGCCGTCCGCATAATTCTCTGCTGCCGTGGCTATCAATTCTTTAACCCCGGCAACGTCGGGTTCTTCAAAATACAAACCTTGTGCTTCAAAATCTAACAGATCCATTTATGCCGCCCCCACCGCGCGTTTTACCGGCGTCTCTTTTCTGGGAGTACAAATGCTTTCCGCATCACACACCTCACAACTATCTTCCGCCAACACTTTAAGCGCCTGTTTTTGTCCGGCCTCCAGTTCATCAATGCGTTCCATCAAACAGGCAATCGCTTTACCCACCGGGTCAGGAATCAAGTGATGATCCAAATCAATGCCATGAAAGTTCTGGATTTGGGTACCTTTGCTTTGAATCACCCGTCCCGGAATGCCCACCACCGTACAACAAGGCGGCACATCTTTAATCACCACGGAGTTGGCGCCGACGCGGACATTGTTACCCAGCGTAATTGCGCCAAGAATCTTGGCGCCGGAACCCACCATGACGTTATTGCCCAAGGTCGGATGACGTTTTTCCTTGTTCCAGGTGGTACCGCCCAAAGTGACGCCGTGATAAAGCGTGACATCATCACCAACCACCGCCGTCTCGCCGATCACGACCCCCAGCGCGTGATCGATAAACAAGCGTCGCCCGATAGTGGCTGCCGGATGAATATCGACACTGGTAATCATTTTGCTGAATGCGGCCAAAATTCTGGCCGACAGATGCCAGTTTGCATGCCATAAGCGATGTGTGACTCGATGCGTCAACACCGCATGCACACCCGCATAAGTCAGTAAAATCTCCCAAACACTGTGCGCCGCGGGGTCACGCCCAAAAACACAATAAACGTCCTCGCGCCACTGGGCGAAAAAGCTCAACGGTTTTTCAGTGCTGATATTTGCGTTATTGGACATGACCATAACCACTAGCTGAGGCTCCAGGTCGTGCTACCCGTGATGGGTGCGCCTGGAATTCTGAAAAATGAACCGGGATAACGATCATCCTGATCGGGTATTTCCATTTCTTCTTTAATTTCCGGCTCACAAATTTGTTTTTCGCTAACTTCGTTCATGACTGCCTCTCCTAAAGATTTTGATGAAATCGGTTGAGATCCACCGCGTTGGGTGGCTGTTTAAACTCACTGACAAAGATTCTGACCTGCATTAATAAAGCTTGAGCCTGAATTCGGGTGACCGGAATACCCATTTGTTGATAAGCATGAATAACCCCCTGTGTTCCGGAATGCTTGCCTAACACCAGTTGATGACTGCGACCCACTACAGCCGGATCAACCCCTTGATAATTCTTTGGATCTTTTAACAGGCCATCGACATGAATGCCCGCTTCATGACTGAAAACATTTTTGCCAATCAGGCTTTTGCGACTGCCGATAGCATCACCCGAAGCACGAGCAACCTGCTCTGATAAAACAGGAAAATTCTGCAACGAAATGCCGGTTTCAAATCCATACAACTGCTTTAAACCCACCACCACTTCTTCCAACGCGGCATTACCAGCGCGTTCACCCAACCCATTTACTGTCGTGTTTAAGTGAGTTGCTCCAGCCAGCGCCGCAGCCAACGTGTTTGCAGTTGCCAGCCCCAAATCATCATGAGCATGCATTTCAATTTCCAGATCGGTGGCGGTTCTTAACTTTTTGATCGTCTCAAATACACCAAACGGTTCCATAATACCGACAGTATCGGCGAACCGAATTCTGCTCGCCCCGGCTTGCTGGGCCGCTTCAGCCATACGGATCAAGAAATCCACATCGGCACGTGAAGCGTCTTCCATGCCGACACAAACATCCAAGCCAAGATCTTTTGCTTCCTGAACACAACTGCTGATCGTGCTTAACACCCACTCACGGCTTTGTTTCAGTTTGTGCTGAATATGTTGATCGGAAGCTGATATGGATAAATCCACCTTATCTACACTCAAGCCCAAACAGGCAGGTAAATCGTCGCGACGCATTCTTGACCAGACCAACAGCTTTGCTGGCAGCTTTAATGCCGCAATCGCTTTGATTTCTTCTCTTTCCACCGCACCCATTGCCGGAATACCAATTTCCAGCTCCGGTACACCCAAGTTCGCCAACTGCATTGCAATCGCCAGCTTTTCATCCAGCGAGAAAGCAACGCCAGCAGATTGCTCGCCATCCCTGAGCGTGGTGTCATCAATGATGATTTGGCGGTTTTGAGTTTTCATTCTCTGGCTCAACAAATATGATTTTGTAGGTTGGGTTAACGGCTTCATCGTTAACCCAACAGCTTTAAATCCGGCGTAGTGCCTTTAATATTCAATACAGCAAATTACTTGCCAACTATCTATTCTGTGGAAATAGCGGGCTGCAAGCCTTGATTGACGCGATGTCGACAAAACAATACAGCGCAAAGACAAGGAAATTGTCGTAAAGCCGACAAAGTGTTTAATGGATAAATTTGAATTACAACGTGGTGACAACTAATGATTAACAAACCAATCCGGAACGATGACGAACTAAAATCCGCCTTCCAGCGCCTGGAAATGATTTTTCAAACAGAAGCTGATACGCCCGAGGCGGACGAAATGGAAATGCTGGTCAACTTAATTGAAGCTTACGAAAACAAACACTATGCGATAGCGCCGCCCGCCTCAATTGAAGCCATCA
>JAQTQN010000180.1 GCA_028712225.1 Methylobacter sp.
CAAGCGCCTGAATTTGTAACGGCTTGCCCGGTTGTTGAGCACAAGCACTCAACAACAGCGCCGCACCCCATAACATTATTTTTAACATCAGGCTGAACCTACTGACCGGGCTTAAGTTTTAACGCCTTTGCCATCACTTGATAGATGTAGCTTTCTTCCTGGACGCCATGGAATAAATGCGCTTGCGGGCCGCCGGCAAAAATCGCCACATCTTCGGCACCATGGGTTTCGCTGCCGAGTGGAATTGCGGCTTCCTGCAGAAAATCAGGATGCGCGGTATCGGTAGAACTCAAATCCGGACGAACATTCGGACCGCGATAACCGGGGCCGTTGGCATAACCGAGCGTCGTGTAAGGCAGGCCGTTTTTATCTTTGGCAAAGTTGGCTTCGCCAGGTTGTTTTACCAGCCCCAAAATCGGGTTACCGCGCTGCGGATAACCGGCAATAGTGAAAGTATGACTATGATCGGCGGTAACGATAATCAAGGTGTCTTTAGCATTGGTTTTTTCCAGCGCCTTACGCACCGCATTGGACAACTCAACGGCTTCAGACAACGCCCGATAAGCATTACCGACGTGATGCGCATGGTCGATGCGACCGGCTTCAACCATCAAAAAGTAACCTTTTTTATTTTTCGACAAAATATCGATGGCCTTGGTGGTCATTTCTGTCAATGACGGTTCACCGCCGACATCGCCAAGACGATCATGCTCGTATTCCATGTGCGAGCGCTCGAACAAGCCCAATAAATGCTCAGTTTTTTTAGCGTCGATAGCGTCAAACCCGGCTTTGTCATAGACATAAGCGGATTTGGGATATTTACTCAGCCACTGCTTGGTTAAATCCAAGCCGTCTTTGCGGCCGCCGGTTTTGTCGGTGTCTTCAGGATCGGCTACGGTAGTGGGCAAAAACATGCTGCGACCGCCGCCCAAAGCGACTTCCAAGCCATTGCCGATATTGAAATCAACCAGCTGTCTGGCAATGTCTTTAACATTCGCATCGGCCGGAAGTTGCGCATCGGATTCCCAATTACGCTCGGACGTATGCGCATAACAAGCGCCAGGCGTGGCGTGGGTAACTCGCGCCGTCGATACCACGCCGGTTGACAGGCCTTTTTCTTCAGCTTGTTCCAGCAAGGTTTTAACTTTATTGGCATTAACCACATCGGCGTTTTTTTCTTCGCGCGGCAGTTTGGCACTGACCGATAACTCGCCGCCATTGGTTTTAACGCCGGTGATAATCGCCGACATGGTGGGCGCAGAATCCGGGGTTTGTTGATTGGCGCTATAGGTTTTCGATAACGCCATATAAGGCAGTTGTTCGAAGCTCAAGGAATCTTCCTCGCCGCCCCTGTTATTAGGTTTGGACTGACCTTCAAAAATACGCGCGGCGGTAATCGTAGAAATGCCCATGCCGTCGCCGACAAACAAAATCACGTTTTTGGCATGGTGATTATTTGGTTTGAGTTGTTCGGCAGTTTTTATACTGTTTTTACCGGATTCCATCCAGAAATCAGCCGTTTCCAAGGTATTACCAGCTTTTGACTCGTCAGTTGCGGCCAGCAGGAAACCCGCCAGAAGCACAACCCAGGAAGTCACTCTAAATTCTTTGTAACGCATGGAGAAGATCCTAATGATGAACATGGCAAGATTATTTAAGAATGAAAGTGTTTAATTGAGCCAAAAGTTTTTTGTATTGTAACTATTCAGCATCAGTTGATTGCTGTGAAAGTGTCTTGTGGGAGCGACGCCCTCGTCGCGACCGAAGGCTTCAAATCGCGACGTGGGCGTCGCTCCCACCCGGGTAATGCCCCTCCAAAGAAACTCGCTAGAAGTTACTTTGTATTAAACGTGTTCGCCATCACCACCAGAGCTAAGCTAATTACTTCAATTCACAAGCCCCGCATCAAATGACTGCCATGCTTTTTCAGCCAAACCCGGTGTTGCTGATAGCCCGGTAAATGTTCTTCGACCAAGGCCCAAAAATGCCGTGAATGATTGCGCTGCTGGATATGACACAGCTCATGCACCACAACATATTCCAGCACTTCCTCAGGCGCCATGACCAAGAGCCAGTTAATATTGATGTCATTATGGATGCCGCAACTGCCCCAGCGGCTTTTTTGAGTCTTGATTTTTATCGACTGCGGAAATAACTGTTTTCTGGGCGCATGGCGATTCACCAGATGCTCGACATGCACTTTAGCCTGCTTCTTCATCCAACGTTCCAACGCACCTTTAATGGCATCGCTATGCTGTTCGGCCCGCAAAGATTCCGGTACATGAGCAATGAAACCGTCAACAAACTCCACTTTAGCGTTCTTTAACTTCGACGGTTTGGTCGCTAATTGATAAATTCGCCCCTGATAAAAAACATCTGCGCCATGCCCATAAACAATTGCGGCAACACCGTTATTTGCAACATGACCTTTCGCCTGCATTTTGCCTAAAGCCGACATAATCCATTGCTGCTTGGCATGAATAAATTGCACGATTTTGCTCTCGGGGACTTTAGGCGGCGCAACCACTTCAACAGAACCCGGCTTAACGACGATACGTACCCGCGTCGCCCGTTGGCTGCGTCTGAGCAAATATGTAAACGGCAATGCAGACATATCTATTGTTGATTGATCATGTGAGTAGCCAAATTTTGCAGCGCTTCTCTAATCGCCTCTCTTAATTCCGCATCCATCGGCATTTCATTTAAGGCTTTATTCATGCACAGCATCCATTGGTCTCTTTCCTCAAGACCAATCGCAAAAGGAAAGTGCCGCTGCCGCAAGCGCGGATGGCCGAATTCCTGCTCAAATAAACCCGGCCCACCTAACCAACCGGACAAAAACTTGAACAGCTTACTACGTGCGTTTGCCAAGCTAGGTGCATGAATGGCTCGCAGATCAGCCGCTTCGGGCAAACTGTCCATAAAAAAATAAAAGCGATCAACTAGACTTAGGATGGCGGCTTCTCCGCCCATCAGTTGATAAGGGGTTACTTTGGTGTCTGTCATAGCGGCTACTGAACTAATAAGTTGGAGTTAAATTTTTTCAATTGGAAATATCTTACAAAGACCGTCAATCTCTTGTACCATTCTGGACGGGAATCTACCCTTTCATTCCATTTATTAAGGAGTCCATAAACATATGAGACTAAATACTGCTATATCAAGGCCGGAAGCAAGCATTCTGGCTACTAACAAGCTGTTAAGAAACACTTACATGTTGTTATCCATGACCTTGTTGTTTAGCGCCCTGACCGCAGGCGCATCCATGGCGCTTAATTTACCGCACCCCGGCATGATTATCACCATGGTAGGTTATTTCGGTTTGTTATTTTTAACCACCAAATTCAGCAACAGCGCGTGGGGATTGCTGTGTGTGTTTGCATTAACCGGTTTTATGGGTTTAACCCTGGGACCTATTTTGAATATGTATATCGAAAACTTCAGCAATGGTTCTGAACTGGTGATGACTGCATTGGGCGGCACCGGTGCGATATTCTTAGGACTATCTGCTTATGCTTTAACCACTCGTAAAGACTTCAGCTTCATGGGCGGTTTTCTGATGGTTGGCGTGCTGGTGGCATTTTTGGCCGGACTCGGCGCGATAGTGTTTGCAATCCCTGCCTTATCATTAGCTGTGTCTGCGATGTTTATCCTGCTGATGTCCGGCATGATTTTATACCAAACCAGCGACATGATTCACGGCGGCGAAACCAACTACATCTTAGCGACAGTTTCCCTGTACGTATCAATCTACAACTTGTTCCTGAGCTTGTTGCAAATACTGGGTGTGTTTAGCGGCGACGATTAAGTCTTAGCTTTAGTATCACCGGCAAAATTAAAGGGTGCGTTTCGGTTTGGGACGTGCCCTTTTTTATTAGCCGCGCTAAAAATATCCGGGAATTCACCAACGAATAAGCTGAGCCTTACTTTTATTTTCACAAGATTAAACTTCATTCACAATGAATTATCCGAATACACAAATGTAGCTATGTGTGGCGTACCCGCCGATGGCTACGTAATGCTTATCTCTATGAAAGAGGATTTTTTATGAACTTCAAGATTGCAAAACAAGTAATTACCGCGGCTATGCTGTGCGGCTCACTCCAAGCCAACGCCAGTGCGATTAACGATGCAGCCGGTGATTTTATTAATGGATATACCGGCAACCAAGCCGGGGCTCTGGATGTTATCAGCGCCTTGGTGACCTATAATCCAAATACCGACATTTTTCATTTTGAAAGCATCTTAAACGGCCCTGTCACAGGTTCAGGCGCGGCATATATTTGGGGTTTGAATCGCGGGGCTGGAACAGGCCGTTTTGCCGCAAACGGTCTGCCGAATGTGTTGTTTGACTCTATCGTGCGCTTAAATGCTGATGGAACGGGCGCAGTCTCATTACTGGTGCCTGCTCCGCCAGCCACAAGCGATCTTGCCACTGGCACAGTAAAAATTGTAGGTAACCAGATATATGCAGACATTGCCGGTAGTTTCCTGCCTACTCAAGGATCTGACAAAACTGCGTACACCTGGAACTTATGGCCTCGTGATGGCAGTGTGACTGGGTTTGCAGGCATATCCGACTTCGCACCAGATAATACTAACGCTGCCGTGCAAGTTGTTCCGCTACCTACTGCGTTATGGTTATTCAGCTCGGCATTAGGGTTTATTATACTAAACAGAAAGCGGATTACCGGAAAAGCAAGCTGCTAGGTTTCGTTCAGCCCTGTAGGCCAATGGGATGGACTCCTCCCATTGGCCTACTATAAATCCCGTATCGCCGCTGCCATAAGCATTAACTAACCCGTTGTTACCATCAATGACAGCGACGGCTTTAGTACTTACCATCTGGAATTAATCGCGATTCAAGGCTGCAACCCGATAAGATGAGCTAACCATAGGATGCGCTGAGGTACGAAGCGCATCGTTCGTGTCATTCATTTATATGAACATTGAAAGCGCCAGAATGACCCCAGTTAATCGGGTAAACACCCTGCTCAACAAATCGATGAAAACTTGAATGCGGCCAGTCGACTACTCGTTGTACGACACCATGTTTAACAGGATTCCAATGGATATAATCAAGATGATTATTAAAGTCATCTTGGTCGTGTAACAAATGCGCCCAAAAACGCCGCTGCCATAATCCGCGTTCTCTGCGCTTATTGCGGCTTGATGAAATTCTCTCGCCTTTGGGTACGGCACGAGAAAAATGTCCTTTGATCAAACTCCAGCGTATCGAAAAATCCGCATCACCAGGCGGCAACGTGAATATACAATGCAGATGATCGGGCATAATAACGACCGCATCAATTCGGTATGGTTTACGTTCTTTGACGTAGCGAAAAGCCGTTCGGAGCAGATCAATTTTTTCAACCAATAAATGGTTATCTCGACGTTCCGCCAAATTGACGGTGAAAAACCAGCTTGATCCGGGAATATAGGTACGGCGATAGTCAGTCATTGGTTTCCTTGCGCTTTACTCGAACGATGCGCTTCGTGCCTCAGCGCATCCTATAGGCTGACATTAAATACTAGACAAGTTCACTTATAAAAACTCGTAAGATGGGTTGAGCGTAGCGAAACCCATCAAAAACGTCACCACAGTCATAGGGATATTGTTGAGATTGACTAAAAAAAACACTCCAATTTGGCCTGTTTGCTTGTTCGTCATTGTTGTGATGGGTTTCGCTGAGCTCTACCCATCCTACAAACGGCTTTAAAATTTCCTATACGAACTTAATCGCGATTCAAGGCTGCAGCAGCATCTTGCTCATTACCGGCCAGATGCGCGTCGCGTGGTGGTAATACGTCGGCGACCACTTCCAAACTCTTCCAGGCCGGTGCCGGTGTTTCGCAATGGGCTTTGGGTACGAATGTCGACTCTTCCACCAAGGTCATTTTGTGAATGTAGCG
>JAQTQN010000181.1 GCA_028712225.1 Methylobacter sp.
ACTTTCAAAAGCCTTGGGCCGCTCCCCAGAAAGCTGGCTGATCATGCAGGACAATTACGATCTTTGGCATGCCAGGCAAACTGTTAATCTTGATGCTGTTGAGAAGATTGAATTTAGGGCGGCATGATTAAAGTAATAGGATTACGAGCGCATTAATCCCGATTGATGCGCTTCACTACGATCAGTGCATCCTATGGACCTTGCAGAATAATAGATAAGTGAACGCCGATTCCTATCAAATGTTACAGACTGTAGAATGAGCTCTCAAAAAGAGAATTTAGGCAGCCTTTAAATGACCGAAAAAGAATATTTCACAGAGAAGCTCGTAGAGTTTGTCACTGAGCTTAAAGATCATATCAGTACTGATGATGGTCAATGGACGATAAAAGGCTTTGTTGATATTTTCAAGAATGTATACACCATTTCTTCAGACACCAAAATTGTGTCGAAAATTCTTGAGATTCATTTATTCCCCAAAATCCTGCATTTTGCACAGGTCAACGGATTCAAGGTGGTTCTTGCTGATCACCAGAATTACTACCCAGATATATCATTTGTAAAAGCCAGCGATGAGTCCATCAGATTTGCCGTCGATTTTAAAACAACTTATCGGAATCCAAAGAAGCCTCATTTGTGCAATGGATTTACGTTGGGTTCGCACGGTAAATATTTTGAAAATCGTACCAGTACTAAAAATATCCAATTTCCCTATGGTTCCTATTCAGGCCATTTCTGCCTTGGCATCATCTACGACAGAACAGACGGTGCAACGATCGATGAGACAAAAGCACACAGCATTGATGAACTGCATTCAGTTGCTTCGGTGGTAAAGAACTTTCATTTCTTTGTGACAGAAAAATGGAAAATTGCCAGCGACAAAGGCGGTAGCGGTAACACAGCTAATATCGGAAGTATCAATAATATCGCCGACATAATTTGTGGTCGAGGCATGTTTTCAAGTCTTGGCGAACACTGGTTTGATGAGTACTGGATGAATTATAAAAAAATAACGATCCAAGACGGAAAAGGTGGAACAAAAAAAATCTCCACGCTACGAGAATTCGTAGAGTACAAAAATGGTGATGTATCTCTGGTTGTAAATAAGAGGAATGGTGAAGAATGATCGCAAAAATTGGTGTACCTCCGATTAAGTCGCAAGGCATAAAAACCAAGCTTGTTCCTTGGATTAAAAGTATTGTACCGAGCGATTTTACTGGCGCGTGGATTGAGCCTTTTATGGGCACTGGAGCAGTTGCTTTTAACACTGCGCCTCAGCGTGCAATTTTATGTGATACCAATCCACACTTGATTAATTTTTATTCAGGCATAGCTTCTGGAGAAATTACGCCCGAAGTAGTTAAGGAGTATCTGACAAAGGAAGGGGAGCTACTCTTATCAAAAGGTGAAGATCATTATTACTTTGTAAGAGAGAGGTTTAATTCCGAACACTCGCCACTAGACTTCCTTTTTCTTAATCGCGCCGGATTTAATGGCATGATTCGCTTCAATCGAAAAGGAGGATTCAACATCCCATTCTGTAGAAAACCTCAGCGCTTCGCACAAGCGTACGTGACGAAAATCACCAATCAAGTTGAATGGGCTTGCAAAATAATTAAGGTAAAGGAGTTCATATTTAAGTGCCAAGATTTTAATAAAACCATTTCTGAAGCATCGCCGTCAGACATTATCTACTGCGACCCACCCTATATTGGTAGACATGTCGATTACTATAATGGCTGGGACGATTCGCATGAGCGAGATCTATTTGATAGGCTTACTGATTTTAAAGGAAAGTTTATTTTGTCAACATGGCATCACAATGATTATCGCGAAAATGAATATGTTAAAGACCTGTGGTCAATACATTCTGTGCTTACCCGGGAGCATTTTTATCATGTTGGTGGTAAAGAGAAAAACAGAAATCCTGTCATTGAAGCCTTAGTTACAAATTACACTGCAATTTCTACTGAGCAAAAAAAAGAAAGTCCAATTCAATACGCGCTGTTTGAAACGCAAGCGAAATATGATGCGGCTTAACTTGTAAGCAAGTAACCCTTTTGAAGTTGGGTGGGCAGGCTTTTTTCAGCTCGTAGGTTGGTTCGAATGCAATGAAGCCCAACAATTCGGGACATCAAATGTTGGGCTTCGTGCCTCAGCACCAACCTATACAAACGAAGCGATCAAATCTTAACAATCAATCCCAAAACGCCTGGTTCCGCAGATAACCATACGGTTAAAATAACCCCAACCATATTTTCCCAATTAAGACTTAACGTCCAACTCTCCGGCTAAATAACCACATGAAAATAATCTCCTGGAATGTTAACGGCATTCGCGCTGTGCAAGGTAAAGGCTTTGCTGAAACTCTCGCTCAGCTTGATGCTGACTGTATTTTGTTGCAGGAAACCAAGGCTCAGGTTGACCAAATCGACAAGGCGCTTGAAGGCATTGACGGTTACCATATTTATTCTAACGCCGCTGACCGCAAGGGCTATTCCGGGGTGACGATTTTATCTAAGCAGGCGCCGCTGCAAATTATCCATGACATTGGCATTGACGAGCACGATAGGGAAGGGCGGGTGATTGTTGCCGAGTTTGAGCATTTTTATTTGCTTAACGTGTATGTGCCGAATTCCGGCGAGGCATTGGCCCGGCTGGATTACCGGCACACTTGGGATTTGGAATTTTTGGCTTATTTACAGCAACTGCAAAGCAAGAAGCCGGTGATTGCCTGCGGTGATTTTAATGTCGCGCATCAGGAAATCGATATTGCCCGCCCGAAGCCTAATTACAATAAATCGTCCGGTTATACCCAGGTTGAAATCGACGGGTTTAGTCGTTTTCTGGATGCTGGATTGGTCGATACTTTCCGGCACTTCCATCCTGATACTGTCACCTACAGTTGGTGGAGTTACCGCGCCGGTGCCAGGGCGAAAAACGTGGGATGGCGGATTGATTATGTGTTGACCAGCCAAGCGCTGATTGGCAATGTTAAGCAGGCGTTTATTTTGCCGGAGATTACCGGATCGGATCATTGTCCGGTGGGTATTGAGCTTGATCTATAAGCTCAATACGACCCATGCCTAACCGCGAACAACTCATGCGCGAGCATCGTGCCGCATTAGCCGATTGCAGTAAATGCCCGGGGATGATCGGGCCGGTGGTATCCGGCAGCCCGGTATTGTCGAAGATTTTACTGATCGGTCAGGCACCCGGCGATAAGGAAGGCGGCTTTGGTAAACCGTTTGCCTGGACGGCCGGCAAAACGATGTTTAAATGGTTTGAGCGCATCGGCTTGGATGAAGAAAGTTTTAGACGGAGCGTGTATATGGCCGCGGTGTGTCGCTGTTTTCCCGGCAAAAATCCCAAAGGCGGCGACCGTGTACCGAATCTGGCCGAAATAGAACATTGCGCGGGCTGGCTGCAAGCGGAAATCGATTTGCTTAAACCTGATTTGATTTTGCCGGTTGGCAAACTGGCCATCGGTCAATTAATGCCGGTGAAAAAACTCAACGATGTAATCGGTAAACTGCACCCGGTCACCTTTCACGGTCACCGTACCGAGGCAATCCCGCTGCCGCATCCGTCCGGCGCATCGACTTGGCACCGGACCGAATCGGGCCTGGCATTGCTGGAATCTGCATTGACGATCTTGCAACAGCATTCGGCTTGGCAACAAGTCTGCGTGGAGAGCTGAGTGATGTTTGTTTTATGGAGCCAAGTTTCGGCCTGCAGACTTGGCTCGTTGGGCCGCGCGTACCCTTTTTAACAAGGCATCGAAATAGCAGTGCCCATGATCACGTTCGACGATCCATAAGAAGCCCGAAGCCAACTTGCTTCCTGAACATCGAATAGCGTCAATCCATATTCTCCAGCCTTAGCATAATGATTATTTAAAGTAAGGAAGGCTCCGGTGTCGATACAAAGATGGGAAAGGACTTGGCGAGGAATATTGGCAACTGTATGGCCGCAAAAGGTGGTTGAAAGCCCTTGCTGGACAGCAGGGTAACCCTCGCTCCGCATCAGCTTTCGTCCCCAAAAAAATCGCTCCAGGGTATTTATGTCTATATCTTCTCCGTCAACCCAGCGGTCAATATCACTATCCAACCAGACGGTTTGCCCGGAATGGCGGTAATCAGATTTAACCAATTCTGCGTGTACCACATGAAAACGCGCGTTGCCCGTCCCGACTACTAAGAAACGCGGCAGTTCCAAAATCATGGCAAGGCCGTTATTAAACTCGTCCGACATGCATTCGTGTTCAGGTTGAAAATAGGCTGCAATCCAGTCGCCACCATATTCCAAGAAACCGGTTTCGCTGATGTCCTCCAGATTTTTCAGTTTACCGGTGGAGAGATAAGGCGTTAAGAAATCGAGCATCATGAGCTCATGATTGCCCTGAACCGCATAGAACCAAGGCTCGGTTAAAAGCCTAAGGCAGCGTAGAGAATCCGGGCCGCGGTCGATCAGGTCGCCGACGGAAAATAGTCTGTCAGCGTTTGTATCAAAACAGACGTGCGCCAATAATTGCTCAAGCAGATCGAAACAGCCATGCAAATCGCCGACGACATAGTCTTTACCTGCGGCATTGTTGGGTAATTTTCGTATTAGAGAGGGATTATTCATAATTCAATCGGGTTTGTAATTATTCAGTCTCTTGATTGAGCCGTCATGCGTAGGCTGGATAAGCGCTAGAGCATCCGGCAAATGCGGTGGATGCGCGTTGCTTATCCACCCTACACAATAAACGCATAGCCTCACTCAGGTTAAAGACTGAATAGTTACTCGGGTTTTACGGTACTCAAGGCTGCCTCTTAGAGAGGGATTATTCATAATTCAATCGGGTTTGTAACTATTCAGTCTCTTGATCGAGCTGTCATGCGTAGGCTGGATAAGCGCTAGCGCATCCGGCAAATGCGGTGGATGCGCGTTGCTTATCCACCCTACACAATACACGCATAGCCCCACTCAGATTAAAGACTGAATAGTTACTCGGGTTTTACGGTACTCAAGGCTGCCTCTTAGAGAGGGATTATTCATAATTCAATCGGGTTTGTAACTATTCAGTCTCTTGATCGAGCTGTCATGCGTAGGCTGGATAAGCGCTAGCGCATCCGGCAAATGCGGTGGATGCGCGTTGCTTATCCACCCTACACAATACACGCATAGCCTCACTCAGATTAAAGACTGAATAGTTACTCGGATTTTACGGTACTCAAGGCTGCCTCTGGGCAATATAATTGAAATTGGATTGTTCATAAAAAGTTTTCCGTATACTGTGTGCCACCTCTTGCTGAACAAACCTAGAGTAAAATCAATCCACTACGGACAAAGTAGAACAATGCATCCCAGTTTATTCAATCAACTCTTGCTCATCAGTCAGTTTGAGCTCAAAAGGGGCTTTGCAACTCGAAAAGGCTTACTTTCTCTATTAGCCTTTGGAGTCGTTTGGTATTTTATCCTGCTTTACCCACTTCGATTTGCTGCTGATTTATTGGTAGAGGAAAAAGGCGTTAATCAACACTTCAGTTTTTTTGATTTTATCGGTTTTGGGTCGTTACAGCACTGGCCCATTCCTGAGTTCGGGGTGTTTTGGCATATTGCGCTTATTATCTTTCCATTGTTGAGCATTACACTGGCTGCCGATCAAACCTGTTCGGACCGTGAACGCGGCACCTTGCGTTTTATAGTGTTGCGCAGCAGTCGCAACGGCCTGTTCTTTGGCCGGTTTGCAGGCGTTATGATTATTCAGGCGCTGTTGATCGGCGCTACCGCATTAAGTACCCTGGTGTTGGTCTTGACCCGCGATGTCACGCTTTTTTCTTCAGCATTACCCGACGTACTGGTGATAACGCTTAATTTAATTTTAGCGGTTTTGCCCTTTAC
>JAQTQN010000182.1 GCA_028712225.1 Methylobacter sp.
ATATTGTCTTGGAGCAATTGGCATCATGTAATTCAGTGTTGACTGAAGATGAAAAAGAATTAGGGGTTTGTTTAATCGATATTGGCGGTGGCACCACTGATATTGCCATCTTTGTTGAGGGCGCAATCAAACATACTGCTGTGATTCCTATCGCTGGTGACCAAGTAACCAATGATATTGCAGTGGCATTGCGGACACCCACGCTCAATGCTGAAGATATTAAACGTAAGCACGCATGCGCTTTAACACAATTGGCTAATGTAGACGAGACCATAGAAGTCCCGAGTATTGGTGATCGGGCTCCACGAAAAATATCAACGCAAAATTTAGCCGAGATTATTGAGCCACGCTATGAAGAATTGATGTTGCTGGTGCAATCGGAATTGAGAAGAAGTGGTTACGAAGAGCTAATTGCTGCCGGTGTGGTGTTGACAGGCGGAAGTGCCAAAGTGATGGGGCTAATTGAGTTGGCAGAAGAAATATTTCATATGCCTGTGCGTGTGGGAGTTCCTCAAAATGTCACCGGCTTGACCGAGGTGGTAAAAAATCCAATTCATTCGACGGGTGTGGGATTGTTAATGTATGGCAAAGATCATCAAGGCGTTGGTAAAGGCCTTGATCTCGATGGTCCAAGTGTGTTTTCTAAAATGAAAAATTGGTTTCAAGGTAATTTTTAATTGTGTTCAGAGCTTCAAAGGAGCAGCGAAAATGAAATATGAATTGATGGATATGTGTACTGAAAATGCAGTAATTAAGGTGATCGGCGTTGGTGGTGGTGGCGGTAACGCGGTTAGTCACATGGTTGGCAGCAACATCGAAGGCGTTGAGTTTATCTGTGCCAATACAGATGCCCAAGCGTTAAGGAAATTAGGCGTTGGCACCATCATTCAGCTAGGTCTTGAATTGACTAAGGGTCTGGGGGCAGGCACTAATCCGGAAGTGGGTCGCCAAGCTGCTGGCGAAAATAAAGACCGTATTAGAGAAGTGCTTGAAGGGGCAGATATGGTGTTCCTGACTGCAGGTATGGGCGGCGGTACCGGTACCGGTGCTATTCCTGTTATTGCCGAAATTGCCCGCGGCATGGGGATTTTGACTGTTGCTGTTGTCACTAAGCCATTTTTGTTTGAAGGTAAAAAGAAAATGGCGATTGCTGAGCAGGGCATTGCCGAACTTGAAAAATATGTCGATTCACTGATCACTATTCCTAATCAAAAGTTGTTGCCGGTGCTGGGTAATAATGTGTCATTAATGAATGCCTTCAAGGCTGCTAATGACGTTTTGTTGGATGCGGTACAGGGTATTACCGAATTGATTGTTCACCCAGGTATGATTAACGTCGATTTTGCTGATGTCAGAACTGTGATGTCGGGAATGGGGGCTGCTATTATGGGTATTGGTTCTGCAACAGGTGAACACAGAGCCCGAGAAGCTGCTGAGAAAGCAATCGCTTGTCCTTTGCTGGAAGACATCAATTTGCAAGGCGCTCGTGGAATTTTGGTGAATATTTCTGCTTCTGACATGGGCATTGCCGAATTCAACGAAGTGGGTAATATCGTGCATGAATTTGCATCAGAAGATGCCGTTATCAAAATCGGTACAGCTATCAATCCTGAATTGGGTGACGAAATCAAGGTCACTGTTGTCGCGACTGGAATGGGCTTGCCATCTAAAGTTATTAAAATGGCACCTAAAGTGTCTGTATCTGGGCTTAATCAAAATTCTGCAGGTGAACAAAACTATGGCGGATTTGATACGCCAACAGTCTTGCGTAATAAAGCTGAAAATAGAGAAACGCGCTTTGGTGCTCAACCGAAAAAGGATGTGGATTTGGATTATTTGGATATTCCAGCATTCCTAAGACGGCAGGCTGATTAAAGATTGATGTTCTATCCATAGGGTATAAATTGGCTTGTGTTAAACTTGTCAATTTTCTGCCCTCTTTATTTGGCATTATTGACCTTATGATTAAACAGCGAACATTAAAAAACACTATTAGGGCAACGGGCGTGGGTCTTCATACAGGTGAAAAAGTATATTTGACTTTGCGCCCGGCTGAAGCAAACACCGGCATTAAATTTCGCAGAGTGGATTTAGCGCAGCCTGTCACTATTGATGCGACTCCAGAAAACGTCGGAGAGACCGTATTGTCGACTACACTGGTAGCTGGTGAAGTTAAGATCTCTACAGTAGAACATTTGCTTTCTGCATTGGCCGGGCTAGGCATTGATAACGCAATTATCGATGTGAGTGCTGCAGAAGTTCCAATTATGGACGGCAGTGCTGGACCGTTTGTATTTTTATTGCAGTCAGCTGGAGTTGAGGAGCAGGATAGTCCCAAGCAGTATATTCGTATTAAGCGAAGCATTCGGGTAGAAGATGGTGATAAATGGGCGGCCTTTGAGCCCTTCGAAGGATTCAAGGTTACTTTTACCATTGATTTTGAGCATCCCGCATTTGATGAGCACGTAAAAACAGCCACTATGGATTTTTCGTCTACTACTTTTGTTAAAGAAGTCAGTAGGGCTAGGACTTTTGGTTTCATGAAAGATATTGAAATGTTGCGGCAAAATAATCTTGCTTTGGGCGGGAGTCTTGATAATGCCATTGTCGTTGATGACGACAAAGTGCTCAATGAAGACGGTTTACGCAGTGCGGACGAATTTGTTAAGCACAAAATACTGGATGCTATTGGCGATCTATATCTTTTAGGATATAGCTTGATTGGTGAATTTACCGGCTATAAATCAGGGCATGGACTTAATAACAAGTTATTACGTACGTTGCTAAACAACAAGGATGCTTGGGAAATGGTAACCTTTGAAAAAGAGGAAGATGCTCCTATTTCATTTATGCGCTCTGCGCAAAGCGTTCGGTCTGCCGCGTAATTTTTTAACTCTTATCAGATAAGCGTTGCAAAGTTGCACTGAGCTTTATTAAAGCCTGTTTTAGATGCTCATCAGAAGCCATAATTCCTGTGCTTCTGATGAGCTTAATTTTTTCTGCCGATGGAATAATTGGAGCGTAGGTTTGTCTTAACTCAAAATCAGGTAAGCTCGTTATAACTCTAACCTGTAACAAATTGACTGATTCTTTTGTAAGCGGTGCAATTGAGGTAAGCACTCTGTTGTGGTAGAAGCGCAATTGAGAGGCCCACGCGGCGGTATCGGTGAAAATAATTAATTCCTTTTTCTTGATAATGCAATGCACCACATGCGTTGAGAGAGTGGCGGGCAAGGCCTCGCGAACGGGGATGAGCAGTCGTTTTTGCAACTCTATCTGACTGTAAACATAGGCGAGAGCATTATTTGGAAATAACAACGCGGGTTTGAATGCGTTATGTTTTTTTGTCATGGTTAGTAAGACGCTTGGGTGGCAAGGATTGATTTGCTTGGAGCGAAGTTTTAATGTTTGTCTGTAAGATAGGCCTTTGTATTAACTGGTCAAGTTAATTTGGGGTGAATAGATAAGTCGATTTGCTAGAGATGGTAATGAAGTAAGTATAAAGCATGGAAAAATCCAGGCACAAAAAAGCCGCAACCCGCCATCGGCAGGTTGCGGCTTAATATCGAGAGCTTAGATCAATGTAACTTCTTCAGCTTGGGGGCCTTTTTGGCCTTGTGTTACGTTGAATTGAACTTTTTGTCCTTCATCAAGAGACTTGAAGCCAGAGCTATTGATATTGCGAAAATGAACGAAAACATCTGGTCCATTTTCTTGTTGAATGAAACCAAAACCTTTTTCAGCGTTAAACCATTTAACTGTGCCTGTAGCCATTTTGTAATCCTAAAATTTAGTTGTAATGTAGTAAGCCTGTTTAGGCTGATGGAGCTGGGAAATTTGAAAATTACTTATGATAAACAGGACGAACAAGTACAACATAGAACTCTCGTAGAGAATAAGCATAACGATAAATCAATTTCAAGCTGAGCGCATTGTATTGCTTACATACTAGCTAAGTCAATTTTATTCCTGTAAAGCAAGGATGTGGTCATTCTGACTGTGCTGGTTGTTAAGCTTGGTTTAAGCGTGATTGCCTTGTAGCGGTGGGTGTTTTATCTGTAATTAAAGCTATCCAGGGTATATAATCGCGAACTTTGATTTCATCATCCATTAATAACACCGGAAAAAAACATGTTGGGGAAACTGGTCAGATTTGTTGTAGGGAGCCGTAATGACAGGCTGGTAAAGAAAAAAAGAACCTTAGTTAAAAAGGTTAATGCGCTGGCTACCGAATATGAAAAATTATCGGATGATGCTTTAAAAGCTAAAACGCAGGAATTTCGTAACCGGCTAACGCAAGGTGAAAAAATCGATCAGTTGATTCCCGAGGCTTTTGCAACAGTTCGAGAAGCTTCTAACAGAGTTTTTGGTATGCGTCATTTCGACGTGCAGTTGATAGGTGGCATGATACTTCATGATGGCAAAATTGCTGAAATGAAGACTGGAGAAGGCAAAACTCTAATGGCCACGCTTGCTGCCTATTTGAACGCCTTACCGGGGCGTGGTGTTCATGTGGTTACCGTCAATGATTATCTAGCCAAACGCGATGCTGAATGGATGGGCAGGCTATATGGATTTTTAGGATTAAGTACCGGTGTAATCGTCAGCCAGTTGGATACTCGTGAAAGACGAGAAGCATATGCAGCTGATATCACTTACGGCACAAATAACGAGTTTGGCTTTGATTATTTGCGCGACAACATGGCTTTTAGTTTGGATCAGAAAGTCCAACGAGATCTTTACTTTGCAGTAGTCGATGAAGTTGATTCAATTTTAATTGATGAGGCTAGAACACCGCTTATTATCTCGGGCCCCACAGAAGAAAGCACTGATGTTTATGTCAAAACTAACAATATAATTGCGTTTTTGACCAAACAAGAAAATGAAGATGGCCCAGGCGATTTTTCAGTTGATGAAAAAGCACGTCAGGTCTATTTGACCGAAGCTGGGCATGAGCATGTCGAAGAATTGATGGTTGAGCATGGACTGATGCCGGAAGGCAGCAGTTTGTATGACGCATCTAGTATTCGTTTAATGCATTATCTGAATGCTTCATTGCGTGCTCATTTGCTGTTTAAAAAAGATGTCGATTACATCGCGGCAAACGATGAAGTTATCATCGTCGATGAGTTTACTGGTCGAATTATGCCCGGTCGTCGGTGGTCTGAAGGCTTACATCAAGCGATTGAAGCTAAAGAGCACGTTACCATTCACAACGAAAATCAAACGCTTGCCTCGATAACGTTCCAAAATTACTTTCGCTTGTACGAAAAACTGTCAGGTATGACAGGCACGGCAGATACCGAAGCATTTGAGTTAAACAAGATATATGGATTGGAAGTCGTTGTTATTCCTACTCATAGGCCATTGGTGCGTAAGGACTTGGGTGATTTGGTCTATTTGACAGCCGATGAAAAATACAATGCTGTCGCCAATGACATTAAAGATTGTGTTAACCGAGGGCAGCCGGTTTTAGTTGGGACGACATCAATTGAAAATTCAGAGCGTCTTTCAGCCTTACTAAAACAACTAGGCATTAAGCATGAAGTTTTAAATGCTAAGCAACATGAGCGGGAAGCACATATTATTGAGCAAGCGGGAATGCCAGGAGCGGTTACCATAGCTACAAACATGGCGGGGCGAGGTACTGATATTGTTCTCGGTGGTAATTTGGAAGCTGAGCTGTCAGCGTTGGGAAATGATGCAAGTGATGAGGAAAAATTACGCGTACGCGGCATTTGGCTTGACAGGCATGAGCAAGTGCTTGCCAGCGGCGGCCTGCATGTTATTGGTTCTGAACGACATGAATCGCGACG
>JAQTQN010000183.1 GCA_028712225.1 Methylobacter sp.
TCTGCAGTCTGAAGAATTTATTGTTGTACCGGTGTTACGTGACAACAGCTTAGTTGGGCTGCTGTATGCCGACAATGCACTTTCAAAAAGACCAATGCACCAGTATTTACTAGCTGAGCTCATGCCTATCGCTGACGAACTTGGCATAGCCCTAATCAATGCCCGGCAATACGATATGGAGAAAAAACGCGCCCAACTTGATCCGCTCACACAGTTATTCAACAAAAGGATGATAGATCAGTTTTTGACGCAAACTTTCCAACGGGAACCTAACAGCCTGGACAGAATTGCCATTGGTTTTATCGATGTTGATAAATTTAAATTATTCAATGATCTCTGCGGACATCAAGCCGGTGACGATGCATTGAAAATTGTCGCGGATATTTTAAGAAGCCTAACAAGGCCAGCAGACTTTATCGGCCGTTACGGCGGAGAGGAATTTTTGTTTGTACTCAAGAATGCCGATGAAAATGGTGCCCGCGGCTATGCTGAGCGTATAAGAAAGGAAATCGAGCGTCGGGGCAAAATTTTAAGCCAGCGCTTTAATAACCATTTGCTGACAGCTAGCATTGGTGTAGCAATGTTCAACAAGCAATACAGTCATCATAAGCAAATGATAGAAGTCGCCGATCAGGCGATGTATCAAGCGAAAAGAGAAGGAAGAAACCGGGTAATTGTCCTAAATAATCCGGTTAACAAATAATCTCTCAGCAACATTTTTGGGATTGTCGTTCAGCGCTTCAGGTTGATACTGATACCAGCACCATCCATAGACTTTTTCTTATCTGCTTCCGGCTCTTGAGACATCAATATCTGTCCATCGAGTGTCAATGACCGCGGCGGTTTCTTTTTAATTGCAAAAATACTTTCCGGCGCTGTTTCAAAGGCATGATCTATTTGCTCATTGAGAGCACTTTTTTCAAAATCATCAATAGACAAAGATAAATCCAGGGATTTATGCTGCTCATCATCGATAACAGCGATAGCAGATTTTGCCTGAAGATTCTTATTAGCTTTGCTTTTAGAAAATTTTTTTACGACTGTTGTTTTAGTAGTGTTAGGTTTTTTGACAGGACTGACTTTATCGACGTTAGAGTTAGCACCCTCATTTTTGGCAAAGACTACCGAGATGGACATTGGCATAGCCACCAATAAAGATAAACAAACCAAACTCAACTTACGGTAAGTTTTCATCTTTGCCTCAATCAGAAAAAAGTCTCCAATAAACACTGTATTAATCGAGTGGCCCGGCTTTTGTTATCAATAACAAACAGCTCAAACCACTCGTGTGGCATTTGAAGTTAAATACGCGGCCCAGCTTGAGTAAAATCGAAGTCATCATTGGCGACGATATACTTCTTAAAATTGTCGACAAACATACCGGCCAATTTTGCTGCTATTTCATCAAAATGCGCCTTGTCTGCCCAAGCGTCACGAGGATTCAATAAAGAATCTTCAACTCCCGGCAACTGTTTTGGGATATTCAGGCCAAAAAACGGCACAGTTTCAAATTCGACGTTATTAATACTTCCATCGAGAATGGCATTGATACATGCACGAGTCGCTTTAATACTCATACGTTTACCAATACCGTAGCCACCACCCGCCCAGCCGGTATTCACCAAATAGGCATTAACACCGTGCTTCTCCATCTTCTCGCCCAACAACTTGGCGTAAACAGTTGGGTGTAGCGGTAAGAAAGCCTCACCAAAACACGCTGAAAATGTAGCTTGCGGCTCGATAATGCCGCGCTCAGTACCGGCAACCTTGGCAGTATAGCCAGACAAGAAATAATACATCGCTTGCTCTTTAGTCAGCTTAGAGACAGGCGGTAACACCCCAAAAGCATCGCAACTTAAAAAAATGATGTTCCGCGGCTGCCCGGCTTTTAGGCTGGCTTCATGATTATCTATATGCTCAATGGGATAAGAAACACGGGTATTTTCAGTTTTGGTACTATCGAAAAAATCCACCACGCCATCTTCGTCATAAACCACGTTTTCAAGTAAGGCATCGCGCTTGATAGCGTTAAAAATTTCAGGTTCTGTTTCAGGCGTCAGCCCAATACATTTGGCATAACATCCGCCTTCAAAATTGAACACGCCATGACCATTCCAGCCATGCTCATCATCACCGATCAATTTGCGGTTGGCATCCGTTGACAAGGTGGTTTTACCCGTGCCGGAAAGTCCGAAAAACAACGCCACATCGCCATCTTTACCGACATTGGCGCTGCAGTGCATCGACAAAATGCCTTCCAGCGGCAACCAATAATTCATCATCGTGAAGATGCCTTTCTTCATCTCTCCGCCGTACCAAGTACCGCCGATAATCGCGATATTCTTTTCAACGTTAAAAATGCAAAACACTTCGGAATTCAGGCCTTGTTTTTGCCATTTTTCATTCACTAAATTGCTGGCATTGTAAACACGAAAATCAGGTGAGAAACCGCCCAATTGCTCATCCGTTGGCCGGATAAACATGTTTTTAACAAAATGCGATTGCCAGGCAAACTCAGTGATAAAGCGCACTGATTTGCGAGTATCAGGATGCGCGCCGCTAAAACCATCAGTTACATACACATTTTTATCAGAGAGATAATCGATAACATCAGCATATAGTTCATCGAAAATCTCTGGTGAAATAGGCTTATTAATGTTGCCCCAGGCGATATGGTTACTGGATGGTGTCTGCTGTACAAAATACTTGTCTTTTGGCGATCTACCGGTAAATTTGCCGGTATCGACCATCATGGTGCCATTGCTGGAGACACGTCCTTCACTGTTATGAAGTTCGTGTTCAAAAAGATCGTCGTAACTAATATTGTAATAAATCTTACCGACGCTTTTCAGGCCCAAGTTTTCTGCAGTCAATGCACTCATCACAGCTTCCTCGGATGGTTTAAGACCATCTCTAATGTATATTAAAAATTCGGCCGGTTAGATCAACCCGCCACGTCCGTTCGTTATAACTTAAAAAGTTTTTACTGACAAGGCGTCAACCTATTCTCTCTGAAGAGTTTTAGCCGCTCAGCAAACAGCATTTGCTCGTTTATTGACAAATCCAAACCACCGCTCATTTCTGACCAATCATTAAAAATGTCACTAATCAAAGCGCTTGGCATCTAGTGGTAATTTCTCAAATAGCGGGTGCTTAGTAATGCCGTAATGCTCAGGGTAATACACAGCGCCCAGGTATAAGCCATCCGGCGATGCTGTTACGCCTCCCAGTTTGCGACTTTTTAACTCAAGTAATTGTTGCGTCCAGTCTAGCGGTTGTTTTCCTGACCCAATATCCATTAACACACCGGCAATATTTCTAACCATATGGTGTAAAAAAGCATTGGCGGAAATATCCATAATGACCTTATCGCCTTGCCGATATACATCAACAAAGTACATATTTCGAAAAGGACTTTTGGACTGACAACCTTGCGCCCGAAACGAGGAAAAATCGTGTTGCCCGATCAAGCATTGCGCTGCCTGATGCATTTTTTCTGCATCCAACGATGGATAACACCACGTCACTTGCTTGCGTTGTAATGCCGATTTAACCGGCCTGTTTAGAATAATGTAGCGATAAAAACGGGCAATGGCGCTGTACCGAGCATGAAAGTCACCCACAGCCTCTTTAACCCACGTGATTTTGACATCGTCCGGCAAGTTGGTATTACCACCCAGAAGCCATGCATGCAACTCTCGTTGACTGCCGGTATCGAAATGCACCACTTGTTCCAGCGCATGCACACCGGCATCGGTTCTGCCTGCACACATTACCGCCACTGGATGATTGGCCACTTTCGACAATGCGCGTTCCAACACCAGCTGCACGCTCTGTCGATTGGCCTGCCACTGCCAGCCGCTATAGCCGCTACCATCGTACTCAACGCCCAACACTAAGCGCGTTTTAAATAATTCAGTCATGAATATAAACTTTCAGCCCAGTATCCACGCGATCGAACAATTCAATCAAATCGATATTTTTCATTCGTACACAGCCATGCGAACCCGGCGTGCCATCGATTTTTTCATCCGGACAACCATGGATATAAATATAGCGCCACGTGCTATCGACTTTGCCGTATCGGTTAAGGCCGGGTTCCAATCCGCCTAGCCATAAAATCCTAGTCAGCACCCAGTCGCGCTGTGGGTTTTGTTGCTGCAAGTCGGTGCTATAAATTTCTCCAGTAGGGCGTCTGCCGACAAACACTGCATGCGACGGCTGACCGGCGCCAATTTTTGCCCTAATGCGATGCCAACCAGTAGGTGTGCATTCACTACCCATCAATTCTCCCGCGCCATTCTTAGCCGTGGAGATTGGGTAACTTTGTAGCAGCTGACCCTCTTTAATCAAAGATAAACGTTGGCCGCTGATTGAAATATCAATATATGAATCAGGTTTCATAGCGTTGTGCTAACGGTTAACCGCTTTCCCCTGCCCTGACATCAAACTCAATCTTCCAGTTAGTACCATCTTGTTGTGATACTGCGTTTAGTTCCAAAGTGCCCACTTCAGTGACTGCGGCCCCCAGATGCACAGGAATGACCTCCCCTGGTTTACGCCCTTCTTCCGGGAGAGTAATTTCGATCTCATCAAGCTCATCAAGTTCACGATCAGTCCAATATTCCAACCGAGTACCCGCTATATCGTCACGACGACTGGTTGAGGCAAAAAAACGAAATCTGACCGGCTCACCAATCACCAAGCCAAATTCGTCATCGGGCAGTTCTTGGCGCGTACCTTCTTCCATGCCAAACGGCGCGATACACAACGCTTCGATTTGCGGCGGCAAACCCGGTACTGCAGGCATCGCGCTTTCGATACCCACATAATAAGACGCCGCAGTACCGCCTTTGATACGCACACCTTTACCTTTGCGCACAAAGCCATAGTAGGCAGCGCCACGGGCAACCGCTAAATCAAGATCAGCGCCCTCCAACAATCTTGCATCCGGCGCCTGTTCAGCTCGCAACCAATTATTCAGCACGTCCATTAACCGCTGCGCCAAGCCCTCGGCTTTTAACACGCCGCCGTTGAATAACACGGCTGTCGGGTGCAGAAAAGTGGCATGGATCGGCAAATTTATATCGCTTAGCTCATCAGTAGCAGTGAGCTGTTTGGTCAAAAAGGCGGCCAAATGTCGAGTGATAGCAGCATCTTGCGCATACGGCAACCCCGCCGTTCTTAAGCCTGAGCGTGGCCGACTTACCGGCCTGTCGCCCGCTGATACGTGAGGCAGAAAACCTTCCACCAATACCCTGTTAACTTCATCTCGGGTCAATTCTGTACGCAAGGTACCGCCAATTAACGAGGATCCTCGACTAGCAACCACAATCGGCACATTATCAATGTCTTGGTGATTGAAGATTTTTTCTTTGGCATCCCGGCAGCTGTGGGTCAAGGCTTGAACTTGCCAAGATTCCAAGCGCTTGTCATCTGTTTCCAACTTGGCTTTAACCGTGTAGGCCAGCGCCAAATCCATATTGTCGCCGCCCAGTAAAATATGATCGCCGACTGCGACGCGGGTCAGTTCCAAATTGCCATTGTTTTGGGTAACGGCAATCAACGATAAATCTGTCGTGCCGCCGCCAACATCAATCACTAGAATAATATCGCCGACTTCCGCCTGCTTGCGCCAATCGCCGTGGCTTTTTTCAATCCAGCTATACAATGCTGCCTGCGGCTCTTCCAATAAAATTGCCTGACTCAAACCGACCGCGCGCGCGGCTTCAACCGTTAATTCACGTGCTGCCGGATCAAACGAAGCCGG
>JAQTQN010000184.1 GCA_028712225.1 Methylobacter sp.
AACTGATTTTTTATCAGCGTTCAGACAGCGCTGGCCCAAAAGAATCTTTTTATGTCATTTCGCCCACATCGTCACCCGATACGCTCCGCCAAACATTGGAGCTGGCTTACGGTGTGGGTGGTCGTGTTCGCAAACACCGCACGTTGTTCTTGGTGGGAAGAACGCGAGTGCATCTGGACAGGGTAGAAGGGTTGGGGGATTTTCTTGAGCTGGAAGTAGTCTTGGCTGACAACGAACCCAATGAAACCGGCATTTCAATCGCGCATGATCTGTTGGAAAGATTAGCCGTTTCTCCCCAGCAGCTAGTGGAAGAGGCCTATGTTGATCTACTTGCCAAATTGCCTAACAGGGCAATCCACCGGACTGCCGTTGGCAGCCCGAATAGCGAAGCGTATTCGGAGAAATGTGAGCCTTAAAGTTCGTATGATTACGCTTTGCCAATCGTACCTGCGACCCTGGTTTTCATCCGGCAATCAATTGAGTCTGACCCTGAGGTATCTGTGCAATTCCATCTCGTGTGACTCAGACTTTGATACTCTCTCATTTTTGATTCTCCAAACTATTGATCAAGTTTGACGAGAATCCTATTGACCGCCTTATAGGTCAAACCTCTGAGAGTCCCCCGACATAGCCGGGGGTTTACCATGATTAATTAACGCAACACAACCACCACCATGAATGCTTAGTGAATCCTTTTTATGAAAGTTACTTTTAAATCAAGAAAACCAAAAAAACATCTAGTCTTTAGTTTATTGCTACCGTTAATAACGTCCGGCTGTGGAGCATTGAAGATAGAATCCGCTGACAGACCCTATAAACTTGAGACCAAGAAAACCATTAATTTAGATTACAGTACCGCGCGAGATATTTTAAAAAAGCAATTGCCGATCTTGGTTGAGCAGAGAGGTAAAACAGCCTATCCGGAAGCGTTTCGTTATCGTAATCCGTTTAGTGATCGGGATGTCTTTTTCCACATATTTGAGTTTCGCTATATTGCTGGAGATCTGTCAAGGCAGGTTGACGAAATGATTTCGGAGTGCGACTCTGCAAGCCATCCTCTTAAACGCATTGAAATTTATCTTACCCCCGCTGAAAATCAAGCCAAGATTGAAATCGATATAAAGTTTCCCGTATCTGTGCATGAAAATTACTCAGGCGGCGGTTATACGGCAATGCCCAATGGTATAGGGGGATTTTCCATTTCTCAAAATCCAACTAAATACGAGGGGAGAACCATCGATGGCGATCCAAGCTGCCGTTCAACTGGTCTGCTGGAAAAGATTATTTTTGATCTGTTTCCTGAAAACTTATCTACCCGACCGGCAGTCATATATAACTTGGCTGCACGTTTTAGCTATCTAGCGGACGAGCAAGGCCGTAACAACGCGCTAACGTTGGACACCAGAACGGGATTGATCTGGCGACGCTGTAACGAAGGGCAAACTTGGAATGGTAATACTTGTACTGGTACTGCGCTTGAATTAACGTATAAACAAGCAATTGACTATGCTAAAACTCAACCCGGCTGGCATTTGCCTTCGATTAAAGAATTATCCAGTATTGTGGATGTTACTGTCAAAGAGCGCCCCATGATTAACGCGACAGCATTTCCAGACACTCCGCAGGATTGGTTTTGGACTGCATCGCCCTCAACAAAATACCCAGCTAACGCTTATAGTGTGAGTTTTATTAGAGGTAACTCCGAATCTTTCGAAATCGACGATTTACAACCCATAAGATTGGTTAAATAAACGTCATTTGCTTCCAAGTTGTATGGAATAAGTTTAGTTAGGTTTCATCCGTAGCGGCTATTTAAATCAATACGTTCCATGCGGAAACCATCCTGCTTATTTCCAGACAAATGGAGTCAAAAAATAAAAATTAACTGAATGTTTGAATTCGCGAGATATTCTTGCCATCACTAGGGTACCTCGAAAAACCTGTCACAGTCATGGTTCGACAAGCTCACCACGAACGTAACAGGTTGATTTATAATATTTCGTTCGCACTGAGCCTGTCGAAGCGCAGGGTTTTTCGAGGTGGTCACTAATTACGATAAGCATTTATCCATAGCTAATTTAGGATATTTGCGATTGTGACATTTTCAAACCTTAGCTCAGCCAGTTAATTCATAATTCCTTGCGTTCTATTGCCGGTTAGGTCAATTTGTTTGTAACACCATCGCAACAGCGGCTGCGCGCGTCGAAACTCCCAATTTCTCAAAAATATGTTCCAGGTGTTTATTGACAGTTCTTGGGCTGGTAGTAAGGATAATGCCGATTTCCTTATTGGTTTTTCCGCGGGCAATCCACATTAATATTTCCGCCTCACGGAAGGTTAATTTCAGGCTGTCGCGCAAGCTTTCCGGATTCCAGGGCAGGGTTTCACGTTGCAACAGCAATAAATATTCGCCGGGTTGCTGGCACGGGCTAATCCGGGTGCTAAAGCCGGGCGCAAGCTCGAATTCTTCCTGCTCATTGTCAATGTTGCCTGTACGTTGCAGCCAGTGTTGGAACCAAACCAGAATAGTTTGGGGCAAAAAATCATTCACATTACTTTCGGTCGGCAAGCCTTGCTGAAAAGTAAAATCCCTGAGCCATTGTTCCGCTGTGGATGTTAACCAAACAATTCCACCACAATCATCTACCGTCACTGCGGCAAAATCGCCGTGAGCCAATAGCCGTTCAGCTCTGAGCAAATTACGTGTTTGGGTTAAATGGACTTCAATTCTAGCTAATACCTCGGCCGGGCGTATCGGTTTAACGATGTAATCCAGTGCGCCTTCGCCAAATCCTCGCAATAGATCGTCCAGTTCACTTAAGCCGGTCATGAATATCACCGGAATTGATGCCGTCGTTGGGTTGGCTTTTAAACGATTACAGGTTTCAAACCCGTCTATACCGGGCATCATGACATCCAGCAGGATAATGTCCGGCTTAATGTATTGGATTTGCTCGATAGCTGAGCAGCCGTCAGTGGCTACTAATACCCGGTACCCGGCTTCAGATAACGTATCTGACAATAACGCCAGATTGCCTGGCGTATCATCGACTATCAGTACAGTGCCTTTACTGGAGGTCGGTTCTATCATGGCGACTCTTGTTTGGTAATGTTCAGCAATTTCCTGATTTCCGCAATTTTGAATTGATTTGCCAACGTGATGATTTTTGCAAAATATGCAGCGTATTGAGGCTCAGATTCACTGAGTTCCCCTAAAACCCTTTTTAAGCCGAAAATATCGCCGATTTGTACGAACTCAATGCAAGGTTTTAGCAAAGACGCAGGTGGGACTGCTAATGCATCATTAACTGAATGCGCTTTTGGGTTTACATCAAGTTGATATTGCCACGTCAGCGACAAGTACAATTTCAGCTTATTCATAAGATCAGGCACCTGTATCGGCTTGGCCAGAAAGTCGTTACAGCCGGCTTTCAAGGTGGCGAGTCGGTCACTAGGATACGCATTTGCACTCAAAACAACTATCGGCATGGTCCAATCTTGTTGACGCAATTGCAGAGCTGTTTCCATGCCGTCGATGCCGGTCATGGAAATATCCAGCAAAATCAGGTCGGGCGGATCGTCATTCACTTTTAGTAAACACTCTTCGCCTGAGCAAGCCTCGCTCAAGTAAAATCCTAACGGTTCCAGGATAGCCAAAAGCAATTCGCGATGTTCACGCTGATCATCGACAATCAAAATTTTACGACGATGCCCCTGATAACCGACGATATTGCCCGGCGGACTTTGCTCGGTTTCGGTGCCGAGACTGGGTAACAGCAAACGCACTACAAAAGCAGAACCTTCTCCCGGCTGACTTTGTACGGTCAATTCGCCGCCCATCATTTCGGTCAGCACTTTACTGATGGTCAAGCCTAAGCCGCTACCGGCAATCGCATTGCCGGTAGGATTATGCACCCTGGTAAAGGGTTGAAAAATATTTTTCAGTTGTTCTTCATTCATGCCGCTCCCCGTGTCAAGCACCTGAAAATTAGCGACGCCACCACTATAAGCAATACGAAAGATGATCTTGCCACTGTCAGTAAATTTGATCGCGTTGCTAAGCAAATTGATCAAAATCTGTCCCACCCGCTTTTCATCTCCACGCACTCGTTGCGGCAAGGTATTGGTAAACTGGCAAATAAAACTCAGGCCTTTGTCTTCCGCTTGTGCTTGATAAATCTGCACTAAATGTTCGATAAAGCTCGGGAAATGAATGGGTTCCATCACCAGGTCGAATTTACGGGCCTCAATGCGGGCAATATCCAGAATATCTTCTATCAACGAGCCCAGATGTTCGCCGCTGCGCTTCAGTGTTTCCACTGCTTGTTTACGGTGTGCAGGAATAGCCGGGTCCTGATGCAGGATATGCGCATAGCCGATGATACTGTTCAGCGGCGAGCGGATCTCGTGGCTCATATTGCTTAAAAAACGGCTTTTTGCCTGATTGGCGGTATCCGCCATTTTGATGGCCTGCTGGAGTTTGAGGTCGGTTTTTTTATGCTCGTCGATTTCCAGCAACAATCGTTGAGTTTGTTTAGACGTTTCTTCATGAGCAACCCGTCGGCTTTCCGCATTCAGGATTAGCCACCAGGTACATAGACCGATAAATACCAGTAGCGAGGCATAGATTTTTAAAAAGTTATTCAGCAGCAGCTGAAAGGTCGGAGAATTCTGCTGCACACTTAATAAATCCTGATAATAAATGGTGCTGACAAAAATCCCCGTCAGCACCGACAGGAACAAAAACATCAGCGTAAAACGCAACAAACGCAAGCGGGCGGTGATGCTCATCGCATCAGGCAAAAAGCGTTTAGCTATAGATTCCAAATAATCGTCAAAGCGAAACCCCGGCTTGCAGGCATCCAGGCAGCGAGCATCCAGCGTGCAGCACAGCGAGCAGATACTACCTGCATACGCGGGGCAATAAGCGATGTCGTCATGCTCGAACTCGTTTTCGCAGATCGAACATTTATTATGCGATTTACGGTTCTTTTCTTTACGATCGCGTACCAGATAATGCTTGCCGCTGCTGAAATAGGCAATTGCCGGAGTCAGCACAAATGCCAGCCCAAGAGCGATAAAGGCCGAAAATGCCTTGGGATAGGCACCGAACAGCCCGACGTAAGCCAGTATTGAAATTACCGACGCAAAGAACGTGGAAATAAGCCCGACCGGATTCAGGTCTGACAGATAGGCGCGCTTGAATTCGATGACTTTTGGGCTTAAGCCCAGCGGTTTATTGATCATCAGTTCCGCAGCCACCGTACTGATCCAGGCAATCGACATATTGGAAAACAGCCCCAGCACCTTTTCCAACGCACCGAACACACCGAATTCCATCAGCAACAACGCGATGGCGACATTAAACAGCAGCCACACAACCCGGCCGGGATGACTATGTGTCAGCCGCGAAAAAAAGTTCGACCAGGCCAGCGAACCGGCATAAGCATTAGTGACATTAATCTTGATTTGGCTAATTATCACGAACAGCGTTGTGGCGGCCAGCGCCCATTGAGGATTATCAAATAACTCGTTATAGGCGACCAGATACATTTGGGTCGGCTCATGAGCATGCTGAGGGCTGATGCCGTGGCGTATCGCCAAATGCGCCAACAACGCCCCCGCTATTTGCCGGATCATCCCGAAAATGATCCAACCGGGCCCTGCGACCAGCAGCGCCGTCCACCAACGTAGCCTGTTAGCTTTGGTTTTATCGGGCATAAAGCGCAAAAAATCCACCTGTTCGCCGATCTGGGCCACCAT
>JAQTQN010000185.1 GCA_028712225.1 Methylobacter sp.
CCATTGCTTGCCGGATTTAAAGGTTATCAACGCTTGCTGCCAGTTTTTTTCACGCAACAAAACTTGCCCTAATTCAAACAAATAAGTCGCATTAAAAGGCGATAACGCCAAGGCCTTGGTCAGATAGTATTTGGCCTCGCCCAACTGCCCCAGTTCAAACAATGCAAAGCCTTTGGCGTAATTGGCTTCTGCCCAGGTTTTGGAAATAACCAACACTTTTTCATGTTCCGTCGCGCCCTTCATTGCATATAACAAAGCCGCTTCACTGCTGTGCGCAGAAAATATTTTAAAGTCGCTGCGGCGATATTTATCATCAAAGTATTTCAAAACAGGATCAAAAGATCCTGTAATAACCGCATTCGATTGACCATATGCTGATAAATAGTGCAACCCGTCTGCTATAGCTAGCTGAAACTTTTTATCCAATTTAAGATCGTTTTCATTTCTAGTAATCGGCGTCATTTCCAACTTGCCGTTATGCGACATTGCCTGAATATCCATCGTTGCCAAGGCTTGCGTTGCCGTTACGGAATCTTCAGCCAACGCTAGGTTGCTCGCTAAAAGCAGTTGCGCCATTAATATTAAAATTAGGGGTTTCAAAATCTATCTCCTCGTCTAAGTCGTTAACCGGCAATGCGGCGGGATGACAAAAGGCCATCTGCGGTTTGATCGTTGTTTAAAACTTGAAACCGGATGAATACCTCTTCTCAACATTAACTTCGAGATAGAAAAATGCGCTGTCCAGATAGTTTTCGATTATTCGACGAGATCGCTTAATAATTTCGTTAGCAACTATTATTACCAAGCTGATTGATATAACCCAGCGCCAGCGCTTAGACTTGGGCTGGTAAAATCTGTGTTTCAATCACAATCGCTTGCACCCTTTTCAATATTCAATCAATCCTTTTGTCTAAAAATGGCTCATCAACCCGACATTATCAGAGCCAAGTGCCTTTGCATCGACATTGAAACCGCTCGTGACGACCGTTTAAAGCTGCGTGAAATCGGTGTCTATCGGCCTGACACCGATACCAGAGCGCACATCCCCGGCAAGGCGAGCAATATTGTCGCTCAACTGGATGCCATCACCGAAGGCGCGGCGTTTGTCCTGGGCCATAACGTCATTGCCTTTGATCAGCCTGCGTTGTCGGTATTGCATCCCGATTTAACACTGCATCGCTTGCCGTTGGTCGATACGCTGGAACTATCGCCGGTGGCTTTTCCGCAAAATCCGTATCACCGTCTGGTCAAAGATTACAAGCTGTGTAGCACAACGCGTAACGATCCGGTCCGTGATGCTGAACTGGCTTACCAGTTATTTCTGGATCAGCGTGAAGCCTTAAGCCAACGGGTCTTAGAACAGCCAAACGAGGCCTTGTGCCTGCATTTTCTGCTGACATCGGAAAACGGCAAGGGTGTAGCCAATTTCTTTGCCACCTTACGGCGCGCGCTGCGTCCTTCTTTACCCGAGGCACAAGCTGCGTGGCAACAGGTAACCTATGGCAAGGTTTGCAAAACCGGACAGCAACGGGTGATTAACGACTATCTGGTCGATCCGGAATGGCACAAATCTTTAGCTTATGTGCTGGCTTGGTTGCGAGTAGCGGGCGGTAATTCGGTGCTGCCGCCTTGGGTGAGTAAAAATTTTCCGAAAACACGCGAGCTGATTAAGATTCTGCGCGATGTGCCTTGCGGCGATGCCGATTGTGTTTGGTGTAAAGATCAGCATGATCTCCTGCAATTGCTACCCCGATATTTTCCGGGGATGACCCAATTTCGGCCTACGCCTGCCGCTGCCGACGGTAAGTCACTGCAACAAACCATTGTCGAATACGGCTTTGCAGGCACATCAATGCTGGCGATTTTACCGACCGGCGGCGGCAAGTCCTTATGTTTCCAGCTCCCTGCCCTGGCCCGTTATTATCGTAACGGCAGTCTCACGGTAGTGATTTCGCCGTTGCAATCGTTAATGAAAGATCAGGTTGATAATCTGGAAGGGCGCGGCATTACCTGCGCCGGTTATCTCAACAGCCTGCTCAATCCGTTGGAAAGACGGGTGATGCTGGACAAGTTGCGACTGGGCGACCTGGGCTTAATATTTGTTGCGCCGGAACAATTTAGGAGCGTCGCATTTACCAAAGCCCTGATGCACAGAGAGGTAGGTGCCTGGGTTTTCGACGAGGCACATTGCTTATCAAAATGGGGACACGATTTTCGCCCCGATTATTTATATGTGTCGAATTTCATCAAGAACCGACAAAAGGATAAGCCATCGCCGGTATTTTGTTTTACCGCCACCGCCAAACCGGACGTGATAGATGACATTGTCGAGCATTTTCATAAGCGCTTGGGTATCACCTTAGAATCTTTGTCCGGCGGCGTGCGCCGCGAAAATTTGCTTTATGAAGTCCATGCCGTGCCCGCCCAAGCCAAATATCCGGAAGTGCTGCGTTTACTGGAACACACTTTACGCGACGAAGGCGGCGCCATCATCTTTTGCGCCCGCCAGAAAACCGTGGAGGAAATGGCCGAGTTTTTAAAACAAGCTGGACTTGATTGCGGCTATTTTCATGGCGGAATGCCGCCGGAACAAAAACGTCAGGTACAGGAAGCCTTTATCAAAGGCGAGTTGCGCGTTATTGCTGCAACCAATGCCTTTGGCATGGGCGTCGATAAAGCCGACGTGCGCTTGGTAGTACATTTGGATACGCCGGGTTCGCTGGAAAATTATCTGCAAGAAGCGGGGCGCGCCGGACGCGATCAAGATCCCGCTCGTTGCGTGTTGCTCTACGACGATGCCGATCTTGACGTGCAGTTTCGCTTGTTACGCAACTCCCGGCTGACTCAGCACGATATTTACGCCATTTTAAAAGCACTGCGCAGCATTGAGCGTAAAGACCGCAGCGAAGGTTCGGTGGTGGTCACCAGCGGCGAAATCCTGTTGGAAATTCCCGACAAACACGGCATTGATCCTGACGCTAACGATGCCGATACCAAAGTACGTATCGCCGTGGCTTGGCTGGAAGAAGCGCGTTTGCTGGAGCGCCAGGAAAATCATACCCGCTTATTTCCGGGCAGTTTACAGGTTGCCAGTATCGATGAAGCCAGAGCCTTGCTGGAGAAAAAATTAGGGCCGAATACCGACATCGAGCCTTACGTCACCCTGCTTTCGCAATTGTTCTACAGCGAAGACGACGAAGGTATCAGCACCGATGATTTAATGCTGGCCACCGGCCGCAATTCCCTTGAAGTACAGAACATGTTGCGCGAGCTGGACCGATTCAAATTGGTATCGAACGACACCGAAATCGGCGTGACCTTATACCGCGATCCCGACACATCGGATCGGCTGGAAGCTTTACGCAAACTGGAGGATGCGTTAATCGCCAGTTTGCGTGAGGCTGCACCCGATGCCGATCAAGAGCAATGGCAAATGCTGAATGTACGGCGTTTATGCGATACCTTGCGCCGAGATGCCGGTGTTGAACTGGAACCCGACAAGTTGTCGCGATTGCTGAAATCTTTTGCTGAGGCTTTCAGTAATGAGGACGGTAAACACGGCTTTTTTGAATTACGTCCGGCTGGACAGGACAATCGTTATCTAAAGTTACGCCGCAGCTGGCGGAAGATTGAAGACATCCGCCAAAAACGCATGCGGCTGGCTCAGGCACTGGTCAATTATTTTGTTACGCACCGGCAAGGCAATAACCTGCTGGTTACCTGTAAACAAGGCGATTTGGAAGCCGCCTTGCAAGCTGATTTGACCTTGCAAGATCTGGATGTGCGCGACTGGAATGTGGCGTTGGCGGCGGCATTAATGTATTTGGACACCAACGAGGTATTGCATCTGGCGCGCGGCAAAGCGGTATTTCGTGCCGCAATGAGCATCCAGCTTAATGCCGACGCCAGGCGCAGGCAATTCAAGAACTCCGATTACGCCGAGCTTGCTGTACATTACAAAGACAAAATCATCCAGGTGCATGTGATGGCCGAATACGCCCGGCTGGCATTGGGCAAAATTCAAGCGGCCATGGCGTTTATTGTTGATTACTTCGGCATGGACAGAGACGAATTTGTGCATCGCTACTTTGCCGGTCGTCAGGATATTCTGGAAATAGCGACCACCGAGGCCGCACACCGGCGCATCCTTATCGATCTACAAAATCCCGAACAACAAGCCATCGTGGCTGCGCCGCTGGAAGGCAGTCACTTGGTTTTGGCAGGCCCCGGTTCCGGCAAAACCAAAATCATCGTGCATCGCGTCGCCTGGTTACTGCGTGAATGTATGGTGCCGCCAGAAGACATTATGGTGCTGTGCTACAACCGCTCGGCAACTATAGAAATTCGACGACGCTTATGGGCATTGGTCGGTGCCGATGCCGCGGGCGTGACGGTGCAAACTCTGCATGGATTGGCATTGCGATTAACCGGCACCAGTTATGTAGTTGCCGCCGAACGTGGTGAAAGCGTCGACTTTTCAGAGGTGATTAAAACCGCCACCGCACAATTGAGAAAATCCGAACTCGGTGACGATATTGGTCCGGCTATTCAACGCGACCGATTATTATCCGGCTTGCGCTATCTGCTGGTTGATGAATATCAGGACATCAACGCCGAACATTACGATCTGATCAGCGCATTGGCCGGACGTTCGCTGAATAGTGAAGAAGACAAGCTGTCATTGCTGGCGGTGGGCGACGACGATCAAAATATTTATGCTTTTGGCGGTGCTAATGTCCGTTTTATCAAGCAGTTCAGCCACGATTATCAGGCCAACACTTATTATCTAATCGAGAATTACCGCTCGACGACAAATATCATCAACTGCGCCAATCGAGTTATCGCTCCAGCACGGGAGCGCATGAAAACCGAACACGCGATTAGAATCAATCATGCCCGACGCAACGTCGCGGATGGCGGCGATTTTGCCGGGTTGGATAGCTTGGCGCAAGGGCGAGTCCATATCATCGAGACTCCCCCGGTAGTCTTCAGCGAAGTTGAAATCGCCCTGGCCGAGCTGTCGAGACTGAATGCGTTGGAAAATTCAGGTCAACTGAGTCATTGGGGACGCTGTGCGGTAATTGCCAGACATTGGGAAGCGCTGGAGCCGATGGCGGCATTATGTCGGCAAGAAGGCATTCCGGTGAAGCTAATGCGGGAGAAAAGCCAGCTAAATCTGCACAACACGCGGGAAGGTCATCGCCTCCTGACGCTGTTAAATAATCAGCGCCGCAAAGCACAGAAACCGCGAATACTGTTGCATTGGGGATCGCTATCACGTTGGTTCAGACACTGCTATGGACAAGATATTACCGATCTAATCAAGCATCCGTATCGCGCAATGTTGGCACAATTTATTATCGAGCTTGAATCTTCGACACCTGGCAGCCAGCCGGTAGTTACAGATGTCATCGAAGCATTGTATGAATTTGGTTCCGGCTGCCAAGCTGCGGCTAGCGATAATCGCCATGCACCAATGTCATTATTAACAGCACACAGTGCCAAGGGATTGGAGTTCGATCATGTGCTGATTTTGGACGCGGGCGGCTGGCAAAATACTAATGATGACGAACGGCGCTTGTTTTATGTTGCAATGACCCGCGCCCGAAAAACGTTGACCTTGTGTTCAAGGCAAGGCGGTCGACATGCATTTATCCGTGATTGCGAAGATCTTTGTCTTAAATCGCAACCCAATCTTAAATTAGAAAATCGCCAGCTGAATCAACG
>JAQTQN010000020.1:0-19391 GCA_028712225.1 Methylobacter sp.
ACCAGCGGTGGGCAGAACTATACCTACACCGACAACGGCTTAGGCGAGCGCATCCTTAAAAACAGCCCCGCCCTCAGCAACGGCCCCTACCGCTTTGTCTATGACCACGCCGGACACCTGATTGGTGAATACGACAAAAACAATAATCTAAGACATGAAACTATTTGGCTGGGCGATACCCCGGTCGCGGTAGTCAAGTCCGCACCGGCGCCCCAGCAAATCCAGGTGTACTTCATCCAAGCCGACCACCTCAACGCGCCCCGAGTCATCCTGAACAATGCCAATATTCCCATCTGGCGCTGGGACCATACCGATGCCTTCGGCACCACCCTGCCCAACGAAGACCCCGACGGCGACGGCAGCACATTCGAATACAACCTGAGATTTCCTGGCCAGTATTACGATAAAGAAACCGGTTTGCACTACAACTACTTCCGGGATTACGACCCCAGCACCGGCCGGTATATTGAAAGTGACCCGATTGGGTTGAATGGGGGCATTAATACTTATGCCTACACCTACAACAACCCAGTTAATCTAATTGATCCTGATGGTCGCATTCCAATTGTTGGGATTGGGTTGCGATTACTCGCAGCCTTTATGCCAATGATCGACTTGCAAATGATGGCGGTCGATGATGTGCCGGGCGGTGGAATCGGTAAGGCTTGCTCATTAGAAAAAGGAGCAATTGCACTTACGAAATCGCGCTTCGGACATACGTTTACAACACATGGACAAGACGCAACAGATTTTTTGATAAACCGGGCGGCGGGCTCTGGAAAGCCAGAGGGGCAGTTTCTGGACGATCAAGCGGCAGCTCGTTTGATTCAGGATAATCTTAGCAATTTAAAAAATGGAGCAATCTCTGTTACAGTTCCAAACGATGTTCCCGTTCGCATAATCATGCCTGATGGCTCGTTTGCTCCTGCATCAACTATTCGTCTGGTTCCTGGCGGGAATGGTGTTAAAACTGCCTATCCGGAGCCTTGAGCATGTCAATAAAATTCTACGGACCAACCGCTGGCGCCGAAGCTATTATTAATCAATTGTTAAAACTCCCTGCCACCGGCAAAGAACAGGATTGGGAGTTTGAGTTTGCCAATCCTACAAAGATCGAAGAAATGCTTGATGTGTTTACATCTAAAGAGCTAGATTTGGAAAGTAAAAGCGCGCTTGCTTTATTGATAATAAGCTCAATGGAAGAAGCAGAAGAGGCTGGCACACTCGATAGCGCCTTGATTTTTCGTGCAACTCAGCTTATTGCTATTAATGATGAAGTGCGTAACAGGATGTACTTTTATTGGATTGAATTGGGGAGAGCCAATAACGTAGTTTTGGTGAAAAAACTTATATCCATGCGATGACGTGTGCTGATAAAAAGGATGCAGTCGAAGTAAGGAGGTGCATCGTTTGCGACTGTTGCGCCACGCAAGGTTCGGCTAACCTATCTGACTATCTGACTATCTGACTATCTGACTATCTGACTATCTGACTATCTGACTATCTGGCTGGGCGACACCCCCGTGGCCGTAGTCAAGTCAGCACCTGCGCCCCAGCAGGCACAGATTTACTTCATCCAGGCCGACCACCTCAATGCGCCCCGAGTCATCCTGAACAATGCTAATATTCCGGTCTGGCGCTGGGACGCGGCCGATGCCTTCGGCATCACCCTGCCCAACGAAGACCCCGACGGCGATGGCAACACATTCGAATACAACCTGAGATTCCCCGGCCAGTATTACGACCAAGAAACCGGCCTGCACTACAACTACTTCCGGGATTACGATCCCGGCACCGGGCGGTATATTGCCAGTGACCCGATTGGGTTGAAAGGAGGATTGAATACTTACACGTATGTTGAAAACAGTCCTTTAAGGTGGGTTGATCCATTTGGTCTAGTAGTTGATTTCGATGGGCCTGATAAAGCTGTTCAAGTCCTACAGAATACCTACAATAAAATAAAAACAACTGAGAAAGGTCGTCAACTATGTGAAATTTTAGAAAACTCACCAGACACTTATCTCATTACTAACAAGTTTCCTTACAGAATTCCTGGATTTAAGCCTGATAAAGCTTTTTATCATGAAGTGAGTAAAACTATCATTGTTGATCCTACATATCATCCAAGGTTGACTACAAGCGAAGGCCCTCAACGTGCCCCTACGGAATCAATCTTGGGACATGAGATAGGTCATGCAGCGACTGGCATTGAAGATGATGGGCCAAATAGAATGAATAATGTCAATGCCAATGAAAATCCAATTAGACAAGAGCTTGGTTTGCCAAGCAGGACAAAATACTGATGATAATATTTAAGTCATTAATTTTATTTATTACCTTGCTTAGCATATCTGGAAGTACATTGGCTTGTAATCGTAGTGATATGTTGAAGGTTTACTTTTTCTTTTTTGGTGACGACACGTATTTGCCAATTAAGATTAAAGACTTAAAAAATAAATCAGATAGTTTTTTGATGCGCAAGGACGATTTTTCCCAACTTATACTTAATTCCAAGCCTGTAAAAGAAGGTTGGTTTGAAAATATTAGAATGCGAGTAAAAGCAAAGGATGGAGCATATTTTTTCAATAAAGATGGAGTAATTTATTTCAATAAATCAATAATTGGTCAGCTTGACAAAGAAGTTCTAAATAGCCTTGATTTTGGTTTTGGATTATATGAGGCAAAAACGTGTTCGCCCCTCAATGTCAGAATGATTAATTTATTAGGCCGAAGCAATAATACTCAAATTAAAGAATATCTTGAGAAAGTAGGCGATTTGGCCGATTGGCGCACAAATGGTTTTGTAGGTTATAAAAAAGAAAAGAAATAAGCCTTGTGGGTTGTATGTTTTTCGCAACCCAACATTTTACTCTAAAGTAATGACGGCAGCCCACCTCATCTAGCAAAACCAAACGCTCCGGACTATTCAAGCCAACAAATGGTTCGATTACTGCAATTGATGCTATGGCCGTTATTGCTAGTAACATTCTCGGTCAACGCCAGTTAAATCGCACTAGCCTGAACCAAAACGACAACAGCTACCAGCCCACCCACCATCGCTGTCACCAGTAATAGTTTGCTTATAGATGCACGGCCCAGCTGCTAAAGTCTAAAGCTGTGAAATATCATCTGCGACAGCAATGCAACTATTGCCTAGGATGCCTAAGGCCATTAATGCAAAGCGACTGGTACGCAGAGCTATTTCAAAAGCAGCGTTCCTGTTTTGGTAGCTAACTGATTTAATGGAAATAGATTTTTTAAAAGTTTGCAGGCAACTTAATAGGCTAGCGCGCGCCAAAAACAACAATAGTTTTACCGTGCGCGGTGATTAGGCCTTTATCTTCCAGTTCTTTTAGTACACGGCCGGCCATTTCTCTTGAGCAACCGACAATTCGGCTAATTTCCTGGCGGGAGATATGCAATTGCATACCGTCGGGATGGGTCATTGCATCAGGTTGTTTACATAGGTCTAATAATGTTCTTGCAATTCGACCTTCAACATCCATGAAGGCCAGGTCGCATAAGTTACGGCTGGTTAACAGCAACCGGGTTGCCAATTGTTCGCCGAGCATAAATAGCAGTTCAGGCGCGTGAGGCAAGAGTTCTTTTTTTAGCAATTGCCGGAAACGATCATAGCTGATTTGCGCCAAATGACATGGTTCTCGTGTTTTTACACTTACTTTGCGGATTTCGGCACCTTTAAAAACGCCGATTTCGCCAATGAAATCGTTTTTATTAAGATAGGCAAGAACCAGCTCGTGTTGTCCATTGGTGTCTTCTGCACAGATGGTAACGGAGCCATCGACAATAAAATAGAGATTGTCGCCAGTGTCGCCTGATCGAATAATTGTAACTTTAGATGGATATGCTTTCTTGTGGCAGAAGGTTAAAAATTGTTCCAGCGCTTCTTTATGTGGGTTTTCTTGCAAGAATTGGTTCATGGCTTGTCATTGATCTAGTGGTCATTAAAATGGATATAGAGATTATAGTTAAAAAATCAACAAGGCCGCTCTGTCAATAATTGTTAATATGCTACCCTATGCCCCATTTAAAATAGGAAAAGCAAATGCAAGCAACTATCAAATGGGTAGATGGCGTGATGTTTGTCGGCGAATCAGGTAGTGGTCATGCCGTAGTAATGGATGGGCCGCCAGATCATGGCGGCCGTAATATGGGTATGCGGCCTATGGAAATGATTTTATTAGGGCTTGGCGGTTGTTCATCGTTTGATGTTGTGCAAATTTTGCAAAAAGGCAGAAATGAGATTGTAAATTGCGTAGCGGAACTAACTGCGGAGCGAGTTGACGCCGTTCCTAGTGTATTCAGTAAAATTCATCTGCATTTTATTGTGACCGGACGCGATCTAAAACCAGCCGCGGTTGAGCGAGCGGTAAAATTGTCGGCAGAAAAGTATTGTTCTGCTTCTATTATGTTGGCTAAATCGGGGGTGGAGATCACTCACGGTTATGAAGTTATCGAGGTTTAATGTTTTGACTAATAAATTGCAACTACACGGCTTTAATAATTTAACAAAGTCTCTCAGTTTCAATATCTATGATATTTGTTATGCGCCAGCTGAACAGCAGAACGCTTATATAGAGTATATCGACGAAGCTTACAACGCCGATAAGCTTACGCAAATTCTTAAAGATGTCGCCGAAATTATCGGTGCGCAAATTCTTAATATTGCACATCAAGACTACGAACCTCAGGGTGCCAGTGTCACGATGCTGATTTCGGAAGGCCATGATTTGCCGCCTACCAGTATGAATAGTCAATCGCCAGGGCCGTTGCCTGAAACGGTACTTGCTCATTTGGATAAAAGCCATATTACCGTGCATACCTATCCTGAGAGTCATCCTGATAATGGTATCAGCACCTTTCGTGCTGATATTGATGTATCAACTTGCGGACGGATTTCACCGCTAAAAGCGCTTAATTATTTAATTCATAGCTTTGAGTCTGATGTTGTGACTATGGATTATCGGGTGCGCGGATTTACTCGTGACATCTCCGGTAAAAAACACTACATCGATCATAAAATCACGTCGATCCAAGACTATATTGCATTGGATACGCAAGACAGTTACCAAATGATTGATGTGAATGTTTATCAGGAAAATATCTTTCATACCAAAATGATGCTCAAAGAAACTGAGCTGGAAAATTATTTGTTTGAAAAAGAAAGCAACCTGACAACCGAGCAAAAAGACGAGATTGAGCAGAAACTCCGTAAAGAAGTAACCGAGATATTTTACGGTCACAATTATCGGCAGCAGTATGAAGAAGTCAAAAGTTGATTAGTGACAAAAGTAATGGCGGCCGAAAGGCCGCTTTTTTATTTTGAAAGCTCATTATTATCTTGGTTATTGGGGCTTAAGCGACGACTAAAAAGATCCTTCATCCGCTTTAACCCGAGCGTGGAATTGTTATCAAAACTTAAGCGGTGCATGTGCTGAGGAATGCGGTGCCTCATTGCTTGTGCTGGCTGTGTTCAGGTTATAATAGCGACCAGTTAATGAACGATGGGTGGTTTTTCGGTGTTTTTTATCGATTACGATAAAAAGTTATAGCGTTGTAATTCTGCAAAAAGCCCCCACCCGGTTATTTTTGGATGTATTGCTTAGGAAAAAAATGGCACAAAAACTTTATATTCAAACCAATGGCTGTCAGATGAACGAATACGATTCTGACAAAATGCGTGATGTTTTGCAGGCCTCCCATGGTTTTGAGTTGATTGATGACCCCAAACAAGCGGATGTCTTGTTGCTAAATACCTGTTCAATTCGCGAAAAAGCACAGGAAAAGGTGTTTTCAGCGCTGGGTAAATGGCGCCGGATTAAAGACAAGCGTCCTGATGTGATTATCGGTGTTGGCGGATGCGTAGCCAGTCAAGAAGGCGATGCGCTGCAAAAACGTGCGCCATTTGTAGATATTGTGTTCGGTCCGCAGACTTTACATCGTTTGCCGCAGTTGCTGGATGCCGCGCGTAGTCAGCACAAGCCACAGGTTGATGTGTCGTTCCCTGAAATCGAAAAATTTGATGCTTTGCCTGAACCACGGGCTGAAGGGCCGAAAGCGTTTGTGTCAGTAATGGAAGGTTGCAGTAAATATTGTACGTTCTGTGTGGTGCCTTACACTCGGGGTGAGGAAATTAGCCGACCTTTGGATGATGTGCTTGCAGAAATAACTTCTCTAGCCAAGCAGGGCGTGCGGGAAGTCAACTTACTTGGACAAAACGTTAATGCTTACCGAGGCTTGATGAGTGATGGCGATATTGCCAAGTTTTCATTATTGCTGCATTACGTTGCTGCTGTGGATGGCATTGATCGCATTCGTTTTACCACCTCGCATCCGATCGAATTCACTGATGATGTCATTGAAGCGTTTGCGGAAATCCCGCAGCTAGTCAATCATCTGCATTTGCCGGTGCAAAGCGGCAGTGATCACGTACTAAAAATGATGAAGCGTGGTCATACCCGGGCGTATTACATCGATACGATTCGTAAGCTCCGGCAAGTAAGGCCCAATATCGCGCTATCATCGGATTTTATAATTGGCTTTCCGGGCGAAACCGACGAAGAATTTGAGCAAACCATGGCGTTTATCGAAGAAATCGGGTTTGATTTGTCATTCAGCTTTATTTATAGCCAACGCCCTGGTACGCCTGCGGCTGAGTTGCCGGACGATGTGCCGGCAGAAGTTAAAAAACAGCGTTTGGATCGCTTTCAACAGCGCATTAACGAGATGGCTACTGCCATTTCACAAAGCATGATCGGTACTGTGCAAACCGTTCTGGTAGAAGGCCCGTCGCGGAAAAATCCGCTGCAAATGCAGGGTCGAACCGAAAATAACCGGGTGGTGAATTTTATCGGTCATCCTCGTTTGGCGGGGCAATTTGTTGATGTGTTGATTGCTGAAGCCTTACCAAATTCTTTACGCGGTCGAATGGTTGAGTCTGCCGTCGATAAAATTCTTGCTACTAACTAATTGCCCTTCATGATTTCACAGGAAATTTCCTTAACCCCGGCAGATAATGACAGATTAGCTGATTTTTGTGGTCAATTTGATGCGCATTTGCGGCAGATTGAGTCACGCCTGCAAGTTGAAATTGCCAATCGCGGCAATCAATTTAAAGTGACCGGCCAAGAAGATTCGGTGCAGGCCGCCTGCGCAGTCATGCATAAACTATTTGAAAGTACGGCGAACGAATCGATTACTTCGGAATTGATTCACTTGGCTATGCAGGATGCCTCAATAGACCAGGTACTTGCCAGTGTCGATAATGCTGATGAGCCTACTGTCGCTATCAAGACTAAGCGCGGCATGATCCGTGGGCGTGGCGGCAATCAGCAAGGCTATTTACGAAAAATCATGACTCACGACATCAACTTTGGTGTCGGTCCGGCGGGTACCGGTAAGACTTATCTAGCTGTAGCTTGCGCCATAGAAGCCTTACAAAATGAAAAAGTAAGTAAAATCATCTTGGTCAGGCCAGCGGTAGAAGCGGGTGAAAAATTAGGCTTTTTGCCTGGAGATATGGCGCAGAAAGTCGATCCGTATTTGCGGCCCTTGTACGATGCGCTTTATGAAATGCTCGGTTTTGAGCGGGTGGAGAAAATGCTTGAAAAAGGTGTAATCGAAGTAGCGCCGCTTGCGTTTATGCGTGGTCGCACCTTGAATGATGCCTTTATTATTTTGGATGAAGCGCAAAATACCACCGTCGAGCAAATCAAAATGTTCTTAACCCGGGTGGGTTTTGGTTCTACTGCTGTTGTTACGGGCGATGTTACGCAAATTGATTTACCTTCAGAAAAAATGTCTGGCTTGCGGCATGTTCTGGAGGTTTTAAAAGAGGTTGAGGGGATCAGCTTCACCTTCTTTGGTGTGCGCGATGTGGTTAGGCACCCATTGGTACAGCGTATCGTTTTAGCTTACGAAGCCTACGAACAAAAAAATCAAATCAAACAATGAATCAACTGGAAATCCAAGATGTTTTCCAATCGGAAGGCCAACCCACCGCAGAGCAATTTCAATGTTGGGTTGATGCCGCACTGACTGATTATCACAAGGATACAGAGTTGGTCATTCGCATTGTTGACGAACAAGAAAGTGCCGAACTTAATCAACAATATCGGCACAAACAAGGCCCTACCAATATCTTAAGTTTTCCGGTTGATCTGCCAGATGGCGTGGAGTTGGATTTACTGGGCGATTTAGTGATATGCGCCCCGGTTTTGGAACGAGAAGCGTTGCAACAACATAAAGCCCTCGTCGATCACTGGGCACACATTATTATTCACGGTGTACTACATTTGCTGGGTTACGATCATATCGATGACACGGAAGCAGAACAGATGGAAGCGCTAGAAATAGCGATACTGAGCAAATTAAATATCAAAAATCCCTATATAGAGGTTACAGAAGTATGAGCGACGAACAGCCCCCCAGTAGACACTCCCCGCAAAGAAGCTGGGTCGATAAAATCAGCCATTTGCTAACAGGGGAGCCGCAAGATCTGGAGGATTTACTTGAAATTTTACGCGAAGCCCGCGAAAAACGATTGCTCGATACTGATGCCTTAGCGATGATTGAAGGCGTGTTGCAAGTATCACAAATGCGGGTCAGAGATATTATGATTCCGCGCGTTCAAATGGTGGTTTTGCCCAGAGACGCCGAGCTGGAAACCATCATGCCATTAGTCACTGAATTTGGTCATTCTCGTTATCCGGTTATTGATGGCGATCGTAGCAAGGTGGTCGGTATACTTTTGGCAAAAGATTTGCTGACTAAAGTGCTTGAAAATAGAGCACTTACCGTTGAAGAAATTATGCGCCCGGCCGTTATTGTGCCCGAAAGTAAACGTCTGAATGTATTGCTAAAAGAGTTGCGTACCAATGGTAACCACATGGCGGTGGTAGTCGATGAATACGGTCAGGCAGCGGGGCTGGTCACCATCGAAGATGTGTTAGAGCAAATCGTTGGCGATATTGAGGATGAGCACGATGATCATGAAGATGAGGGCTACATTTTTCAGCGTAGTGCCAATGAATTCATGATCAAAGCACTGACCCCAATGGATGAGTTTGATGAATATTTTGGCACGGCATTGGCAACCGATGAATATGACACCATCGGCGGCTTTATCGTTAGCCAGCTTGAGCATATGCCTAAAAAAGGTGAAAGTTTAGTCGTAGATAATTTACGTTTTGAGGTTATCAGAGCTGATAGCCGTCGCGTGTACTTAGTAAAATTGAAAATCATCGAGTAGAGTATTTATGAGAGGGCAAACTATATTAGTAACAGGTGGCGCCGGTTATATAGGCAGTCATGCTTGCGTTGAGTTGTTAGACGCTGGTTTCAAAGTGGTGGTGATCGACAATCTTGCCAATAGCAAAATCGAATCCTTAAATAGGGTGCGTCAAATTACCGGTCAAGAGGTAACTTTTTATCAGGGAGATATTCGTGATAAACAAGTTTTAACAGAGCTGTTTAGTAATCATGAAATTAGTACGGTAATACATTTTGCCGGACTGAAGGCGGTGGGTGAGTCTTGCGAGCAGCCACTTAATTATTACCACAACAATGTCTACGGTACTTTGGTATTGCTGGAAGCAATGCGTGATGCCAATGTTAAACAATTGGTTTTTAGTTCATCCGCTACGGTGTATGGAGAATCAGATTCTGCCCAATATTCGGAGCACTTCCCTTTAGGGGCGATCAATCCCTATGGCCGCTCTAAAGCAATGATTGAGGACATCTTAAGAGACTTATCAGTCGCCGATAGTATTACTCATTCAGTATCGCCCTGGAAAATTGCCTTATTACGATACTTTAATCCTATTGGTGCTCATGAAAGCGGTTTGATAGGCGAAGATCCCAATGGTATTCCGAATAATCTGATGCCGTATGTCTCGCAAGTGGCGATTGGTAAATTGGCGCAATTATCGATATTTGGCGATGATTATCCTACTCCGGATGGTACCGGCGTTCGTGACTACATACATGTCGTTGATTTGGTAAAAGGGCATATCAAGGCTATCGCCGCACTGGCGGGGGAAGGATTTCGGCAAGGGGGCTGTAAAGCATACAATTTAGGTGTCGGCAGAGGTTGCAGTGTGCTTGAAATCATCAATGCATTTGAAAAAGTAACGGGTCATAAGGTGCCCTATAAAATCGCACCAAGAAGAGCCGGAGATTTAGCCGAATGTTATGCAAATCCTGAATTGGCTTTAAAGGAGTTGCACTGGCAGGCGGAAAAAACTTTAGATGATATGGTTGCCGACGCCTGGCGCTGGCAGAGTAAAAATCCTGCAGGCTATGCCTAGTTTATTTCCTCAAATGCGCGTGATTTAAACCATTCGACAAGTTTGCCGCGGATGCTTTAAATAAGCAGTATTACGTAGCAGCGTTTTTCAATCTGGAATAACAATGACAAAACATTTCCCCCTGGCTGCATTGTTATATTGTCTGTTTGTTATCTACGGTAGTCTGGTGCCATTAGACTACAAGCCAATACCTCTTGATGAGGCACTTAATCAGTTTACACATATCCGGTTTCTCAGCTTGGGTATGGCATCCAGGGCTGACTGGGTGGCCAATATCCTGCTTTACATCCCTTTGGCATTTTTGTGTTTAGGCAGCTTTAGCCGCTTAAATCATCCAGTTGCCCGAAGCGTTGCAACTTTATTTGTTCTGTGTTTCTGTTTGGCATTAGCCGTTGCAATTGAGTTTACCCAGTTGTTTTTCCCTCCTCGCACTGTGTCAGTCAATGATTTGATTGCTGAAACGCTAGGGACGCTTTTGGGCGTCGGGCTTTGGCATGGCTTTGGTCGGTACTTGATGAAACTGTATCAACGTATGATGTCGGGCGGTTTTTTGTCGATTAATGCCGGTATCGTTTTTTATGTGTTGATTTATCTGGCCTTAAGTTTCTTTCCATATGACTTTGTCACTGGACAAACAGAGTTAGAAGTAAAACTGGCCAGTAGTAATGATGCGTTGATCATGTCACTGGAGGCGTGTGCCGAAGATGTGCCTCGGTGTCTAGTGAAATTATTGGTCGAAATATTAGTGTTACTACCGTTAGGGATGTTATTGGCTCGACATCCTTATTTCTTGCACAAGCTGCTCACCGCCGCATTAATGGGCTTCTTCTTAGGGCTTATCATCGAAATTGTGCAACTTTTTATGGTGTCAGGCGTTGCTCAAGGCATATCGGTGGTTACCCGTATGCTGGGCGTGGTGGCGGGCACCTTATCATGGCAATTTTTGAGTAAGCAACACTTTGCCTGCTGGGTAGGACGCATTCGGCCTGTGCTGCTGTTATCGCTACTGCCGTATATTGCGCTGGTGTTTGTCGTCAATGGGTTTACTCACGGTGAGTGGTTGGCTGTTGATCAGGCCATGGCAAAATTAGCGGAGACAAATTTTCTTCCTCTTTACTATTTTTACTACACCACTGAAACAGTGGCTTTGGTCAGTTTATTAAGCAATATCGGAACTTATTTGCCGATTGGTCTAATTTATTGGGCGTGGTCTTTAACAACGAACTCAGTAAAAAAAACACATTGGTTTTGGGTTGGTCTGACAGCTGCAGTTTCGGCGGCCATTTTAGAAACAGGCAAGCTTTTTCTGGCAGATAAACATCCTGATCCCACGGATGTGTTTATAGCCTTCGCTGCAGCCGCAGGCAGTTATTTATTTATGCGGCGACTAATGATGGGGCCAGCTCCCTTGGCGCATTTTGAAGGTGAGACAACTAAAACTTACGCTGAGCTACCGCCGCTTAACCGCACAATATCTTATGAAATAGACCCAAGAGGTAGAGGCTTAGCCATCGGTTTGATGGTTATTATTGCTTATGCATTGGTGACGTATCCGCTGGGTGCCATAGGGTTGGCTGGATTTTTTTGCGTTTATAGCTATCTGTTATGGCGATTTCCAATGGCTTGGCTAATCGCTATTCCGGCACTGTTACCCTTATTGGATTTTGCTCCTTGGACAGGTAGATTTTTTTTCGATGAATTTGACTTGTTGGTGTTAACAACGCTGGCCGTTTATTACTGGCGTATGCCCAAGCAGCTGGCAACACCTTTATTTTCTAAGGTCACACGCTTAGTGTTGTGGGCATTTACTTTTGTTTATACGATTAGTTTATTGAGAGGGTTATTGCCATTAGCGCCGATAGATGACAATACATTTGCTAGTTATTACAGTAATTACAATAGTCTGCGGGTAGCCAAAGGCCTATTGTGGGCATTGTTGCTGTTGCCGTTATTAAGGCGAGCGTTTCAAGATTATCCTCAAGCCAAGAATTATTTTGTGTATGGCACGCTAACAGGGCTTATGGGGGTTATTGGCGTCTCTCTATTGGAAAGACTTTTGTTCCCCGGGTTATTTGATTTTGCCACCGATTACCGTATCACCGCTTTATTTTCCAGCATGCACACGGGGGGTGGACATATAGATGTTTATCTCGCATTGATTTTGCCTTTCATTGTGCTGTTGCTGCTTGAGTCATCGCTGATAATCAATATTTTTGGTGGATTCTTCTTTATCGCCGGGATTTATACGCTGCTCGTAACTTTTTCCCGAGGAGCTTATTTGGCCTTTGCCGTCTCTATGTTGGTGCTGATTATTGGCGTAGTGATTAATTTTAAACACAGACAAGGCGGAGTTGTCGGAAAGATTGTGCTTCCAGTACTGTTGCTGATCGTTGTACCGATAGCATCTGTGCCGATTATTCAAGGTGATTTATGGCAGCAACGACTAAGCTCGATCAGCAAAGACATGCAAACGCGGATAACCCATTGGCAAGAGACCATACAGCTGCGCGATGATTCAATTGCCACTGATCTGCTTGGCATGGGACTGGGAAGCTATCCCAGGACATACTTCTTATTGACCATAGCGGATAAGCCATTAGCGACTTATCAAATAGAAACCGAGTTAGGTAACAGTTACCTAAAACTTAGTGCCGGCGAGTCTCTTTATTTAGGGCAATATATTCACCTTGAACCACAGACGCAGTACAGAGTGGTTGCCGATTTACGCAGTGATTTTGACGGTGTGGCTGTCAATGCACCTGTCTGTGAAAAATCCTTGTTATATTCATTTCGTTGTATCAGCAATGTTTTATCAAAAAAATCCTTACCCGGTCGCTGGGAGCCGCTTGAACATACCTTTAATAGTAGCGAGTTAGCAGCAGAAGGAGATTCGGGCTGGCGGCCAGTGCAGTTGGCATTGGCCAATGCCAATAAAAAACGGTCGGTTGATGTTGATAACATCAAATTGTTGGACGCATCAGGTAATAATCTTCTCGTCAATGGCGATTTTAGCCAAGGTAGCGACTTCTGGTTTTTTATTACCGATGATCATCAGTCCGGTAATGTTGATAACTTGTGGGTGCAAATGTTATTTGACCAAGGCTGGTTAGGAATTGTCACTTTTTTAATGTTAATTGTTAAGACGCTGGTAAAGCTCTGTAAAACACTTTCTACGGATATGCCTGCGGCTGTTTTATTATCATCTTTAACCGGATTTTTTACCGTAGGGTTGGTTGCCAGCCCTTTCGATGCTCCAAGACTAACGCTGTTATTGTTTCTTATGATATTTATCGCCTTGCGAGAAATGCCCAAACAATTACCGTTAAGACCTTAAAACGTTGGTGTTAGTGTAAGGGCTTATTCAAGAAAGTTAAATCGTGGTTGGCAAAATTACTGCTAGTATTGTCGAAGTGTGCAACAGCCGATTTGTTAACTATGAAGGTAGTGTAAAGGACGAGGTCAGTCGATGAGTATGGGAAAAAGTCAAATATGCCGGTTTTTTAGCAATCAATTAGTAATGGCATTTTTTCTTATTGGGTTCGCAAAAAATGCTAATGCCCAAGTTACGCTTGCCGATACCGTAGAAAAAATAAAGCCCAGTGTTGTCGGCATTGGTACATTTATGCCTAAACGCAGTCCGCGCGCGTTATTTCTGGGGACCGGTTTTGTAGTAGGTAATGGCGAGATGATCGTTACTAATGCGCATGTGATTCCTGAGATATTGGATAAAGATCATCTGGAAGAACTGGCAGTATTTTATCGAAATGGAACAGATGAAAAAATAGTCACTGCGACCAAAATTGCCGTGGACATGGATCACGATTTGGCGGTGTTGAAATTATCCGAAGGTCGTTTGCCGCCATTCAAGTTGGGGAATGTATCTTCGGTAAGAGAAGGTCAGCTTTACGCTTTTACCGGGTATCCAATTGGTATGGTATTGGGACTTCATCCTGTGACTCATAGAGGGATTATTTCTGCGATTAGTCCAGTTGCCATTCCCTTAATTCGTGCCAACAAGCTCAACGAAAAGTTACTAAAACGACTGCAAGATCCTTACCCTGTATTTCAATTAGATGCTACTGCTTACCCTGGTAACAGTGGCAGCCCATTGTACGATACTGAATCGGGCGAGGTTATTGGCGTTATAAACAAGGTGTTTATACAAGAAAGTAAAGAAACGGCCATAACTAAACCAAGCGGTATTACTTATGCTATTCCTGTTAATCATGTGGAAAAATTGTTGCGTGATAAAAAATTATATTGACATATTAAATAACCGGCTTTTATTGGTTGGGTTGTAGACGCAGAGAAATAATATGATACGTATCTTTCGGCACTATATATCAAGAGCCTATCTATGGCTGTTATTAATTGAGTTTATTATTTTTTTTGCAGCCATGTATTTTGGCAGCAACGTTCGGTTTTTAGCGGCTGAATCCTGGTATACAGAACAGGACATGCTAATAGCAAGTGGTGTGTTTTCGGTTGTATTGACTCTAACGTGTTCAGGTTTAGGGCTATATAGAAGGACTTTGAGTTGGGAAGATTACAACTTATTAGCTAGAACATTTGTCAGCTTTTTACTGACGCTATTTGTGATTGTTAGTATTTATTATTTTCTGCCTACTTTTCTTATAGGTAGAAGTGTATTGCTTTATGCAATTGGTTTCGCATTTACCGGTTTGATGCTAACCCGGTTTTTGTTTTACCGATTAGTTAATATTGAACATTTAAAAAAGAGGGTATTAATAATAGGTGGAGGAAAAAAAGCACATAGTCTTATTTCATTGAATGAATCATTCATGCATAAAGGATTTACTATTGCCGGATTTATTATCTTGCCAGATGAAGAATCATTGATTGCTGAGAATCTTATAATTCCTTCAACTAGTAAATTAAGTAGCATTGTTGAACAGCATCGTATTGATGAGATTGTTATTGCTCTGGATGATAAGCGTCGCGGCATGCCTGTTGATGATTTGCTGGATTGTAAAATGTCCGGCACGTCCATTATGGATACGATTACTTTTTATGAGCGAGAAAAAGGCATTATCTCGTTGGAAGACGTTTACCCTAGCTGGTTGTTATTTTGTGACGGCTTTGCGCAAGGTGGTTTTAGAGCTTTTGAAAAAAGAGTTTTTGATGTCTTTTCCAGTCTGATATTACTGATGATTGCTTGGCCGTTTATGGTATTAACTGCGTTGGCGATATGGATAGAGAGTGGACTTAAGGATCCTGTGTTATATCGACAAATACGCGTAGGAGAGGGCAATAAGCACTTTGATGTACTCAAATTTAGAAGTATGCGTACCGATGCGGAAAAAAATGGCGCGCAATGGGCGCAACAGCAAGATAATCGAGTTACTCGCGTGGGCAGTATTATCCGAAAATGCCGAATTGACGAACTACCTCAGATTTTCAATGTACTAAAGGGTGAAATGAGTTTTGTCGGACCTCGGCCTGAGCGGCCTGAGTTTGTTGAGGGCTTTGATAAAAGAATTCCTTATTATCGTGAACGCCATCGTGTCAAGCCGGGTATTACAGGCTGGGCGCAATTGTGTTATCCCTATGGTGCTGATGAACTCGATACCATTCAAAAGCTGCAATATGATTTATATTACGTAAAAAACTACAGCATGTTTCTTGACTTATCAATTATGTTGCATACGGTGGAAGTGGTGTTATGGGGAAAAGGCGCAAGGTGATTGAGGCAATAAAACGGAAGTTGTTTATTTACTTTTCCGCCTCAATATGGCGCTATCGTCGATTAGTAACTGTTATTCTTGCGGTAGGTATTATTCAACTATTTGAGTTGACGTTATTAAATTATAAATACGATATATTTAGTGGCGGATTTTTGCAGCCATTTGCCTATAAAACCTTTGTTGAACGCGTATATTTTATCGCGGTTTCCTTATGTTTTGATTTATCACTATTGGGAATACTCGCTAGTTTTTGGTTTTTTATAGCAGATAGATTAAATAAATATGGTTTAACCATATATTACAATTTTACCGCGATTATTGTTTTATTAGTAGGCATGTTTCTGGCTTTGAAGTTTAAAGTTCTATCCTATTTTAGCGATACTATAAATTTACAAATTATTAAGAATCTTGGTGGTGGCAGCCTAATGGAAGCATTGGTTTATGCCAGTAAAGAAATTTCATTGTTTATTGCTATTGGTATCGTATGTGTAATTGCGCTGGTTTTTTTTATAAAAAATATAAAAAACCATAAAATTATTATCAGGCTGTCGGAAATAGATATACAACATAGTGCATATTCAAAGATATTTATATTTTTTATTATTGTCATTCCTGTTATTACATATTTTGTTTCTAATAATGATTTTTTAAGATATGGCTTGGAGAAAAAGTTATCTTATAAAATAATTAGCAGTGGTTTAGATAAATTATCGGATATTGATTTTGATGGATATGGCAGCTTTGGTTATCCTAAGGATAAAGCCGTTTGGAATGCCGCAATTTATCCTGGTGCATTGGATATTCCTAATAACGGTGTGGATGAAGATGGATTTTTAGGCGATGCGATTGAGCCTAAGCCGCAGTCAGATAAATTTTCTGAGATACCTCGTAAATCTGGCAAGCACATTATTTTGATTGTGCTGGAGAGTGCCCGGGCAGATTTATTAAATCAACAACTTAATGGGCAATATGTTGCTCCAGCCATTCGCAATTTGGCTGTCAATGGATCTTCAATAAATTACGCATACAGTCATACTGGTTATACCACAACATCTATCAAGGCTATTTTTAACCGAGGCTTGGTAAGTGACCCTAATAAAGTTTATTTGATAAATTTTCTACAATCCGTGGGGTATCAAGCATCCATTGTTTCTGGTCAGGACGAATCATTTGGAGACGTGGCGACCGAAGTCGGGATGAAAAATAACAATGTTTATTACTTTGATGCACGCACAGCGATTGAAGACCGAGTGTTCCCAAGTAAAGAGCAAGGTAGCCTGCGACTCAGTGAAGAGCGTGTCGTTGAACAATTTCAGATTCGTTTAGGCCAGTTAGATTTTAGCGTGCCGCAGTTCGTCTATCTCAATTTTCAAGCGGCTCATTTTCCTTATACCCATCCCCGAATGGCGAAAAACCTAGTTGATGATTTGATACCTCGGTCAGAAATTAACATGGATAATCGAGACTGGGTGGCAAGAACATATTGGAACGCGGTAGCCAGTGCAGATTGGGCGGTCGGACAAGTTGTCGAGGCTTTAAAAGCCAAAAAACTGTTCGAGCAAACTACTGTTGTTATTTTGGGTGATCATGGCGAATCTTTATTTGATGATGGCTTTCTTGGTCATGGTCATGCTATCAACGACGCGCAAACGCATATTCCTTTAATCATTAATGATCCTAATGTTGTTGTTGAAGAGCCAATGGGGCAGGTTGATGTCGCTGAACTGGTAGTGCGCTCGGCTTTGAGATTACCTAATCGCTGGAACAATAAAGAAAAGGTGGTTTTTCAGTTGGTAGGCTCACTATCGCAACCTACGTTAATCGCTCACGTTAAGCAGGACGGTGTCCGTACCTTGTTTGATTTTAGGTCTGAAAGCGTTTTCTTCAGTGACTTAAATAGTTGGCAACCCTATAGTGAAGCAATTGCCGATGTTGCGCACAAAGATAGGGTTATTAATCTGCTCAGGGAATGGGAGGCGTTACGGTGGCAGGAATATCAAAACACTAAAGGCAGATGAAAAGCTTTTGACATATTTTCATGATAAATTGGTGTTATCGATCCCATCAGACAACAGGAAGGCACGTTAATGTTGAGATTATTCAATATTAATAACGATACACTCAAAGAACATAAACCCCCCGAAGATCAAATAAAGCAAGCTGTGGCGAAAGCCGCTTGGATTGACGCTCATGAACCTAGTGATGATGAGCGCTCTCAGTTACAGGCTTTTTTGCATGCGACGTTGCCTGAAGCTGATGACGTGGAAGAAATTGAATCTTCAGCGCGTTATTTTACTGACAGTACCGGCATTCATGTTCGCTCGCTGTTTCTTGCGCAAAGCGAAGGTCGGCACAGTACGGCTACTGTTGCGTTTATTTTGCAAAATGATCGTTTGATTACCTTGCGGGAAGGCGAGTTGGCGGATTTTAGGCTGTTGCGAATGCGTATCCGGCGTGGGCAAGTACGTGTTGATTCACCGCAAGAACTGTTGGTGATTATGTTTGAGCAAAAAGTCGAAAATCTCGCGGATGCCCTGGAAGATATTCACCGAAAACTGGAAGAAGTTAGCTATCTGGTTTTGGAAGAAATTGATTCCGATCTTGAAGATGCTATTGATCGATTAGCAAAGCTTGAAGACAGCAACGGTAAGGTGCGCTTGTGCTTAATGGATACGCAACGTTCTATCTCTTTTTTACAGAGGCATTTGCGTAGTTATCCTGAGCTACAAGAAACCGCTCGGGAAATTATGCGCGACGTAGATACGTTGATGTCACATACGACTTTTTTGTTCGATAAAATCAACTTCTTAATGGATTCTACGCAAGGTTTCATTAACATTGCTCAGAATAAAATCATCAAGATTTTTTCCATTGCCGCCGTGGTTTTTCTGCCTCCCACGTTAGTTGCCAGTATTTATGGGATGAATTTTAAATACATGCCGGAACTTGATATTGCTTATGCGTATCCAGTGGCTATAGGGGCAATGTTCTTGGCTGGTATCGCGCCATACTGGTTCTTTAAGCGCAAAGGTTGGTTGTAAGTCCCTTTGCGCACCATTTTTGCCATCTTTTGATGGTAATACATCCAAAAAAGCGTCTCGTGCGAAATTCTGCGATAATGCCCGACTTGTTTGCAGCTTGAGGACGATGCTGACAGTGGTCTATAAACTTTAAACTTAAGCAATACAGCCATGAACGATAAAACAATATACAAACCTTGTGACCTGGTTCTTTTTGGAGCGCTGGGGGACTTATCCCGGCGGATGCTGCTGATTTCTCTTTATAAATTGGAAGAAGCTAACTTACTTGAGCCCGATACCCACGTTATTGGTGTAGACAGAATTGCCCAGGACAATGC
>JAQTQN010000020.1:19491-24732 GCA_028712225.1 Methylobacter sp.
CGTACTGAAATTGTTGTTAATTTCAAGCAATTGCCGCACAACATTTTCAAGGACAGCTATCGTTCGCTGCCACCCAACAAGCTGATTATTCATCTACAGCCTAAAGAAGGCGTCGAGATCGAGATGCTTAACAAAGTGCCCGGCATTGATGGTTCGATAAAACTTCAACAAACCAAGTTGGACTTAAGCTTTTTTGATGCCTTTAAAAACAAGCGGGTTTTCGGTGGTTATGAAAGATTATTACTAGAAGCCATGCGCGGCAATACCACGTTGTTTATCAGTAGGGACGAGACTGAGCAAGCCTGGACGTGGGTGGACTCAATATTAAAAGCCTGGTCTAAGTTGAGCGATAGACCCAAACCTTATTCCGCTGGTACCTGGGGGCCTAATGCTGCAGACGCATTATTGGCTCGCGACGGTAGAACCTGGGAAGAATAATTACAATAAGGGATAACAATAAATCCGGGTAACGCTGTCTTATGCGACAGCGGACGCTCACGGCCGCATTAAGGAGAAAACACATGCATCCTATCGTAGAAAAAGTAACTAACGACATTATCGAGCGCAGTCGAGTAGGCCGCGCCGCCTATTTGGCAAGAATTGATGCCGCAGTAAAAAAAGGCCCACATCGTGGCGAGCTGGCTTGCGGCAATTTAGCACATGGTTTTGCTGCCTGCAGCTCGACCGAAAAAGTCGATTTGGCGGGTCATATCAAACCTGATGTCGGCATTATTTCTTCATACAACGACATGCTGTCTGCGCATGAGCCCTATAAAGATTTTCCAGCACTGATTAAAACAGCCATAGCGGAAGCGGGTGGTGTTGCGCAGTTTGCCGGTGGCGTACCGGCCATGTGCGACGGTATTACTCAAGGCCAACCAGGCATGGAGCTGTCTTTGTTTAGCCGCGACGTGATTGCGATGTCCACGGCAATCGGCTTAAGTCATAACATGTTTGACGCTGCGCTTTATCTGGGCGTCTGCGACAAAATCGTGCCCGGGCTGTTAATTGGAGCGTTAAGTTTTGGCCATTTGCCAGGCGTATTTGTACCCGCCGGTCCAATGACCAGTGGCATTACTAACAAAGAAAAATCACGTACTCGCCAGCTCTATGCGGAAGGCAAAATTGGACGTGAGGAATTATTGGAGTCCGAATCCAAGTCTTATCATGGTCCGGGCACCTGTACGTTTTACGGTACCGCCAACAGCAACCAGATGATGGTCGAAATCATGGGGCTGCATTTGCCGGGCAGCTCATTTATCAATCCATACACACCGTTGCGTGACGAACTTACCAAAGCCGCCGCGACACAAGTGCTTAAGTTCACAGCATTGGGTAATGATTTTCGTCCGATCGGACACATGATTGATGAAAAAGCTATCGTTAATGCCATTATCGGTTTGCTGGCGACCGGCGGCTCTACTAACCACACCATCCACTTGGTGGCTATCGCCAGAGCTGCAGGCATTACCATTAATTGGGATGATTTTGATAATTTATCCCACGCGATACCGCTGCTTACCCGTATTTATCCGAATGGTTCTGCTGATGTTAACCACTTTCAAGCGGCAGGCGGCATGGGTGTACTAATCGCAGAGTTATTGGATAACGGTTTATTGCACGAAGATATTTTGACCGTTGCCGACCAGCGCGGCATGCGCAGTTACGTGCAAGAACCTAAAATACTTGATGGCAAGTTGACCTGGGAAATTTGCCCGCCAACTTCTCTGGATAGTCAAGTCATTGCTAGTGTCGCCAAACCATTTGCAGCCGGTGGCGGCTTGCATGTTATGCATGGCAACTTGGGGCGTGGAATATCAAAAATTTCTGCTGTGGCGGAGGAGCATCAAGTTGTGGAAGCGCCCGCGATGGTTTTCGATGATCAGGACGATGTGGTCGCCGCCTTTAAACGTGGCGAGATGGAAAAAAACGTGATTGTGGTATTGCGTTTTCAAGGGCCTAAATCCAACGGCATGCCGGAATTGCACAAACTGACACCGCCGTTAAGCGTATTGCAAGATCGTGGTTTCAACGTGGCGCTATTAACTGATGGCCGCATGTCCGGCGCTTCCGGCAAAGTACCGTCAGCAATTCATATGTGCCCGGAATGTGCAGAAGGCGGGCCGCTTAACCGTGTTCGTGATGGCGACATCATTCGCTTGGACACCCAAACAGGACAGGTTAACGTGTTGGTTGATGAGGCCGAATTTAATGCCCGCACGCCTGATGTCAACAACTCGACAGCGCATCATCACGGCATGGGTCGAGAATTGTTCAGTGGTTTCCGTTTGGGGGCATCCTCTGCTGAAACCGGCGCTATCAATTTATTTATTGACGACTAATTAAGACTTAGCTCGATTTTCTTAACACTTATTTTGGTATAAAAATGATGCAAACTAATTGGAAAATTCAACCTAAAGACGTATTAAATACCAGCCCGGTGATGCCGGTGATGGTGATTCAAAATTTGGATGATGCCGTGCCATTGGCTAAAGCCTTGGTTGCTGGCGGTGTTAGAGTGTTGGAAATTACTCTACGCACGCCCGTTGCATTAGAGGCTATCCGACTAATCAGTCAGGAAGTCAAAGACGCGGTAGTTGGTGTAGGTACCATCACTACGCCTGAACAACTTAAAGCGGCAGAAGAGGCAGGCGCAGTGTTCGCTATTAGTCCTGGCTTAACGCCAACATTACTGGCGGCAGCTAAACAAAGCTCTATTGCTTTGATTCCAGGTATTGCCTCTATATCAGAATTGATGTTGGGCATGGAATACGGCTTGGATCATTTCAAGTTTTTCCCAGCTGAAGCTGCAGGCGGCATCCCTATGTTAAAAGCGATTGCCGGACCTATTCCGCAAGTGACTTTCTGCCCAACCGGCGGTATTTCACCAGAAAATTACCAAGCATATTTAAGTTTGAGTAATGTTGCTTGTGTCGGTGGCTCTTGGTTGGCTCCCGCTGACGTAGTAAAAGCTAAAGACTGGGCCAAAGTGACTGAGTTGGCTAAACAAGCTGTTGCCAACGCCCGTAAAGCTTAAAATAAAGTAAAAAAGAATGCTGCCTAACACAGGCAGCATTCTGCAAATAACCCGTTTCGGCATGGCTGCATAGCCCGCTTTTAAGGCCAGCAGCTACTACATTGTAAGACCGCCTCTAGCGTTACCCAGCTTACTGATACCGTTGCATGTCATTGTGTCTAACCATCGAGAAAAAGCCATGACCAAACCACGCACTATTATCTTAAATGAGAACGCGCAAGCCATCTCTGAGCTTCCTGTATTATCGGGAACCATCGGCCCTGATGTTGTTGACGTTCAAGACCTGTACAAAAAAACCGGCATGTTTACCTATGATCCGGGATTTAACTCTACCGCCAGCTGTAGCTCCGCTATCACCTATATTGATGGTGAAGCCGGCATACTGTTGTATCGCGGTTATCCGATTGAGCAATTAGCGGAAAAATGTACGTTCTTGGAAGTCTGCTATTTGCTGCTGAATGGCGAGCTGCCTACCAACCAAGAAATGCAGCAGTTTGAAGGCACCATTACCATGCACACTATGGTGCATGATCAGTTGACCAACTTTTTTAAAGGCTTCCGTCGCGATGCCCATCCGATGGCCATTATGGTGGCCGTGGTCGGTGCGTTGTCCGCGTTTTACCATGACGCACTGGATATTAAGTCCAAAGAAGATCGCGACATCAGCGCTATCCGACTGATTGCCAAAGTGCCGACTATTGTGGCGATGTGCCATAAATACAGTACGGGCCTGCCGTTTATGTACCCGCAAAATAAACTCAGCTATGTCGAAAACTTCATGCGCATGATGTTGGGTACGCCGTGCGACGATTTCGTACCTAATCCAGTCTTGGTCAGGGCGCTGGACAGAATTCTTATCTTACATGCGGATCATGAGCAAAACGCCTCGACTTCAACCGTGCGCCTGGCCGGGTCCAGCGGCGCTAATCCCTACGCATGCATTACCTCAGGTATTGCTTGTTTATGGGGCGCTGCACATGGCGGTGCCAATGAAGCGGTATTGCACATGCTGGAAGAAATTGGCGATGTCTCGCGTATTGGCGAGTACATCAAAAAGGCCAAAGATAAAAATGATCCATTCAGACTAATGGGTTTTGGGCACCGGGTTTATAAAAACTACGACCCTCGTGCCAAACTCATGCGTGCTACCTGCCATGAAGTGTTAACCGAACTGGGTTTGCATGATGACAAAATCTTTGAATTGGCCTTAGAACTTGAGCGAATCGCACTTGAAGACGAATACTTCATTGAGAAAAAACTTTATCCCAATGTCGATTTTTACTCCGGGATTGTGTTGCATGCCTTAGGCATTCCCAGCAACATGTTTACTGCCATTTTTGCCATGGGCCGATCGATAGGCTGGGTTGCTCACTGGGATGAAATGATTGCCGATCCTAACCAAAAGATTGGTCGTCCACGTCAGCTCTACACCGGTGCGGAACAACGCGACGTCCCGGCGCAACATGGCAAAGTCATTTAACAAAGCATTATGAAATCAAGAGAAAGACGTCGCGGCTTGGTCGTCGTTAATACCGGTACTGGTAAAGGTAAATCTTCCAGTGCCTTTGGCATGGTGTTTCGTGCGGCCGGCTGGGACATGAACGTCTGCGTAATTCAATTCATCAAAGGCCAATGGCAAACCGGTGAACAACGCGCCGCTACCCATTTTGACAATATTGAATGGCATGCCTTGGGTGATGGCTTCACTTGGGATACTAAAAACCCTGAGCAGGACATTAAAACCAGTCGAGAGATTTGGGAGTTAAGTAAACAAAAAATTCTTTCCCAAGAATTCGACGTGGTGCTTCTTGACGAGATTAACTACTGCTGCGGTTATAACTGGATAAGCGGCGAAGAAATTGCTGACTTTATTACCAATGAAAAACCGTCCTGGATGCATTTAATATTAACCGGGCGTAATGCTGCGCAGGAAGTCATTGCCGTAGCCGATACCGTGACGGAAATGACCAAAATCAAACACGCCTTTGAAAAAGGCATTAAAGCCGAACAAGGCATTGAATTTTGAAAGCAATTGAGGATTGCGACAACTTCAGCTGATTTCATTGTTGAGGGGGTCTAATTCGCATAGAATCCTAATTGCAGCAAAAATAAGGGTCTGCACTTAGACCTAAAAAATTCCAATTATTGGTAAATTGTTATCAATGATCGGTTAAAAAATAACACTAACGAGAGGTTTCAAATGT
>JAQTQN010000186.1 GCA_028712225.1 Methylobacter sp.
CGATGCGTCCAAATGTAATCAGCTGACTGGTAATAGGCCATGGTTTCCAGTACCAGCTGGTGTTCCGCCTCAGGATCCAACTGCCGATGCGACCCTAACGGGAATGGGTCGTCAACGACATCAACCCGTTGTTGCGGCGACAAATACGCAAGCTTGGTACCTTTAAATAAACCCAGTTTTTGATAATTACTCACCAGTGCCCTGCCCTCGGCTTTGGACATTTTAAAAATATCCTTGCCGTAAAACTGGCTTTCGTAAGACAAATTCAACACGCCTAAAATGGTCGGCGCCACATCAATCTGGCTGGAAAGCGTATCGTTTGCCACTTGGGCAACATGCTTCGGGGCATAAATGAATAGCGGGATATGGTACTTATCTACCGGCAGTTCGGTTTTACGGGCGCTGCCTGCGCAATGGTCCGCAACTAATACGAATACCGTATCGTCAAACCAGGGTTTGGTTTTCGCAGCTTTAATAAATTCCTGAATCGCAAAATCCGTGTATTTAACGGCACCATTTCTGCCTTTACCTGAAGGAATATCGATCTTGCCTTCCGGATAAGTGTACGGCCGGTGATTACTGGTGGTCATGATCTGGAAGAAAAACGGCTTATTGTTTTGATGGTCGGCGTCAGCTTCTTTTAAGGTCCGGTTAAAAATAACGTCATCTGAAACGCCCCAAGCATTGGCAAAAGTAGCCTCATCACTGGTTAAATCGGTTTGATCGACAATCCGATAACCATTCTCCGAATAAAACGAATTCATGTTGTCGAAATAACCGCGGCCGCCATATAAAAACGCCGTATCATAGCCCTTTTGTTGCAGCACCCGGCCCAAACTGAATAACTTGCCGTTATCCGGCCGCTTAACAATAGATTGCCCCGGGGTCGGCGGAATCGACAAAGTTAATGCCTCAAGCCCGCGAATAGTGCGGGTGCCCGTCGCAAAGAAATTAGTAAACAACGCGCCTTGCTTAAACCATTCATCCATAAACGGCGTGATATTGTCACGACCGCCAAACGTCGTTAAATACTCCGCGCTCAAGCTTTCGACAGTAATTAAAATAACATTCAGACGTTTTTCTGCGCCTGCCGGTTTAATGGTTCGTTTAATGTCATACAAATCAGCACTGGGATTGGCTGCGGTATCGATACCCACTTCCTTCCTGACGATTTGCGTCAACTCACGATCATCACCCAGTTTGTAAAAATGGCGATAGTCCAACTCATTATTTCTGAATGCCGAGAAAAACTGGTAAGGACCGTTGGCTGCCAACTCGTTCAAGTATGTGTTGGTCGAAAACTGATACCACGAAGACTCAACGACAAAATAACTCAGCACCGGTAATAGCAATAGCAACCCGCTAATTTTCAATCGGGTTTTAAATGGTTCAAATGCTTGATAAGTGCGTGTAAGTGTTTTTCTCACCAGCAAAAAACACAACATGGTCACCAACAAAATCCCGGAAAGCAACCAGCCCAATGGATAGGATTCAATAATATTGTTAACGACCTCATTCGTGTAAATCAGATAATCGACGGCAATAAAATTAAACCTGACGCCAAACTCATCCCAAAATGTCCACTCAGACACCTCGACAAAAAACAGCAGATATAAAAAAATAATAAAACCAACGGTTGAAAATAATTTATGCGCTTTGCTGTGGAATATTCGATTGGGGAGTATTAACAAATACAACGTAAATGGAATGAGTACATAACTAAAAAAGGCTGCGTCGTGAATAATGCCTAATATAAAAGCGATCAGTATCTGATGAAACGGCGAATCTATATCAACAATTTGCTTCAGCAACAAAACCGCTCTAAGCAGCGCAAAACTAACCAGGTTGATGAGTAAAAACAGCAAGATGATGGTAAATCGTGAGGCGGAAAATAATTTATTCCACTTGATTTTAAACGTCATTAAAAAAAATTTCCTGGAGTGGGAGTGGGCTGCCAATGCCTTCTTACGATTATCCGCCCTGTGTTTGATAGGAGATATTTTGCTAGAACTGCTTGGTGTTGAGATAAATCAAGAATCTGGGAATATTGTATAAGATTTTACAAGCGGCTAAACCTGATAAAGCCTTAACTGTTCGGAGTCTTGCGCTTTAAAAAGTTAAGAATATCGACTTCAATCAGACCAAAAGCAACAATCCACAATGCTGCATCATACCCGTCCAGCCAAGCGCCTTGCCAAAGCCAAATTACGGCCATCGCGATCAAACCGATAAAGGTCGTTAACGTCAACAGCCAAAAAAGTTGCCCGTAACGCATTACCAAAGCGGGTTTATGCACTTCCAATTCCAGCATTGCGATTAATCCGAACCACAACAGCGAGTTAACAACATCCAGCCATTCGCTGTCCTGCAGATAGCTGACAAATACCAGAGAGATCAAAGCAATCAAGCCATAACGAACGGCTTGCATTATGGTCTCAGAAATCGGCAGATTATTACTGTTGGTTTCCAATTCATACATCACCAACAAAACCAGCCAGGCAAGCGCATCGACAGTGCTGATCAAGGTATCCACAAAGGCATAGATAACGGCGTTCAGCGTTAACAGTGCCAAAATCGCAAGTTTGAATTTGGGGTATCGAATGGCGCGAAATGGGCTGAGCATAAGTACGTTAATGTGAGTTTTAGAGTGGCAACTGAAATCTAATTCGACAAATTAATGCCTGCTCCAGGAATATGCTTAAATGCTTAATCAGTTTGGATTTAGTGTCGAGTCGTTTAGATCGATTGCTTCCCGTCTTGATAATACCCATTTTTCTCACACAGGAATTGTTATGACGACCAAACTCGAAACGCTACTAGACAAACTAAAAGATCTGGAAAGCGAAATGGTAGAGGAATTACAAAAACAAGAGGAAGAATTTTCTTATGAAATCCATAAACGACGAGTCGATTTTGAAGACAATGTCATTCTTCGCCATAGAAAATTCGCAAAACAATTGTGGAACTACCTGCACGATGCGCACATAAAACACATCCTCAGCGCGCCATTTATCTGGATTTGTATTATTCCAGTGTTACTAGTGGATGTGACAGTCAGCTTATATCAATGGGTCTGCTTCCCCATCTACGGCATCCCCAAAGTAAAACGACAAGACTACATCGTCTTTGACAGACGCTACCTGCAATACCTAAACATCATAGAAAAGATTAACTGCGCCTACTGCAGTTACTTCAACGGCTTAATCGGCTATTTACAGGAAATAGGCGCGCGCACCGAACAATTCTGGTGCCCAATAAAACACGCCAGACGCATCAAAACCTTACACAGCCGCTACCAGAAATTCATCAACTACGGCGACGCCGAAAAATACCGAGCTCAAATCGAAACGATTAGGCGTGATTTTAAAGATTTGAAATAGAGCGCCCAGGCACGTAGTTGAGTAAATGTTAGTAGTTGATTGATATAGAGTTAATCAAACTGGTTCAATAGTATTTTTGTTGATCGTAATTTTTTAAATTGTGGTACATATAAAAAAATTTTAATCTATTTATTAGCCCTCAAAAATCATGCAATCACACGTCCTCAAGAGAATAGAAGAACTCATAATCCGAGGAAACTCGACCGTTTACTCCCAATCCTCAGGAGACTACTGGATACAGGATGTAGTCGCTGGGCAGAGTTGGATGGCCTCTGCTGCGAATGCGATTCAGCAAGTCTCCCCTGTAGCAAGCTTCTTTCGGGTCGAACTCGATCGTCTGATGACCAACGAACAACTAAAGCATGGCATTCCACTCTCCGTGACCGAGAAGGTACTTGGTTTACTGCAGTCCGTGCAACTTGAAGCGCAAGCGGGTCTGCTCACTAAACTTGAAGATCAAGTAATTGCCACCGCTTTCGATGACTTTTTGGACCACGCATCCCAGTACCACAAATCGGGAAAAGTTAAAGAGGCCGCCGTTCTTGCCTCGGCAGTGCTAGAAGATACAGTCAAGCGTGTCGCAACAAAGAACGGAATTAGTCCCTCCGGCCTTTCGCTAGAACCGCTTATAGATGAACTCGCTAAAGGTGGGATAGTTACCCAAGTGAAGGCAAAACGCCTTAAATCATACTCTGCAATCAGGAACCACGCTCTTCATGCAGAGTGGGATAAGCTCGATCTCAAAGACGTTGGCGCGCAAATATCTGGGCTTCGCGAACTTCTTGACGAGCATTTGTGAATCTAATCGCCCACTTGTGGTTAACACGTTAAGCCTTGTAGGGTAGCAAAGCGTACCCTAAACCTGAAACCAAATTCTTCTGAATTACCGCGATGGTACGCTTCCGTATGTCGCGCCGAGCACCGGAGCCCAGTAGGGTACGCACCGCGTACCTTTTTAAGGTTCTCGTAACGCAATGACCTAAAAATGGTACGCAATGCGTACCCTACGCCTGAAACCAAAATCTTCTGAATTGTTATAAATTTTACGATGGTATATTCCCGTATGCCGCGCCGAGCACCGGAGTTTTCGGCGGGAATAGCCCGTTAGGGGTGCGGCAGGGACGCCGCACGTTGCCAGAGGGGCAGGAGCCCCTTCTGGCAACCCCCGTCGAAAATGAGGAGCGCAGGAAGCAAGCGGCATCCGGGTCGCCTTTTCTTTGGATACTTTCTTTTCGACTGCAGGGATGCAAGAGGTAGAGCAACGCAGGAGCAGTTGCCGAGGCGAAGCAAAAGAAAGTATCTCGCCTTCGGGGGCGAGGCCCCGATTAAAATAACCACACATAAACATCTTAAAACCAATAGGTAAAACAACATGTCTACAGCACAATAGGATGGGCTGAGGCACAAAGCCCATCTTAAGTCATTCCCCCGCATCAAAATTAAATTCATTGCCACCTCCCCAATCAAGCGGATAAATGCCAAGCTTCTCATAACGATGAAAACTTGAATGCGGCCAATCTGCCACCTGTTTTACCCACCCATGCTTTACCGGATTCCAATGGATGTAGTCGATGTGTTGGTTGAAATCCCGTTCGTCGGTTATTAAATGCGCCCAAAATCGGCGTTGCCAAATTCCTCGCTCTCTTTTGCTAATTCGACTTGCTGAAAGGTGTTCGCCTTTATCGATGCTACGGGAAAAATACGCTTTAAGTAGATTCCAGCGGGTTGAATAATCACTGTCACCTGACGGCAGCGTCCAAATACAGTGTAAATGCTCAGGAAGCACAACCGCGGCATTAATATCAAAAGGGCGTCGTTGTTTTACATAGCGAAAAGCCTGCCGCAGTTGCTCAATATTATCGATTAGCAAGGTATTGTTATTGCGCTCGGCAAGATTAACTGTGAAAAACCAGGTGGCTCCTGGGGTGTAAATGCGTCGGTAGTTGGTCATTTTGTTTAATTGGGTTTGATGGGCTTCCTTCGTCAGCCCATCCTATAAATTACTGTCGAACCACATTCGCTACTCATGCCGCAACGCCTCAATCGGATCCAGCCTAGCCGCTTTGCGGGCAGGAAAATAGCCGAACACCACGCCTACCGTCGCCGAAAACAAAAAGGCGATAATCACGATTCCGCCCTGGAACACGAACGGCACTTGCAACACGCCGGACAGCGCCACTGCTGTAGCGAGTGCCAGCACGATGCCGATCAAGCCGCCGAACGAGGACAACACCACAGCCTCTACCAGAAACTGCAATAACACTTCGCGCTCTAAGGCGCCTATGGCAAGGCGGATGCCTATTTCAC
>JAQTQN010000187.1 GCA_028712225.1 Methylobacter sp.
CCCTGGGTTTTATCGCCATGTAATGCTACTGAGCGAATACCGTCTTCAATCAGTTGTTTTTCCAGACGATCAGCGCCGTGTTTGGTGCGCACAAACACCAATACTTGCTTCCAGTTATTACTGCCGATCAGGTAAGACAGCAGTTCGCGTTTTACTTCTCTGGGGATGCCGTAAACACGCTCGGACACGGTATCTGCCGTCGCATTTTGTTTGGCAACTTCAACTTCAGCCGGGTTATTTAACAATTGCGAGGCCAATGACTTGATGCCATTGGAGACAGTTGCGGAAAACAACAGGCTTTGACGCTGTTTTGGCAGTAGCGCCATGATTTGCTTAATGTCGGGAAGGAAGCCCATATCCAGCATACGGTCAGCTTCATCCAGCACCAGAATTTCTATATTGGCCAAACTCACTACGCGTTGGCGAATATGATCGATCAAGCGTCCCGGCGTCGCCACGACAATGTCACAACCGCGGCGTAACTGCCGAACTTGCAAGCCGACACTGGCCCCGCCTACGACTAACTCGGTATGAAAAGGTAAATGGGCTCCGTAAGTTTTAACGCTCTCATAAACTTGCGCAGCCAATTCCCGGGTAGGCACCAAAATCAGCGCCCGAATGCGCCGCGGTTTTTGCGCCGGATTATGATTTTCAGCCAGTCGTTGCAATAACGGCAAGGTGAAACTGGCGGTCTTGCCGGTACCGGTTTGCGCACCGGCCAACACATCGCGGCCTTCCAGGATTAACGGAATGGCTTTTTGTTGTACCGGAGTCGGCGTTTTGTAGCCTTGATCGGTGACCGCTTTAAGAAGATCTTCGGTTAAACCGAGTGCTTGAAATGACATGAATACCTCAGAAGTAATGTTAGGTGAGTTATGTGGGAGCGACGCCTTTATGCCCTTTAGGGTGCATGTCTCGACGTAGGCGTCGCTCCCACCGGTTATTTATGAATTTTTACCCGCCGGTGACACTCATGTGCCGCAATATGATGGGTTGTTCGTGCAGATTAAATTCGTGTTTTTCCGGCTTAATTAGCATAGAGTCAATAATGGCTTGTTTTAATACTGCCATGTCGCCCGGATGCTCTCTAAGCACTTGCTTTAAATCAACTGAATGTTCGTTACCCAGACACAGCAACAGTTGGCCTTCAACCGTTAATCTTACCCGGTTACAACTACTGCAAAAATTGGCACTATGCGGCGAGATAAATCCCACCCGGGTTTGAGTACCGGTCACATTCAGGTATTTGGATGGGCCGCCGGTGCTTTCGGTGGTCGCCATCAATGAAAACTGCCTCGCCAAATCTTTTTTGATTAAATCGCTGGAGTAATAAGCCCCTGATCGATCATGGTTGCTGACCATACCTAAGGGCATTTCTTCGATAAAACTGATGTCTATGGCGTTATCGACAGCAAACTGAACTAAATCATTCACTTCCAAATGATTTCGATTTTTAAGAATGACCGCGTTAATTTTAATCCGCTCAAAGCCTTGGGCTTTGGCCACCTGGATACCGCGCAGCACTTGCTGTAAATCACCGGTCCGCGTGATGGCTTTAAATTTGTCAGCATCCAAGGTATCCAGGCTAATGTTGATACGCTTAACCCCGGCTTGTTTTAAATCTTTCGCCATGGATTCAAGCTGCGAGCCGTTGGTGGTAATCACCAGCTCTTTTAACGACTCGATCTGGCCAATGTTGTGTAGCAATTCCAGCGCACCTTTTCTGACCAAAGGCTCACCGCCGGTGATACGAATTTTTTTCACACCCAGCTCGGCAAAGGCTTTAGCCAAGATATAAATTTCTTCCAGCGATAGAATTTGGGCGCGCGGTAAAAACGTCATGTCTTCCGACATGCAATACACACAGCGAAAATCACACCGGTCGGTGATGGATATTCTTAAATAATCCACTGTTCTGCCGAAACGGTCGATCAATTGTGCTGGTAAGTGCGCTGGCAAGTTGGTATCGGTCATAAGGCTGCGCCTAAAAATCAAGGCCTCAATATTACCATACAGTGACAACAACCGACTAAGCGACTATGGAATTGCACCTCACAGATCCCAATCGCTTTTGCCGTTGCGTTTTTGTTGTGCGGCAACTTTTGCCTGATAGCGAATGAGCCATTGCTGCAACGTCCGATAGCCGATTGTTAAACTGGGCTGTAACCTTTTTATCAGCAGCATTATGTAACCAGCAAGCCAAGAAGATGTCCTTTTGATCAACCGGCTAGCTATCGGTATTAACGCAGATAAATCCATCGATCGATCCTTAATCTTGCCGATTCGATACAGCCACCGCACCATTCCTGTGACATACAGCAAAAATAAGCTTTGCCCGGCAATAAACCAGGCCAATCGCCCTTTTGAACCCAGCGCTTCACCGGTATGTAACGGCCAAATCCAGGTGGCAATGGTGGGTCCGGTGGAAAATTGGGCCGGATTGCGCACTTCCCTGGTCTGCCCACTCCAACGATCTATCCATACGGTAGTAAAAGGATGTCGCTGATTAATTTCACCCGGTTGACGTAAATTGATGCGGTAAATACCTGCATCACCGGCTGGTGTAGTCACACGTCTAAGCACCGAACGGGGAAATGAACCGCGCGCAACAAATTCCGCCGCTTCAAGACTGGTGGGGTGATTATTGGGGACCGCGGTGCTGACAATATCCCGGCCCGTTTCGCCGTGAGCCATACCGGAGCCTCCGGCTAAGCTCTCCAATATTCCAGGATAACTTAACAACACGCCCGTCAACGCCAGCATGAGCAAAGCCGGTGCGACTAGCAAACCAAGCAAGCGATGAAAATCGAAGTTCAGTTGCATAACACCGGCATTAATATTAATTTTTAATGCCTGCCCAATGCCACGCCAACCGGGCCACCATAAACCCATGCCAGTAACGACAGAAACAATCAGTATCACACCCAGCACGCCCACGGACTGCCAGCCAGCGCTGTCTTGGAGGAGCTGTGTGTGCAGATCCATTATCCATGTGGTCAGTGTTTGCCCCCAAAATCGACTGGCAACAACCTCGGCGGTATAGGGATTTACCGATACCATCAATGGCGCATAAAGTTCAAAGTAGGTCTCTCTGGGTTTTTCGTACCAGGCTGTTACCATGCCGTGCGGCGATTGCGGCATTTCCAAGGTCCAGGCCCCATAGCGTTGCGGATGCGCAATTTTTACCGCCGCCATTATCTTGTCTAACGATTGATATTTGCCTTGTGGCTGTTCTATCAGCAAATGCGGATTTAATAAGCCATCCAACTCTCCCCGATACACACTGACGCTGCCGCTTAAGCCCAGTAACGCAAAAAAGAATCCGCATATTAAAGCCAGATAAAGATGAACCTTGAGCCAGATAAAGCGGCTTTTAGATAACGTAGGCATGCTTTTGTAGAGTAAGGTGTCTATGAAAAAGTTTTAACAAGCGCCATAAGCATCGGCAAATCGGGAATTTTTCCCGTTGAAAGTTGATAGAATTTAGATTCACTTTTATATTCAGGAAATTTGTGAAATGAAACAAATTATATTTTGTACCTTGTTTGCCGGCTCAGTGGTATTTGCCGCTAATGCTTCAGCAGACAATAAAGAAATTAAATTCCCAAAAACTAAAGCCGGCATTCAGTCATGCATCCAAGCAGCTCTTAAAGAGCATGATGGCAAAGTAGTAAAAGTTGAATTCAAAACCGAAAAAAATGAGCCTGTATATGAATTCGACATTGAGTCAGCTGACGGTAAAGCTTGGGATATTGAATGCAGCGGTAAAACCGGTAAGGTCATCGAAGTCGAACAAGAAGTAAAAGATGCTGAAGACGCTTTATTCAAAGCCAAAGTAAAAGTCTCTGAAGCTGACGCTCGCCAAACCGCTTTAAACGCACACGCTGGTGAAATCGTTGAAGTTGAATACGAAATAGAACCAGATGGCGCTGCATCATACGAGTTCGACATTGTCGATAAAGATGGCAAAGAACGTAAAGTTGAAGTTGATGCCACCAGTGGCAAGATCGTAGAAGACAATGAAGAAACCTTCCAAATCGGTCACGAATAAAAACCAATAATTAGGTTTTTGTTACCCAAAACGCCCCATTACTGGGGCGTTTTAGTTTTACCCCGCTGCCAACTTACTGATAGCGAGTCGGATCGGCAATGCCGGCTTCAATAAATCCGGTTTTTCTTAGCCTGCAAGCATCGCAAACGCCACACGCCCTACCCTGTTCATCGGCCGAATAACAGGACACGGTCCGTTGGTAATCCACGCCAAGCGAAACACCCTGCTGAATAATTTGGCCTTTGCTTAGCTTCATTAAAGGCGTATGGATTGAAAAACGCTGGCCTTCCACACCGGCTTTAGTCGCTAAATTGGCCATGTTTTGAAAAGCATTGATAAATTCCGGCCGACAATCGGGATAACCGGAATAATCGACCGCATTGACGCCGATAAAAATGTCCTGCAAATTTAAAACTTCAGCCCAACCCAGCGCAAACGAGAGAAAAATAGTATTTCTCGCCGGCACATAAGTCACTGGAATGCCTTGCTGAAGGGTATTCGGCACAGCAATATCCGCGTCAGTCAACGCAGAACCGCTAATCGAGCCAAAACCCAATTTTATGATTTTGTGCTCGGCCACCTGGTAATCAGAAGCGATCTGGGCGGCGGCTATTAATTCTGCATTATGCTTTTGACCATAATCGAAACTTAACGCATAACAGGTAAAACCTTGCTGCTTTGCCAAGGCTAGCACGGTAATCGAATCTAATCCTCCCGACAGGAGAACAATGGCTTTTTTGGGCATGGGTAACGTAGCTGTTTATTTGCCTTGGGCATCATCCCAAAGCAGTTTATGCAATTGAATTTGGAAACGCACCGGCAAATAATCAGCCAGAATTTTTTCGGCAAGCTCGGTAGGGTTTTGTTGCCCCATCACTGGCGAAAATAAAATCTGGCAGCGATCAGCGAGAGTGTATTCCGTCAGTATTTGTTTGGACCATTGGTAATCTTCGTCGCTGCCGATCACAAACTTGACCTGATCGTTAGCCGTTAAATGATCGATGTTTTGATATAAATTTTTACTTAACTCGCCGGAACTGGGCGTTTTAAGATCCATTACCTTTATAACGCGTGGATCAACTTTAGATACATCCATCGCACCACTGGTTTCCAGTGACACCTGATAGCCTTGATCTGCTAATTTGCTCATCAATTCAATACAGGCTGGCTGAGCAAGCGGTTCGCCGCCAGTAACGGTAACGTAGAGTGTTGGATATTGTTTAACTTGATCAAGGATCGCATTAATGTCCATCTTGCTACCGCCGGTAAAAGCATACGCGGTATCGCAATAAACACAGCGGAGCGGACAGCCGGTTAGTCGAATAAATACCGTCGGTAACCCGACGGTATTGGACTCACCTTGCAGCGAGTAAAAAATTTCGGTGATGCGTAACGAACCCACAATTAGCGAGAGGGTTCATTTTTTGGTGGATCAATAAGAAGCAATTTCTTAGCGGCCAAGTGCGCAGCAGTTGAGCTTGGATACGCAACAGTCACTTTTGTTAAATAGTCACGTGCCTTAGCCGGATTTTTTTGCTCAATCTCAATGTAGCCGAGCTTCAGCAAAGCATCCGGTACTTTGGCGCTGGCCGGATAATTGTCCACGACTGCCGAAAATGCCTTGCGAGC
>JAQTQN010000021.1 GCA_028712225.1 Methylobacter sp.
CCCAGGCCGTGACCGGCGTTGTCGATACGCCAGGCATGTTCCGGTCGGAAGAACGGCGAATAGATGCGTTGCTGGTCCTCTTCCGCAATGCCGACGCCGGTGTCCCATACCTCAAATTGCCAAGCGCCGCCCCGGCGTCTGGCGGCCATCAGCACGCCGCCGCGTTGGGTATAGCGCAAGGCATTTTGCATCAGGTTGATCATGGACTGGCGCAGCAACATGGCATCGGCGGTGACTAGTGCTTGGCTGCCGCTTAGCCGCACTCTGAGATCGATTTGCCGAGAGCGGGCCTCTTCCCGAAACAGAGTCGCGACATCGTTTATCAGCGGATCGAGCGCCACGGTTTGCAGATTGACCGGCTGGGCGCCCAGCTCGATTCTGGACAAATCCAGCAGCGAATTGAACATCTGCGTAATCGATTGCACGCTTTGTTTCAGGTCTTGCAAGGCCGGTTGCAGCGCCGGTTCCTGGTTGCGCCGGGAAATGGATTCGATCAGGAAACCCATGGCATGCACCGGCTGGCGTAGGTCGTGGCTGGCGGTGGTCAGGAACTGGTTTTTGGCGCGCAGCGCCGCTTCGGCTTCATTCTTGGCAAGCCGGTAATCTTCGGCCAGACGGCTGCTGTCTTCTTCGAGTTTGATTTGCTGCAGAAAGAAGCGATGGGCAATAGAAGAGTGCCGGTATATCGATAAGACATAACTGAGGCACAAGGGTAAAGTCAAAAACCAGTGCTCGGGAAACGCCCATGGCGTCAACAGGGTACACCCGCCCCAACTGGCGGCAAAGAAGCGCTGAAACGCGCTGAATACCGGCGATTGATGGGTGGCGTTGGCTGCCACGATGACGGCTAGGCTCATATACAGCGTTAATGCGTATTCCAAGGGTACACGTCCGGCCACTACGAGCACCAGCGCGGCCAAGCCCGCGCCGTGAAACAGCGCCATCCTCAAAATGACCGGCAACCATTTGGCGATCGCCGCGACCGGATCAAGTTTTTCCCGTTCGCGCAGGTATTGCCGCTGTTGCAGGCGGACGGCCACAGCGGCGATAAAGTAGGACAGCGTCCAAACCAACAATCCCCAGGCGTTTTGGTCGAGCTGATGTTTCCAGTAAACGAAGGGCATGCCGACGAAAGGGATGATGCTGATGCTGTAAACCAAACGGTTATGCGTCATATCCAACAGGCGTGCCTGGCCGCCGGGACTTATGTCGGCAAAGCACAACGGGTTGACGGCAGTTGAATCAGGGGATGCGGGTTTCATTACGAACCTTCCAGTTTTCTACCGCGCAGCTTGGTAATCACTTCAATCCGGTTACGGGCACCCAGCCGCTCCAGAATGCCGGTCACGTGTTCCTTGACGGTTTGTTCCGATAGCGACAAATTCAGGGCGATGCGCTTATTGGGCAAGCCCTTCAGCATCATCGCCAGTACTTGACCCTGGCGGGCGGTCAGGCCAAGCTCAAGCGCTGTGACGGGCAGTTCCTTGTTCGGAAACTCGCGCCCGGCGAACTGTGTGCCGCTTTGAAACCAACTGTCGCCCTGCAACAGCGCGGCCACCGCCCGGCCGAAAACGTCAGGCGACTCCTGTTTATGCAGAAAACCGTCGGCCCCCGCGATCCCTACCTTGTCCAGCACCGCAGCATTGTCGTCGGCGCTGATGACCAATAGTCTTGTCGATGGGCAACGCAGCTTCAACTCCACCAGCAAGCTAAGTGATGCCCCCTCCGGCAACCAGAAATCCACCACGGCCAGCGACGGTGGTGCGGCCGTATCCAGGGCATCCCAAAATTCAGAAACGTTAGACACCGGTCTAGCTTGATCAAAGCCGCAATGCGATAGCAAAAAGTTCGCAATGCCGCGTGCCACCATAGGATGGTCGTCGATAACCAACGCGCTTGCCGAATATGTCATACAGAACTCCCGTGTTGTTGATGGTAAACGCCTTACCGTCAGGTTGGAAGGCTGAAATGACGCACTCGAAACCGGCAAGATAACATCATTCTAACAAATTACCTCGGCGTCCAGACACCCTACTCCGGTAGGGTTCCCTTACTAAACCGCGTTTTGGATAATGCCGTCGATTCTCGGGGTCATTCGCTTGGCATCCAAATATTCGTACTCAATCAATCACCCATTTTTGGAGAAACGCGATGAAACGTCAAACTTTATGCCGTGCATTGGTGGCGCCAGGCACTCTGAGCACGGCGGCCCGATCTACGACAGCGAGCAAAACCTCACTTGGCTGGCGGATGCCAATTATGCCAAAACCAGCTTTCTATCTTTATTGGCTGTTGTTGTTTTAATGATTAGTGGGTGGGCTGACACGACACCAGTCAAGAATTTGGCATTGCCACCAGTAAGCACAATCGAGGGAACTGTCACCCAGCTGGATGAAAACGGTTACGCTATCAGACAATTCCGGCTCAATCTTTGTTAAAGCAAAGTTGCCGGATAATCAGAAATTGAACCTTTCGCTTGATGAGAAAGTGAGCGCGTATGGCAACCTACAAGGTGGTCAGGAAAAAATATTTGATGGGTATGTCATTAGAAAGTCTACTGGAGTAGCAGATCATTGATTGTATCCATTTAACATAAAAAGTGGATTTTACGAGACTAATTTTAGGATTAATTGGATGAATAATTTTTATTTACTATTTTTAATTACATTATTGATTTTTGGCAAAATATCTTATGTTGAAGCTTATGAGCCAATCGACCAATCATTTTGCTCTCCAGGCTATCATCCAGAAGGACCATCATTTGCTTACGATTGCGTATCAAATAGTACAGGAGAGATTGAAGGGCAAGAATCTGGCTCTGGTTCATCATCAAGTAGCTCATATCCTCTACCGCCTTCATCAAATACACCTCGTGTAAAAGGTCACGCAGAAAACGTTTGGGGCGCATTGGTGTGGGATTCAAAAATGCTGATTGCAAACTATAAAGAAAGTAAAAATATCGGCATCGCAATGGGGCAAAAAACCAAACAGGAGGCGATAGATTTCGCCATGAGTGAATGTGAAAATGACGGCGGCAAAGATTGCCAAGTACAAGCAACTATTTCAGGCTCTTGTCTTGCTCTTGCTGGGGCCACAGGTCAAATATTGTGGGCTACGCAAAAACATACTGAAGGTGATAACGCGTTTGACACCTCAGCGGCTGCCGAAAAGAAAGTATTGGCAAAATGCAATGAAAAAGGTTACCAAAGGTGTGAGGTATTTTACAGCGATTGCTCAATTATAAAGTGGGTATGGGACTAACCTGAAGTATATGCAATTTAATTGTTTGAGTGATGAAGGAAATAAGCAATGCGCTATGAACTTGATTAAAAAGATAATTACCTCATGATTCGTTGTGGAATACTCCCTCGCATTGAGGGTATGAGTTTATATTTGATAAACAACCAAGCGCCGGGGTTCTTCTCCGCGTTAGAGACTTCGACCATCCCTGCACTCAAGCGGGACTGCGCAAACGCGCGTAACCCCTTAGTTCCACGTTAAGCTCTTTCAAAACCATATGTACTGCCCAACACACTTCCAAGAAGACAGACTCCCAGAACTCATCAACCTGATCGAACAGTTCCCCCTGGCATCCGTCGTTTGCAACGGACCTTCGGGCTTGATGGCAGATCACATTCCGCTGATGTATGAGGGCGGGCCAGACACTTCGGGCAAACTTGTCGGACATGTCGCCAGAAACAATCCTTTGTGGCTGTTGCCCGCTGATCAAGAACTGCTCGTTGTCTTTCAAGGCCCGTCGACCTACATTTCACCGAACTGGTACACCACAAAACGTGATGCAGGCAAGGTCGTCCCGACCTGGAACTACGTGGTCGTTCATGCCAGTTGCACGCTAGTGGCAATTAAGGATCCGCAGCAGGTACTGCAAATCATCACAAAACTGACCGATCAGCACGAGGCCTCGCAACCTCACCCATGGCGCGTTACCGATGCACCCAGCGAGTTCACCGAGAGTTTGCTCGGGAACATCGTTGGCATCGAACTCAAAATCAAACGCATGCAAGGCAAGTGGAAGGTCAGTCAGAACCAACCAATACCGAATCAGCAATCGGTAGTGCAAGGCCTACTGGCGGAGGGATCTGACGCACAAACTCAAATGGCGTTGCTCGTCCGAGCCCATGGAGCCAAGTAACTTGAAATATCGTGCCTTCGATCCCCCGCGTAACTGTCAGTTCAACGCTGACGCTAACACACCCTATTGTCCCGGGGTTTTTCTCCGCGCTAGCGGCTTCGTCCGACATTACACTCAAACGGGACGCGTCTTTTTATGGCGGTTTTGAAGGTCAATCCATGAAAAATGTTATTGCAATTATTGCCACGTCCATGCTCTGTTCATGTGGTTTTATGACACCAGCAAAACAATATCAGGGTGACAGTTTGGGAGCAGCCGACATTGCGGTGATCCAAAGTATTGTGGGAACCCCTTTTGCTGATGACTATCATGCGACCATCATCGGCTATACGAAGATAGTCCCCAACGGCTCAGGCGAACAGAAGGAATTTGGGTTGCCGGGTTTTACAGACTATCCCAGCGAAATTCATGTCTTGCCTGGAGAGTATGAAATTCAAGTCTATTGCTTTAAAGGGTTTTCGAGCCATAGACCCAGGAAAACGCTGACGCTACAAGCAGGCCAAACCTATTTGCTCAAATGTGATGTCCGAAACGATCAGGCGTTCATCGGTGTGAACTCACAACCCAAATAGCCAAGTAGGGTGGTCGGTTTTTTTGCCCAGTCAAAGTCTCTTCCAATACAAACTCGTATATTAGCGTTACGTTACAAGGCCAACTTATCATTTTTAGAAAGCGGAGAAAATCGCCATAGCTGGTTCCGATGATTAAAACAGAGCAGCAGCGCTGGTTTGTCTTCTGCCTGATATATTTCGACTGAGCAAATCGGTGGACCGGTTGTCGGCGCAGTTGACAAGGTATTAAACGATATGCGTCAAGTCGCCCGAGAATCGGTAGAGCATGACGGGGAACAGAAATTTGATCGCCGCAAATTGGCAGTTGACCCGGAAAATCTTAAGGCGCCGGATAGCAGACCCACGGAAGAAACGGAAGCTTATACGCTTCCCAACGGTTATCAGCGCCGATGTGTCACCAAGGCGGACGGCAAAAAGCAATGCATGAGTAAAGAGGCGGATGACGACAGTATTTGGAACGCCAAGATTTATTTACCGGACTCGCTGCCACCTGCTGACAGCAAATCCATCGAATTCGCTCGACGTCTACAGCAGGCTATCGGGAAACATTAGCGCTATCGAGCAGCTTGATGAAAATGCATGACTTTCGGCATATAAATTGAACCACTCCACCACTAGCCCAGCCTGTCTGTCCGGACCGATGTCTTCGAACCGCAGCGACGTTGAGGTGTTTCGTATGCCCGCCATCTTGCAAACAAAGGCTCTGCCGCGCAGTTTGGTGATCACTTCTATCCGGTTGCGAGTACCCAAACGTTCCAGAATGTCGGTTGCGTGTTCCTTAGGATTTGGTTGGAAATAATTTCCCTGATTTCCTTGTAGGGGCGATTTTAATCGCCCAAGGCGAATGAATTCGCCCCTACAGGACTTCCGATGCCATCGAAGCAATAGGTCGCCACTCCTATGTGATGAGTTATGGGTCTTGAAGCGGTAACCAGGCCTTCGCGACCCAAGAACTCCGAAAAGCTATTTTCTTATATAAAGCATGCTGTCAACGCTGTGATCACCGGGCTTGCCCAACGAATAAGGTTAGATTGTGGTTCGCTTTGCTCACACAATCTAACCTTATTCGTTGGGCAGCACTGTGCGTAGATAGCCCAGACTAACAAAGATTCGGCAGAAGCCGCGCGAACACGCCGCCACTCGATTGCATTTTCCCTTCACCGTTCTCTCCCATGGCGGCTGTGGTCATACGCTGGATGATTTTCGGGAAGTCGCGGTCGGCCTGAAAAGCCAGCAGAGGAAGAATGACTGGTGCTAACAGTTTGCTTTTTGGCGTTAACTCCCACCACACCATAACCTGTGAGCCAACGTCAGACGGTGTGACTTCCCATCCGCCGCGCATCGTTTTTGCTGGAAACGGGAAATTCGGAGCCTCTGAAAGAAAGCGAACGGCGAAGCTGTGTCCGGGGTTGAATGCCGTACATTCCTCGGCCCATTGTTTGCCAGCGCGATCTTCACAAGCTCTGACTGCTCCGAGACCGGGCACTTTTCCGTCCAAGACAACGGAGCGCTTCAATGACGGCATGTAGTTCTTGATGTCGCCGATATTGCCCACAACTCGCCACATCTTTTCCGCGGGCGCATTGGTTTCAACGATGATGCAATGGCGATATTCGCCGCTGTCCTCAATTCTGTGAGCACGTCCGGCGGCCCAAAGCTGCCAAGCGCCAAAGACGAATACTGCACCTGCTACGGCAAGAATCAAAGCATTGCCCAAAGGTGAAAATAGCTGAGGAAAGGCGAGTAGCAAAACGATGGAGCCTGCTACCCACGAAAAATCAGCAGCGCTTGCAAGAAGTGCGCGCCATGTGGTGACTCGCTTACGTGTTGCCTGATAGATTAACTCGGCAGCAAAGGCGACTAGGCCGATGCCGACTACTTGGAAGATAAGGGGTGCTTGAATTCCGAGCCACTCGCCCACCACCGCTGGGCAAAAAAGCATGAATAGCGCGGAGGAAAAAGAAAAGATGGCATTTGCCATCAGAGCTAAACGAAGTGGTAAAGCGGCTTTCATGAGTATCTCCTTCTGATGAATGAACAAAGGTATGCGGTGTGTGACGCCCAACGTAAAGTTGAGGGGCGAGCCGCTTTTGGCGGGTCGGGCGAGAGAGTTGCGTTATGTCCTTACGACAATTGCCGACTCCAATTCGTGCTCCGTAGGCGTTTCGAAGACCTTCTCCGTAAACTCAAACATGGCTGGTGAAACGCCCATTGCATATGTCGGACCTCGTTCTAGGTTTCGTTGTTCGATGCGCTTTTGACGAACTGCTTTGTCAGCTGATACGCAGTGCAATTGCGCCTGAAGCTCTTGGCTGGACGCAAAATCGTGTGCCTTGTCTCGTCGAGACTTACGTATGAAGCCGAGATCGAGAACTACAACTCCGCCTGTGGCGAGGATTTCCTTGCTCGTTTCATAGATCATTGATTCGCAGCGATCAACGCGCTCAGCAAACCAAGCCGGGATCATCGTCTTGAGGTCGACATCTTCGCTCAAGTCTGGTTTGAAGAGGCTAGACATCCAGTTGTCGATGGAGAAAACAATGCCATTAGTCTGCTCAGCCAATTGACGGGCATAGGTTGTCTTTCCTGCGCCGACGGGACCAGCGACAATGTGTATGCGGCTATGTGTATTCAAGTGAGTCTCCTGAGCTGAGATTTGTGTATGAGCCCAAAAGCCTAACAATTTGGGGAAGCCCTTGTAGTGCAGCTAAGGGGCTGCGCGCTTTTGCGCAGCCCAGCTTGCCGGTTGACGGCATTACTTCAGCATTTGCCGGCAGCTTTTAGTAACGCATTGCAGCTTGCATTGTTGGTTTTTCCCATGTCACTTGATCCCTTGGTAAAGTCCGTACACATAGCGCCTGCCCCGCTTGCCATACCCCACGACGCGACTTTACCGAACCCGGACGGCTCTAAAATTTCACATTTAAAGGTGGCTCCATCATTAGCTTTAACGGTGTACTGCATGCCGTTATAACCAGCGGGTGCTTCTGTTGCCTGTGAATTGGTGATTTTAAAGTTGCCAATTTCACGGCCAATCGCCATTGATATTTTGTTTTCTACCTTGTTGTTTCCTGTAGCAGAAGCGTTATTCGCTGTTGTTGCGCAGCCGGAAAGCATCAACAAGACAGATACCGTCAGAAGTTTTTGTGCCATTTTTGATTCTCCATCGCTCCGAGATAAGGAAAGCGCAGGGCATAGGAGCGTGAAGATATGCCTAACGTAGAGTTGCGGTAAGCCGTCCAAGCATGTGTCCAGTTTAGTGTTGACCTATTAGTCGATTGCCGGCGCCGACCGATTTTCCGGCTGTTGGCTCAGAACTAAATCAGGTCGATTCAAACATATAAAATAATTACATCTTAACAAACCTCCTTGTATTTCCGACACCCTACTCCGGTAGGGTTCCCAGTCTGTCTCCGCCTTCCGATAATACGCCCAGCCTTGGAGCCGTTAGTCAGGTTACCGAGTATGTGCATCCGTTCAAGAACAGCTTTGTGGAGAAAATGATGAAACATAAAATTTTATGCGCAGCGTTGTCGGCGCTCGGCACGTTAGCGGCCGGAAGCGCGCAAGCCCAATTGTTCAATCGCGGCGGCGGCCTGATATACGACAGCGTGCAAAACGTCACCTGGCTGGCGGACGCCAACTATGCCAAGACCAGTGGTTTTGATGGCGACGGCGCCATGAATTGGCAAGACGCGACGGCATGGACCGAGGGTTTGGTCTACCACGACACCGTTCGTAACGTGAGTTACGACAATTGGCGCTTGCCCAGTATCCATGATCTGGGTTCTCCCGGTTGCAACTTTGGTTCTAGCGGCACCGATTGCGGTTACAACGTGGCCACGCAAAGCTCGGAAATCGCCCACCTTTTTTATGTCAGTCTTGGCAATAAAGCGTTCGTCGATTCGAATGGACAGGCGCAAGCCGATTACGGCCTTATCGATGATCCGAATAACCCAAACGACGAAAGCCTGTTTGCCAATTTCCAGGACAGTTTCTATTGGCTTGCCGACAGCCATGCCAATTCCACCAGCGACGCTTGGCGCTTCAAGCTGACTAACGGCTTGCAAGATTATGGAAGTAAAAGCTTTCTCTTATATTCCTTGGTGGTGCGCGACGGCGATGTGGCGGCGGTGCCGCTACCGGGTGCAGCTTGGCTGTTCGGGACTGCACTTATCGGCATGATATTTTCGAAGCGCCGCAGTGTAGCAATCAACTGTGCTGATTAAACAACTCAATCCTACTACTCAGCCGATTAAAGGAATCGTTATGAAACACATTTTAAACACAGCTCTATTGGCAGCAGCGATACTTAGCGCGGCTAATGCAAACGCAGCTACAACCGTCGTCGACTTTGAAGGTATTACATCCGAAAATCTGATCGATGGTTACGGCGGGTTATCAGGATGGGAAGGAATAGGCGGATTTGTCGGCCCAAGCTTTGGTGGTGTGGGATTGGGTGAAAATGTGTTTTATGGATTGCAGGGAGAACTCCGCTTCAATAATGGGCCTGTCATCTTTCACGGTTCCCATTACCAAGCCTATGCCTTTGACCCCCAATCCCCTTTCACTACTTTATCGTTGTTTTATCAAAATCAATTGGTTCATCAAACGGCATACCACTCACTCAGCACTGGCACGCTTGAATGGCTATCGTCCGGTTACAGTGGGTTGGTAGACAAAATTTATATTTATGGCGGCGGCGAGGGCTTCGGAATTGACAACTTGACCTACTCAGCTGCCCCAGTGCCTGTGCCCGGAGCAGTTTGGTTATTCGGTAGCGGCTTAGCGGGGCTGATGCTCAGGACACGTCGACACAGGATCGGCTAATCATCTTGCGCCTTCGATGTTACATCTCAATAGTTGTGCGGAGCATGACTAGCGCAGTTATTGAGAGCCTCAAGTTGAAATTATTCTTCATTAATTAATACCAATAATCACTATGAAAAAGCATCTTTTACTATTGAGTTTGCTGGTTTCAGGTTGTGCCTCGGTCGCGGTTTTGGCATAAAGCGATTAAATAAAAAACCGAATTTGCACTGGGTTTGTCTCCTGGGTAATACACCATCAGCAATCGCCAGGATTAGACGTACAAACCCGTTACAGTGTCAAAACCGAATATAACTTCTGCATAGAAGAATCGATCAGCGGCATCGGTCCCGGCGTGTCTGATGCCATTTACCCAAAACCCGGCGAACCGGCGTTTAACCGATTGCTTGGCCATTAATTTATAAGTGAGTTTGAATAATGATGAAAAAATTTAAAAAACAATTGCTTGGCTTATTGCTAGTGGTGCCGGTGTGTTCGGCCGATGCCGCTGTATTGTATTCGGTGACCGATTTGACCCCCGATCTTGTATTTGGCTCGAGTCAGGCAGTCGGTATTAATGATGCCGGACAGGTGGCCGGTAACGCGGAAGGGAGCGGAGCATTTATTGCTCATAACGGTACGCTTAACTACCTGTCTCCTCATTTTTCTGCAACGGGTATTAATGCCGGCGGCCAAATTGCTGGCAATTCAGGGCAAGCTACGTTGATTTACAGCAACGGCTCAATCACCCCGATAAACAACAGTTTGGGCGGATCGTCTATTTATGCAACCGGCATCAATGATAGCGGTTTGGTTACCGGAGCCGCCGGCACTATATCCGGTAATGATCATGCCTTCATTACCAACAGTCAGTCGGTTCAAGATCTGGGAGCATTGCCGAGGGGGCGTAGCAGTGTTGGTTATGCCATTAACAACCTTGGGCAAGTCACGGGCGAGTCAGGTACGCGGATAATTACGGCATCTGGGACCATTATTGATGGCACTCATGCCTTTGTTACAGAAAACGGTCAGATGCGTGACTTGGGAACCTTTGGCGGGAATCTTAGCCGAGGCAACGCCATTAATGATGCGGGAGTCGTCGCTGGTCATGCGGCGCGTGCCGATGGCTCGCTACAGGCTTTTATTTCTTCAGATAATGGTTTAAGGGCGGTGGGCAATTTGGGGGTGTGGAGTAGCGCTTCAGGCATCAACAATGCCGGGCAAGTCGTTGGTCGCTACGGTAACGCATCCGGAAACGAACGGGCTTTCACAACCATCAATGGTGAGATGACCGACCTGAATACCGTTATTGCCTTAAATTCCGGCTGGCTTTTACTAGACGCGACCGATATTAACAACAGCGGCTATATCGTCGGCACGGGTTTAACGCCTTCCGGTCGTTTTCATGCATTTTTGTTGACGCCGGTAGCCGTACCTTTACCGGCAGCCGTTTGGTTATTCGGATCGGCATTATTCGGCTGGGCCGCGACAAGTGCGCGTAAATCGGCTGTTCAATTATTGATATAACATTTGTAATTATTCAGTCTTTTGATCGAGCCGTCATGCGTAGGCTGGATAAGCGCTAGCGCATCCGGCAAATGCGGTGGATGCGCGTTGCTTATCCACCCTACACAATAAACGCATAGCCTCACTCAGATTAATGACTGAATAGTTACATGGAAATCAAGCTTTATTATGGATGGAAGTTGTGTCGTATACATCAAGTTGGGCATATCTTTACGCTCCTATGCCCTGCGTACCCTTAACTTGGAGCGGAAGAGAATCAAAAATGGCTCAAAAACTTCTAACGGTAACTGTCTTGTTGATGCTTTCCGGCTGCGCAACAACAGCGGATAACACTTCTGCTACAGGAAACAACAAGGTAGAAAACAAAATATCAATGGCGATTGGCCGTGAAATTGGCAACTTTAAAATCACCAATTCACAGGCAACAGAAGCACCCGCTGGTTATAACGGCATGCAGTACACCGTTAAAACTAATGATGGCGCCACCTTTAAATGTGAAATTTTAGAGCCGTCCGGGTTCGGTAAAGTCGCGACCTGGGGCATGGCAAGTGGGGCAGACGCTATGTGTACGGATTTTACCAAGGGATCAAGTGACATGGGAAAAACCAACAATGCAAGCTGCAATGCGTTACTGCGAGCTGCCGGTAAATGTTGAGGCAATTCCCACACGACGGTCACTGTGACGTTCCGCGCCAGTTAGTTTTACCTTAGGCACATCAACAAAAAGGAGAAATCGCAATGAAAATTATCTATCTACCGCTGTTGGCTTGGGTTGTTTTAATGATGAGCGGGTGCGCTGGTACTACACCGATCAATAACTTGGCATTGCCGCCGGTAAGTACAATCGAGGGAAATATCACGCAACTTGATGAAAGTGGATTTATCCTGGCGGATAATTCCGGCTCAATCCACGTCAGGGCCAAGTTATCAGACAATAAAAAACTAGATCTTTCTGTTGGTGAGAAAGTCAAAGTATATGGCAATTTGCAGGGTGGCCAGGGAAAAGTATTTGATGGGTATGTCATTAGAAAGTCTACTGAAGAGCAGATCATTGTAAGCAATCCGACGCCTCACTTCGGCTTCATTATTCAGAGTTCTTTTAAATAATACCGAAAACGCCATCAGATCATTGGCCTGAAATAGGAGGGCATCATGCGTATAGTAGTAATCATTGTCTTATGCGCCAACCTCGGGCTTCTCGCCGGGTGCACTAATAGCGAGGGTGTCTATGGCAACATCTACGAAGGATTTAAAATAAGGGAAGCGATTGTTCACCCTACAGCAGAGCAAAAACCGGCTGAGAAATCCATTTCGTATCAAGGGTATGAAGCTGAACGGAAAAAGCTGCTGGAAAGCGACGACAAGAAATGAATACACAGCGTACGCATCAAGCCAAACATTGCGGTCAAGAGAGACGCGCCAAAAACGGCGCTCCCCTTAGCTTTTCGTTAAGCAATTACAAGGTTAATCGTAACTATTCAGCATCAGTTGATTGCTGTGAAAGTGTTTTGTGGGAGCGACGCCCACGTCGCGACCGAAGGCTTCAAATCGCGACGTGGGCGTCGCTCCCACCCGGTAATAGCCCTCCAAAGAAACTCGCTGAATAGTTACGGTCAATCAATGAAAAGGGCATGAGCGAAATCTATTTGTTCAGCGTTTCCCTAAAAAGCACTTTGCATTTCTTTAAAGCCTTTTAACGCGGCTGCCAAAAAGTCTTCTGCTTGATCTTTTTGACCATTGCTAACAGCTTGACGGGCTTTCTTTAAGTTTTCCGCAGAACGGGTGCGAATCACATCCAGCCGATTGATTTCTACCCGTTTGATTAATTGCCGTGCGTTATTGATCTGGTCATTGACTATGTCTTCACTGGCCCCGCTTTTCAAAGCGGCTAAGGCATCTTCTGTGACTTTTACCGATTCATCCAACGCTTGTTTTACTTCTTAGGTACTAGCATTTTCAATTTTACCGACAGCGCTTGCCATGGGTGAAATTGCACTTACGCACAAAGCAAGCAGCAAAGACGGCAGGTGTTTTTTCAAAAAATTCATTGCGTTTATAACCTCGTTAAAAATTTGACCGGTAGATATTTTAAATTTGAACATCAATTTAATAAATATTAGCCGCACGAACCCCTTTATTTTTGGCCCGAACTTAAACATCAAACTGCAAGCTTGCCAGCCGCGCGTAAAGCCCGCTTTGGTTGCGTAAATCTTCCGGGGAACCCATTTCAACAATACGCCCCTCATCCATTACGATGATGCGGTCGACTTTTTTTACAGTGGCTAGCCGGTGCGCAATGATTATGGTGGTGCGGCCTTGCATGGCGGCATTCAAGCCTTCTTGTACGAGGATTTCAGATTCCGCATCCAGCGCGCTGGTGGCTTCGTCGAGTAACAACAGCGGCGCATTTTTTAAAATTGCGCGGGCGATGGCAATACGCTGACGTTGGCCGCCAGACAAACGCGTGCCGCGTTCACCCAGAAAGGTTTGGTAGCCGTCCGGCAGACGATTGATAAATTCTTCCACTTGCGCGGATTTAGCGGCGGCGATGGCTTCTTCATCGCTGGCTTCGGGTCTGCCGTAGCGAATATTTTCCAAAGCATTAGCCGAGAAGATCACCGAATCTTGGGGCACGATGGCGATTTTGCCCCGTAATTCATGCAAAGAAAGCTCACGAATATCCTGGCCGTTAAAGCGAATGCTGCCATCGGTGACATCGTAAAACCGCAATAACAGCTGGAACAGGGTAGTCTTACCCGCACCGGATGGGCCAACCAGCGCAACGCTTTCGCCAGCTGCAATATCCAGAGTGATCTTATCAAGCGCCGTTGTTTGCAATCTTGACGGGTAACGGAAGCTGACTTTATCAAATTGAATTTCAGCTTTACCGGTCTGCGGCAGCAATTGCGCGCTGTCGGCGCCGACAATGGCTGGCTTGGCATGCAGTAATTCCAGCAAGCGCTCGGTGGCGCCGGTTGCGCGCATCACATCGCCCCAAACTTCCGCCATGGTGCTGACCCCGCCCGCAACCAAGGTGGCATAAAGCACGAAAGACGCCAGTTGGCCGCCCGTCATGGTGCCCGCATTAACCAGGTTGGCGCCGATCCACAACACGAAAATAATGGAGCCCATTACTGCCATGATAATGATCGCTGTCAGCGCCGCGCGCACACGACTACGGCGAATTGCGGTGATAAAACTTACTTCGGCACGATCGGCAAAGCGGTTTATTTCCCGTTGTTCCTGGGTGTAGGCCTGAACTGTCGGCACCGCGTTGAGAATCTCACCTGCCAGAGCTGAAGCATCGGCAATTTTATCTTGCGATTCGCGCGAGAGTTTTTTGACTTTTCGGCCGATCGCCATGATCGGCAGTATCAGTAAAGCCATCAGGCCAAGGTTTAACGAAAACAGGTACAAGCTGGTGACGGCCAGCATCACCATGCCGCCGATAAACTGAAACAGGCTGCGCAGGCCCATCGAAATCGAGCTGCCGACCACCGTTTGAATTAAGGTGGTGTCGCCGGTCAGGCGTGATAACACTTCGCCGGTCTGTAATGTCTCGAAAAATTGCGGGGACTGAGTCAGCACCCGTGCATATACCGCACTGCGTAAATCCGCCGTCACCCGTTCACCGACCCAGCTGACGGTGTAATAACGCGCCGCGATGGTCAACGCCCACAAACTTGCCAAGCCAAATAGGGCTAAGAAATGTCCGTTTAAACTCAGGGATCCCAACAGCCCGCCGCCAGTGTTTTGGCGCCCGCCAAAGCCAAAGTCGATCAAATCACGGAACGCCAACGGCACCAGCAAGATTGTGGCTGAGCCAAGACATAACAGGAAAAAAGCCAGGATCATTCTGCCCCGATAGGGCCGAATAAAAGGCCAAAGACCTTTAAGAAAAGAGATGCGCCGGGTTGAATTAGCTTGGGTTGATTTTGAGTTAGACATCCGTGATCGTGTTTGATGATGTAAAACTTTATTTTCGCATGCCTTAAACAATCAGCACGAGAATATATCCCGGACCACTATCATCTTTGCCGGACATTTTGGCGTTTGAATTTAAGTCAACAACATGGAAGCCAACTCTCAATCGGTTTATGATTACCGCCGGGAGCAGGGTGGCTGATTTTTGGGAACGGTTTCATCGCGCTGAAAAATTAAATGCCCTTTATAAAATTAACAACATCAATATTAAAAAGTTAACCCTATGAAATTAAAATCAAAAAAATTCCTATGTGCGGCTTTAGCCAGTGTTGCGATCAGCTTGTTAGTGGCCGGTTGCTCTGACGATGAAGCAAAGATTGAAAAAAAGGCGGAAAAAGCCAGTGCTGGCGTCAGCACCAGTGCAGAGCCACCGGTAAGTCATCAATTACTCAATACGCCGGTCACCGTCGCTGAAAAACAAAAATTCGAGCATGAATTTGCCAAGCAATGTGAACAACGGGAGTTGAAAGCTTCCGCAAATCCTGATGCTGATGAAGCCGCCATCGACAAGGCTTGCGAATGTATTGCAACATTTTTGGAGAAAGATTTAACAGCGATTGAAGCGGAAAAATTTCTTACCGAACATGAAAACGCGCAGTCGCTAAGAATCAAGTATGAAAATGCCGCATATCATTGTTTACAGCAAAATGCGCATCCTGCCGGACCTGATTTTTCTCGCAAATAAATTATTGGAAGACGCATGCAACACGTTCTAATCATCCATGAAGTTGATGCCTATCCGGCCTGGAAAGCCGTTTTTGATCAAGCGGCAGACATCAGGAAAAACGCCGGGGAAATCAGTTACCAGCTGCTGAGATACGACAATGACGCCAACAACATCGTCCATTTCTCGGCATGGTCTTCGCTGGATAATGCCCGGCGCTTCTTCGAATCTGATGAGTTGGTGGAAATAAGGAAACAGGCCGGCGTAAAAGCGCCGGAGTTTATTTACCTGCATGAGATTGAGCGGGGCGTGTTGTAGTTGTTGAATTGAAAACCCGTCAACAGGAGTTTCTTAAAAGCGTTAACTGAATTGGTAATAAACAAAAGGAAGGCTGGTTGACCATCACAACCCCTTCCAGACTTATGTCAGCATAAAGGGCGTGACTGGAGTTCTGCGTTAAGCGGTCGTCCGGAATTTTAATAGCTGTTACACAACTGACCCAGTAGCTTGCCACACCAATGACAGCTAAAATTCCAAAAACATCGTTCGACGTCTGCGAGATTTACGCTTGCTTGGACACAAACCCGGACAGTTCTTGGATTAGCTAAAAATCAGCGTTGGTTTGAGGTAGTTTTAGCTTGGTTTTGATGGCGTTGTTGCAGCAACGTCAAGCACGAAGACGTCGATTAATTTTCGTTCCGCCGGTGTTAATGTCGCCTTCAGCATTTCCGCCAGTTCGGTGGACGACTTGGGGCGTTGTAAACCTGGAGGTTTTGGTAGACCTCCATGTCCAAACCATAAAACAAGATATAGGCCGTGACCTTCTGTTTCAGGAGAGCATGTATAAAACGGAATTAGTTGTTCATGAAGGGTTTTCCATAATTTATCGTTGTAATCGTTTTTTATTTCAACAGGCAGATAATAAGAACTACCACCCCGAGTGAAAGACAGCTTGATGTCTGCTCTCTTTAGTTCTGCTTGCAATGCTTCCGGCTCGACAGATACATCGTATTTCGCCAGCATCGGCTTGAGGCGAACAACCAAATAATTACGGCAGATTTCTTCGTATAGTGGTTTTTCAGGACTCTTACCATCCATCCTCCAAAAATGCTGATAGCTATCGGAATTACTGGTATGCATTTCCTCCGCCAATTGCCGCAAACAATCCAACACCAACACGGCAAGATCGGCGACACTGGCCGGTTTTCGGTTGTTCAGCGTTTCGATGACTTGGTAAGCGTCGGGATGTTTATACAACGCTTCGCGGCGGCTGATTTGTTGGGTTTGCTGGGCGTCGTGGATTAGCGGGTGCCAAGCGGCTAGTTTCGGTTGTTCTAGCAAATCCGCCAGAACCTTTGCGGCGTCCTCTGCGGGATTCGTCGCCAAGTTGTTCAACAAGGAGCGAACATAATCCCGTTCTTTCATTACCCGAGTGACTATTCCACCGCCTCTGGGCCAAGCCGGTTGACAACGCGGAGCCAATGACTCTATCAACATGCCCTGAGTGGAAACCAGATCGATGTTGAAATAGGGTTCATTACCATGCATCGGTAACAAGAACGAAGACAAATGATTTATACGGGTAGTGTTGCCGGTCACCTCGAGTTTGATCTTCGCTTCGTAAATGCTTGGCTCAATGATCAACCCCGTGGCAAGCCAACAAATGCGTTGAGCTAAATCCATGCCTTTGCAAGCCAGTTTTTTCTCAATAAGCCCAGGTAATTCAATCCTATCAGCCTCGGCAATAGCGGCTTTCAATAAATATTTAAGATGGTGAATGTGATCTTTGTAGCCGCGTATAGGATATTTTTCGAGCAACGGTAATGCGATGCGACGGGCTATCGGTAAACCATGAGCGTCACCGGTAAGATAGGAAATGCCATGAATAAATTTAGCCTTGGCATTTAGTGAGGTTGCGATGTAATCGAAATAGGCTTTAGCAACAAAATCAGGCCGAGAATAGCATAATGATTTGAACCATTCATCTTCGAACGCACCCTGTGTAAAGCAAAAGGCAAGTGCGGTGTTAACTAGATTATCGCTTAATGTTTCTAAAAAGTTATTGTTCTCAAAATACAAAACTTCAATGCATACCAAGAACGGTCGCCTGATATAGTGGTATTCATTCTTTACATCTAATGCCAATATCTCTGCTGCGCAAGGAATATCCGTTCGATCCAGTATTTTGCGCAACCCGCTTTTTGCTGCTTTAATCAGAATCTCGTCATGATTTAGATACTCCGCCAATCGCTGTTCACTAGATTTCCCGCTTACACTAACTCTATCGTCGAAATATTGTGAAATTTGATCGTAAACAAAAGGTTCAGCCTTGCCAATAGCAATGCTATCCAAATTTGCATAAAAAAAAATTAATTTCTCATCTAATTCCTGTTCGCGTTGCTCCTGCCACTTGGCCTTAGATTGGACTCGCCTTTTCCACCCTTCAGGAATGACACAAACCTTTAGCGCATCAAAGATCTCATTAAACTCAGGGTGTTGTGAGATCCATTCGGTTAGTTCTTCAAGCGTCAAGACGCTGTTTTGGTTATAGAGAGTTGAAAATGCTTGTTCGAAATAAATATTTTTTCGATCTTGAACGACTTGGATTAGCGCCAATTCCAACCACCAAGCGCCTATGTTTTCTGGAGGAACAGCATTTCGGAAGCGCTCGAATATTTGAGCGATCTCATATCTTATATTTTCCTTGTTTTCTATGTGTTTCAAACCCTCTGAAATCAAATGGAAATATTTTTCAGGGTTTGCTTCCAGCCACGCAGCAATTTTCGTTTTGTGCTCTTGCGGCAACTTGCATTCAACATCTTCGTCTATGCCAATGGATAGCCACCGGTAAAGTCTCTCGTCAGAAATAGATAAACCATACAAAACTAGACCGCGCGCCAACAACTCACCAGCTACGTCGAATAAATCATCTAACGCTGCATATATTTTCTCAGTACCGATACGAAACAAACCGTCCAAAACTTCCGGCAGTTCTTTATCGACTATTCCATGAATAAATTCGTTTCTCCAGAATCGAATGCAAGAGATTCTATTGCCATTATGCTCTTTCCCAATAAACCGAATTATTTCCGCAGCTTTAACTTTCGACAAATTCAGTTTTTTTAATAAAACTTCTAATAAGTCATTACCCTCATCCCCAATGATTTTATTGTGAATATCTTCCGCCAAGATCAATAAGCTTTCGTAATCGTCTGGATATATTTGACAAAATGCATCCAAGGCGTAACTTCTAATAGCTTTCCAATACTTTTCGTTCCTAATAATCGTTAGTAATTGAAATTTGATGTTTGGCGAACTTTCCGCACAGCACAGTCCTTTCAATAGGCAATAAAGCAAATATTGTTCACCATCGCTAAACCTCAATTCGTCAAATGATGCCAATATTTCCTGATTTAGATCTTGTGTCCAAAATGAGGCAAACGCCGAAGTATGCCAATCGCGATTAGGAAACCCGGTGGTTTGCGCTTCTCTAATTAACGCATTCAGTAGCCGCGACTTAGTCGCCGTAGAAAACAACTGCACATCCCCATACACCACCACGCCCAAGGGATCGATTTCGATCAAGCGATCGCGCGCCGGCTCCGACAATACGGCCAACCAGGCCATCAAGCCGCGTAACGCAGTGACGATGCCACCGTCTACGCCGGTCGTTAGCGCCAATACTCGATTGACCAATAAGCCATCATTGATCTTGTCGGCGATGAAGTGTGCCGCCAGATACTCCGCGACGCTACGATGCACATAGCTGTATTCTCTAAACAGACGGGTCTTTAAGACAGCTCGACTCGCCGCTGGAAGCGAGACGGAATCAAGACTGATACGCCCCGGTTGGGCATAACCTTCGCTGAAGCCCGACAGGTTGGCGAGCAGTTGAATCGCGCAGAGCAAGCCCGCCGCATCGAGCAAGGTTGGAATGTTGAGGGTGGATTTTTCGGCAAACCGATGATCGTCGTTAAATTCCCTCGCCAATTGTTCGGATGCCAGTTGATAAACCTGTTGCTTGGTCGTTGGCCAATTCTGACCACCCTTCTTGACGGAGTCGATCAACATATCCAGGGTTTGCGGGTTATCCAGCAAACCGGACAGGCTGACGCTCTCAGCTTTTTTAATGAATTCGTCGGCGTTGCCGACTCGGTTATCGTTGGCGAGTATCGCCTTCACGCTGCCGCTATTTAATGGATTTAGATACAATTGAACGATTTCTTGAGATGGGCTGACTTTGGCTAAATCCTTGTTATCCAACGCTCCCAACCAATCGGCTTCGCGACAGGAAATTCGGAATTTTTTGCAGCCTAGGTTATTGAGTTTGCCGCGAATATCATCCAATGGTGTCCGCGCGTCTTCCTTACCAGCTCGCGCTTCGTCGAGACCATCGATAAATAGGGTTTTGTCTCGCCATTCCTCTTTGTCCATGGCGATAAAGTCCCTGGCCGAAATGCAATGTCCGCCGGTAAGCTTGGCCTCCTCTTCGAACAGCGTGGATTTGCCTGCGCCCGGTTCGCCCAGCAATACATAGGCCGGTCGGTCTCTGTAGTCGGCGATAGAACGACTTTCGGCGGAAACGTCTGCCGTGGTTTTTTCGGTGACGGTGCGGGGAACGCGATACAGCATGAATTATTCCAGCCAGTCGTCGGCGGGTTGAGACAGAAATTCCGCCAGCGGCACGCCGCCCGCGCCTACCAGAATTTTTTTGGCATGGGGGTATTTTTCGGCAAACACGTTCAATCCCGCCGATACCACCGGCTTGGGCGCACTTTTGACTTCAATTGCCGTCAGCTTCTTGCCTTTGGCCAACACGAAATCGACTTCCTGATTGCCTTCTCGCCAGTAGTAAAGCTTGGTATCTTCGTCGATAGTGTTCAACAAATGCGCGCCGACGCTGCTTTCCACCAAGCGCCCCCAATAACTTCGGTCGGCTTGCGCCTCGGCAAAGCTGTAATCCTGTAAAGCCGACATCAACGCGGTGTTGAACACATGCAGCTTGGGCGCCGAATTGCGCTTGCGTACCTCCTGCCCCGCGTATTTGTGCAGACCAGCCAGCAGCTTGGTTTCTGCCAGCAAATGCAGATAGTCGGCCAGGGTCTCGGTATGCTTGGCTTCGATGATGCTTGCTATCATCTTGGTCAACGACAACTCCTGTCCGGAATAATGACAACCCAATTCAAACAACTGTTTCAGCAGCATCGGATTTTTGATGCGCACCATTTGCAGGATGTCTTTTTCGATATTGGGTTGAATCAAACTATCTCGCACGTAGCGACGCCAGCGGTTTTCGTCTTTTATCAGCCAGGCGCTGCCGGGGTAACCGCCGAAATAGATGTATTGTTCCAGGGTGAAGCCGAAGGCTTCTTGCATTTCGGCAAAGCCCCAATGGCTGACGGGCAGAGTCTCATATCGTCCAGCCAGACTTTCCGACAAGCCTTTTTGCATCAACAACGGCGCGGAACCCAACAACACCACATGCATGGGCACGCCGTTGGCGCGATCGGCGTCCCATAAGCCTTTAACGATGTCGGACCAATGCTCGATTTTTTGAATTTCGTCTATCGCAAACACAAAAGCGTCGTCGCTTTGCGTGGTTTTAAGCCAAGCGGCGGCGCGGTTTCTGGCTTCCTGCCAATGGAATACCAACCAGGCTTTGTCCTTCCTTTGGGGTGGCGAAATAGCCGCAACCACACCAGCCATATCATACGGAGAGATGTTCGGTTCGTCGTCCACGGACACGTAATAGCCTTGCGTCGGCTGGGCGGAAACGATGTCGCGAATGATGGTGGTTTTGCCGACTTGCCTAGGACCTGCGAGCAGATTGATGAAGTGAACCGGATCGCCGAGGCGGGTTTTGAGTAGGGCTTCCTGAGGGCGGGTATATTTCATGTTACGTTACTGAGTAAATTTACTCAGTAACGTAACACTTAGAAAATTTTTTGTCTACTAACCAAAGTCAACGGGACCAACTGCACCGTCTGCTCAGCCGTTAAAACCTTGCGGCAGGATTTTGGTATGCAGCCAGACAGCGGCTTCATTGATAGCCGAAAAGGCAGTGATCATGTCTTGCAATTAGGAGTCTATAGCTAGACTGGCAGGCAGGTATCTATTCAAAAGCGGTCACTTGCGACTGCATCGTAGCAGTCCGCTCCTGGCCGTTTCCACCAGAGCAGGTCACCGGATTTCTACTCAGTTATTGACTGAGTAGAAATCCCTGCGATTAGGCAGTCGGATTAAACCGAAATAATCACGCTTTTATCCATCAATTCCCGCAGTATTTGCAATCCCCCGCTGATAATCAATTCCGGGTTTGGATGCCGCAACTCTTCGGCGACTTGCTTTAGCGCCGTTTCTGTTTGTATCCCTTCGCTTTGCTCGATGATTTCCAGCAGGCGGTAGGTCATCGGGGTGATTTCGATAAAATTAACGTCATCGGCAGGGTCGCGGTAGACCACCAAAAAGGTCGGCTGGGCGGGCGGTTGTTCCGGCAAAAAACCGGGGGCTATTTTATGCACCGGGTATTGATACGCCAGTGACCAGGCCAGGGGCGACAGTTTGATGTTTGCCTGCAGCAGGTTGTCAGGGCTTTGTACCGAAGTCAGTTCGTCTTTGGCTATCGATAAGGCCATTTCCACCCATTCGTAATGCGCCAGCTCCAGCATGAACGGGAAATCGTCCGGGTGTTGTCGTTCGTTTTCCAAATAAGCCAAAAACTCTTCGGGGATTTCAGAAAAATAGGGCGATTGGTTGGTATGTTTGGCAAAAAAATCTTCAGTCAGCTCAGTCCATTGCGAGTCGCTGAGCAATTTTCTGAGCACCGGAAAATTAGCGGCAAGAAAGCTGTCGATATTGTTATAAAACAGCTGCCGGTACATTGCCATGCGTTCCGGCGGCACATCGGCAGGTGCAGGATTCCTATGGGGATTTCTTATATAAGCGGCAAATTCTTGCTGCTTGGCTTTAAAGTCAATGCTGGTTTCATGCTGATTGCTTGGCATGTTGCTTACCCCAGTCAGCCTGTATAGTTTTAATAGTGTTAACTTCGCGCAGCAGTTCGGCCATTTCGGGAATATTAAAATCTCGCTCCAGCAGCGTTGGGAATACGCCGTAAAGTTCATAGGCCTTGCCCAGTAATTTCCACACCGGATCGATAATAGCGGCGCCATGGGTGTCGACCAGGAAATCATCAGCTTCCACATAGTGCCCTGCGATATGCGCATAAGCAATGCGATTGCCGGGAATGGCTTTTAAAAAGGCTTCGGCATCGTAGCCGTGATTAACGCTGTTAACGTAAATGTTGTTGATGTCGATCAGGATGTCGCAATCGGCTTCTTCGACCACGGCATTAAAAAAGTCGATTTCCGCCATTTCCTGACCTGGAGCCGCGTAATACGAGACATTTTCGATGGCGATTTTTTGTTCCAGAATATCCTGTACTTGCCGGATGCGCGCCGCGACATGGCTGACTGCGTCGCTAGTAAAAGGAATCGGCATCAAGTCATATAAATGCCCATCCTTGCTGCAGTAACTTAAATGTTCGCTGTACAGCTTGATCTGATGCTCGGCCATAAAGGCTTTGACGTCACGCACCAGTTTTTCATCCAGAGGATCGGTACTGCCCAGTGACAAAGACAAGCCGTGACAAATAAAATCACAGCGTTCGGTCATCGCACGAAAGCGTTTACCTAATTTGCCGCCAATGGTAATCCAGTTTTCCGGGGCTACTTCATAAAAGCCGACTTCTTGCGGAGGCGCGTCAACCACTTGCGTCAAAATAGAACGCCTAAGGCCTAAACCGGCACCGTTAATTAGGAAGGGAGTTGTGTCCATAAGAACACCTGTGTTGGATTGGAAAGAGAGGGCATGATGATCATGCCCTCTTAAGCAACTAAGCAGTGACTCTGCCGGTTATTTTTTAGGAACGTATGGAACGACTTTGCCCAAGGACTTGTCTAAGCCAGGTTTGTCGTGATGCTCGTCAGCTTTGCCGGCTGCTTGATCAGGGCTGATTTTGGTTTGACCATCGTCTTTAGTACTACCTGTAGCGCCGCAAGCACCGTCTTTACCTTTCATCATCGCGCCGCAACTGTGCTCCATGCCTGACTTCATTTTGTCGCCTTGCATCATGCCGCCGCACATGCCTTCACCACATGAGCCTTCGGTGGATTTAGCTGCCAGATTGTCGTCCGGTTTACTTTCTGCTGCGTGGGCATCGTGGCCTGACGCTGCACTTGGGGCGGTTTTAGTTTCGTCTTTGCCGGTCGTTCCGCAAGCGCCTTCTTTGCCTTTCATCATGGCGCCGCAGGAAGCTTCCATGCCGGGTTTCATTTTGCCGCCTTGCATCATCGCGCCGCACATGCCTTCACCGCATGAGCCTTCGGCGGCTGGTTTTGCTGCTGCCGCTGCTGGCTTATCCGCTGCTTTTGTGGGCTTACCGGCACAAGCACCTTCCGGCGCTTTGGATTTTGTCATATCCATGTTCGCACCACAGGCCATTTCAGCCTCGGCGACTTGCATGTAACCGGAAGATAATTCGCTTAAGCCAAAAGGATTGGTTTCCGCATTGGCCGGGCTTGCAGCGAGAGTTGAGATAAATGCAGCACCCATTGCTGCTGCTAAAGGGGATTTATTGATTTTTTTCACGTTAATTCCTCAATTATTATTATGAAATGCAATGACACCAGCTTTTGAACACTGCTTATGATACCAAAGAGATGTCTTAATCGATGAAACCATCTTAATAAAAACAAACTCTTAGTTTTTAGGGGACTTGTTTTTCCTTGAATTCACACAACTCAGCAATTATGCAGTCTGGGCAACGTGGTTTTCTTGCTATGCAGGTATATCGGCCATGCAAAATCAATAAGTGATGAGCATCTTTTTTGTACTTCGCATTCACCAATTTATCCAGCTTACGTTCCACGTCAAGTACGGT
>JAQTQN010000188.1 GCA_028712225.1 Methylobacter sp.
AGTGAGTAGGATGGGTAGAGTGATAACGAAACCCATCATCAATGTAACCGATGGGTTTCACTACGTTCTACCCATCCTACAATCAATCCAAATTATCCGTTACCGCACCTTTCGAAGCCGAACTTACCAATTTGGCATATTTTGCCAACACGCCGCGTGTGTATCGAGGTGCCGGTTGTTGCCATTTTTCAAAGCGTCGAGCGATTTCTTGTTCATCGACATGCAAGGTCAATTGTTTGGTTTCAGCGTCAATGGTGATTTGGTCACCGTCCTGAACGATGGCCAGTGCTCCGCCGACATGGGCTTCTGGGGTGATGTGACCGACAACGAAACCGTGGGTGCCACCGGAAAAACGACCGTCTGTAATAAGTGCAACCTCTTTACCCAAGCCTTTGCCCATTACGGCTGAAGTGGGTGTTAGCATTTCGCGCATGCCGGGGCCGCCTTTGGGGCCTTCATAACGAATAACAATAACATCGCCTTTTACAATGCTACCGTCCAAAATACTTTTCAGCGCCTGCTCTTCGGCCTCAAATACTTTAGCTTTACCCGTAAATACTAAACCTTCTTTGCCGGTGATCTTGGCAACTGCGCCTTCGGTAGCCAAATTGCCATAAAGAATAGATAAATGACTGTCTTTTTTGATTGGGTTGTTTAATGGACGAATTATGTCCTGGCCTTCCAGATAAGGTTTTACGTCGGCTAGGTTTTCGGCCAGTGTTTTGCCAGTAACAGTCAAGCAATCACCGTGTAACAGGCCAACGTTTAATAATTCTTTCATTAACGGCTGAATGCCGCCGATTTCCACCAATTCCGCCATTGAATATTGGCCACTTGGTTTTAAATCTGCCAGCATTGGTACGCGTTCACCGATGCGAGTGAAATCGTCTAATGTTAAATCCACATAGGTGGCGTTAGCCATTGCTAACAAATGCAACACAGCATTGGTCGAGCCGCCTAGAGCAATAACGACTGTGATGGCATTTTCAAACGCCGCTTTGGTCATGATGTCGCGCGGCTTGATGTCTTTTTTTAGCAGTTCCAACACTGCGGCACCGGCGCGTTCGCAGTCCAGGCGTTTATCATCGGAAATGGCTGTTTGTGCAGAGCTGTTCGGCAAGCTCATGCCCAACGCTTCAATCGCCGAGGCCATGGTATTGGCAGTGTACATGCCACCGCACGACCCCGCTCCGGGAATAGCTTTTTCTTCAATCGCCGCCAATTCAGCATCATCGATTTTGTTATTGGCGCGAGCGCCGACGGCTTCAAATACGGAAACAACGTCGAGTTTTTTATTGTTATGGCAACCAGATAAAATAGTACCGCCATAGACGAACACGCTCGGGCGATTGAGTCGCGATATAGCAATCAGGCACCCCGGCATGTTTTTATCGCAACCGCCGATGGCGACTATGCCGTCAAAGCCTTGGCAGCCGACCACGGTTTCGATGGAATCGGCAATCACTTCCCGAGATACCAAAGAATATTTCATACCTTCGGTACCCATGGAGATACCGTCGGAAATGGTAATGGTATTAAAGATGACAGCCTTGCCGTCGGCATTATTAACGCCGCGCGCTGCATCGTCAGCCAGTCGGTTGATGTGCATATTGCAGGGGGTGACCATGCTCCATGTAGAAGCAATACCTATTTGCGGTTTTTTAAAATCTTCGTTTTTAAAGCCGACTGCATGCAGCATGGCGCGACTAGGTGCGCGTTCCATACCGTCGACTACCAAAGAAGAAAAATGCCGGGTATTTTTATCGTCTGTTGTGGTCATCTAGTAAGATTCCTGAATGTTTCTGTTTGGAAAGGCAAAACTCAATGTCTGCCTAATGTTTGCGATTAGGAAGTAAAAAAAGCGAGGCTTAATAAGAGTCCCAGCTATTTTTACGACGCCAGCTGAGCTTAGGTAAGATAAATCCCAGCAACACACCGACTAGAGCGAGTGTGCCCCCATAGATAAACCAGTCTTGATTGGTGCTGTCTTGCAGTGCTTTATTTTCAAGTTTGAGTTGTTCCAGTTCGCGTTCTACATTAACGACACGTTCCTGAAGTTCATCACGTTGTTCTTTAATTTGTATTGCGTTAGCGGATGCTTTCTTAATATCTGCCAGTTCTCGTGTCAGTTGATCACGCTCATTCGCTAGCGATTGTTCTAATGAGGTGCCTGGTGTAATAGCTTCTTTTACTGTCGCCAACTCTGCTTTAAGCGTGGCGTTTTCGGATTGTAAAGCCGTTAGATTTTTAGTGGCCGATTCCAACTGCAGTCGGCTGGGAGGTTGATCTATGGTATTGCGAATAGGAAAATAGCCCTCTGTACCGTCGTTTGTGCGCACTCGAGCAAATCCGCTGGCTTTGTTTTCTTCTAATATGGTCAGCGGCGTGCCGGTAGGTAACAGTTTTACGCTTTTACTTTGATTGTTTTCTTCACTACGCAGAGACAGGCTTAAATTATCGGTCACGTAAACCGTTTTAGCCTGTACATTACTGACTGCTACCAAGCAAATAAAAAACGAACTGAGGAGTTTTTTCACGAGAGTCCCTGATGATGGTGTTGAATTGAATGGGATTTTAACGTTATTTGCCACAGATAAGAAATTCCAACAGTGCTTTTTGCGCATGTAAGCGATTTTCTGCTTCAGGAAAAATAACGCTTTGTGGTCCATCAATTACTTCTGCTGTGACTTCTTCACCGCGATGCGCTGGCAGGCAGTGCATAAATAAAGCATCGGATTTAGCCGCTTTCATTACCGCCGCATTGACTTGGTAATCGGCAAAAGCAATTTCACGAAGATTTTGTTCTTCTTCTTGACCCATGCTGGCCCAAACGTCAGTGACGACAAGATCGGCGTTTTCAGCAGCTGCCAATGTCGTATCAAAAAACTTAACTCTATCGCCAGCGGCATCGACAATCGCTTGCTCTGGCAGATAACCCGCCGGACAGGCAATGTTAAGGTTAAAGTCAAGCACCATTGCTGCATGGATATAGGAATGACACATATTATTGCCATCGCCAATCCATGTAACTGTCTTGCCTTGAATGTCGCCGCGAAATTCGAAGTAAGTTTGCATATCGGCCAGCAATTGGCAGGGATGCTGTTGGTCAGTCAAACCATTGATGACAGGCACACGAGAATGTTCTGCAAAGGTAGTGACTGTTTCGTGTTTGTTGGTTCTGAGCATGATGCAGTCAACCATGCTGGAAATCACTTTCGCGCTATCTTGGAGAGGTTCACCGCGTCCCAGTTGCGTATCACGAGGCGATAAAAACAATGCACTGCCACCAAAATGGCTCATGCCCGCTTCAAATGAGATGCGTGTACGCGTTGAAGATTTTTCAAAAATCATCGCCAGCACTTGGCCTTTTAGTGGCTGATAGTGGGGGTCTCGATGGTTTTTAAGCGCTGCGGCTCGATTGATCAAGCCACGGAATTCGTCGCCGGTCAGGTCAAGCAGGCTGATGAAATGTCTAGGTTTCATAGTAAGTAAATTATGCAAAGCGCGCGTTGATAAGCGCCGATAAGGTTTCTACAAGTTGAGAGATTTGTTGATCGTCGATAATCAACGGCGGCAATAACCGAATGACGCGCTCGTTAGTCACATTGATCAACAGGCCATGTTGCAGGGCTGTAGCAACTAGATCAGGGCAGGGCGCGTCCAGCTCAATTCCAATCATCAAGCCTTTATGGCGAATATCGAGTACATGCGCATTTCCGCTTAGCTGTTTGCTAAATCCAGCACAAATTGCATCGCTTTTTTGTGTGGCAAGTGCAATTAGATTTTCCTGGTCGAGCGTCTCAAGCACCGCCAGCGCGGCGCTACAAGCTAATGGATTACCGCCAAAAGTGGAGCCATGCATGCCTGCCGTCAGCAATTGCGCAGCTTTACCTTTTGCCAGGCAAGCGCCGATAGGCACGCCATTGCCTAATGCCTTAGCCAAGGTGCATACATCCGGAATGATGTTGTTGTGTTGAAAAGCCAGGAATTTTCCAGTACGGCCTATGCCGGTTTGAATCTCATCAAGCATCATCAACAAATTATGCTGATCACATAAAGTGCGTATTTGATTAAGATAATCATCGGCCGGAATGTTAATGCCGCCTTCACCTTGTATGGGCTCAACCAAAATGGCCACAATGCTGTCGTTTTCAGCCAGTGCTTTTTTAATGGCGCTGATGTCGTTGTACGGCACACGCACAAAGCCTTCAACCAAGGGTGCAAAGCCTTGTTGTACCTTTGCGTTGCCGGTCGCACTCAAAGTTGCCAGCGTGCGACCATGAAAACTTTTTTCTGTAACAATGATGCCAGGCTTGGTAATGCCAAGTTCATGAGCATATTTGCGAGCTAATTTGATTGCCGCTTCATTGGCTTCGGCCCCTGAATTGCAGAAAAATACATTATCCATGCCGCTTTTTTCAGTAAGCTTGGCAGCCAAATTTCCTTGCACGGATATATTGTATAAATTGGATGTGTGTAACAGTTTGGCGCTTTGTTCGCATATAGCCCGATGAACAGCTGGATGGGCGTGTCCCAAACTACACACGGCAATGCCGGAGATGGCATCCAAATAGCGATTATTGTTGACATCCCAGAGCCACGCCCCTTCTCCTCGTTCAAAGGTTACCGGTAAGCGTGCGTAAGTTGGCATGATGTGACTGGTCATAACTAACTGTCCGTAAACATAAAACCGGCTGCAAACCGCAGCCTGGTAAAAAAGCGCTCGATTATAGGTTTCAAGCTAACCTCAAGCAAGTGTTGTCGAAAGCTTATGTTGCGCTAGATCTAGTAACATCCAGTATATCGAAAGTATTAAAGCGATAGCTTGTGAGGTGGTTGGACGTTGTTTGAATGTCAGGTAATATAAAATCATATTAAGCGTTACTTTAAAAAGGTAAAGCTATGAAGAGAAGTTACCTTTATCAAAGCTAATAAAAGTTGATAGAATAACTTGGTTTTTATTTAAATAGAGTGTTAACAGCAATGAGTGTTACAGAAAGAATTAAACAGCAACTTGAAACTAACCCAGTGATTTTGTACATGAAAGGTACACCCGATTTTCCTCAGTGTGGATTTTCCGGCCAAACTGTACAAATTCTTGATGCTTGCCAAGCTAAGTATGCGCACGTCAACATTTTTGAGGATCCGGAATTAAGGGAAGCTTTAAAAGAGTACTCAAACTGGCCGACTTACCCGCAGCTATACATTAACGGCGAATTAGTTGGGGGCTGCGATATTGTTATCGACCTTTACAAAAAAGGTGAATTACAAAAATTACTCGCCGCTGCCGGAGCAACTGAATAACACTAAATAATATCGAGACGGCAGCCTATGCTGTCTCGATGCTTTCTCCAGCCAGAGCATCAAGCTGCTTCCAGCGGTTCACTATCTTGCAAAATATCTCCGCTGTTTTTTCAGCATCGTACAAAGCTGAATGGGCTTTTTCATTGTCCCAGTCCATCCTCGCAGCCTGTGCAATTTTAGCCAACACGGTTTGCTGATACACCAACCCACCCAAGGTAGCCGTATCAAACGTACTAAAAGGATGGAATGGACTGCGTTTTGTTTGCGTGCGGCTAATAGCTGCATTTAAGAACGCAATATCAAATGCCGGATTGT
>JAQTQN010000189.1 GCA_028712225.1 Methylobacter sp.
GCCAATAATCGCCAACGTGCCGGAATATGCCCATGGTCATCCAGAAACCCTATTAGGGCGACACTGATACCGGCACCCAGCAAGCTCGACATGGATTGCCAAGAAATTGCCTGATTGGCCCACAGTATCGGCAGGCCAATCAGGAAAACAATCACAATCGCAAGCCCACCGCCGCGTGGGGTAGGGATGGTGTGGGAACTACGAGCGTTAGGGATGTCGATTAAACTTTTGGCGAGAGCATAGCGCCGTAAAAAACCGGTAAGAGCCCAAGACCCTAAGCCCGCGAGGAGAAAAAACAATGCATTATTCATTTATTCGAGTGAGAACTTACTGTTATTAAACATTGGGGAGCGCACAAAAAAATACGCACTTTGCGCATTTTTTTGTGCGCTTTAATTAATGCGAGTCAGCTAAATATTTTTGAGCTACGCGGCGCAAACCTTCATCTACATTGATCGGCGGCGTCCAGTTTAACACTTGGCGGGTTTTGGTAATATCGACTTGCAGTGAGTCGCAAAGCCTTTGCGCGACTGCTTTTTTACCTATCAAGCTTGCAACCATGGTTAGGAGCCAGTCAGGAAAGGGCGATAACCAGGCAGTTTTTCCCAAGGCCTTTGCCATGCGACGTAATAAGTCATCAGTGGAAAGATCTGCATCATCGGATACTAAAAATGTTTGATTGGCCGCCGCCGGATGATCAACGCAAGTGACGATCAAATCTACCAGATTATCCAAAGCAACCAGACTGCGTTTGTTGTCGATGTTGCCAAGTGGTAGCGGTAAGCCCTTGTGCAACCAGCGCATCATACTGAGGAAATTAGCTTTTACCCCGGGGCCATACACCAGCGGCGGCCGAATAATGACTACTTCCAACCCGGTTTCCTCGGCTAACAAGCGCAACGCATCTTCGGCTTCTCGTTTGGAAATACCATAAGCATCAGCGGGGGCGGGTATGTCATCAGCGCTAAACGGGTGGTTGGCAGCGGTGCTTTCGCCATTTACCTTAATTGAGCTAATAAAAATAAAGCGCTTTACTCCGGCTATGGCGGCCTGCCGAGCCAGGTTTAGTGTGCCGTCAACATTCACCTTACGAAATTCTGACAAAGGATCAGCAGCCTGGTCATTCATTATATGTACCCGTGCCGCCAGGTGGATGACTACATTGATGTCCTGCAACGCTTGTTCCCACTGTGTTGTGGCAACGATATTCCCAACGAGGAATTGATCAGGGCTTGTCTGATGTTTATTAGCGGTTCGTGTTGCGGTTCGAACCTGATAGCTCGATTGATGTAATGCCTTGCAAAGTGCGCGGCCGACGAAACCGTTGGCACCGGTAACCAAGATTCTCATCTTTCGAGTAACTCCTTATAAAGTTGTAAAGTTTGTTCGACCACGTATTCGGTGGAAAACTCTGCTTCCACCATCGCTCGACCTCGCTTACCCATGCTTTCGCGCAACTCTGCGTCATTCAGTAAACGGTTTAATGCCACGGCCAATGCTTGTGGATCTTTAGCGGGGACCAGGAGGCCATTTTCATTATGTCGCACAATCTCCCTGCAGCCAGGCACATCCGTAGCGACAATGGGGCGGCCGCAAGCGGCTGCTTCAATTAATACTTTAGGCAAACCTTCCCGATAAGACGGTAGGCAAACAATATGAGCTTGCGCGAATATTTGCGGCATATCCTCGTGTTGGCCCCACCATTCGATAATGCCTGCATCTTGCCATTCAAGCAGTTGGGGTTGATTAATGGATTCTGGATTTTCTTTGTCCGGGGCGCCTACCAGCACAAAACGAGCGCTGATGGATTGCTGTTGTAAAATTTTGGCAGCTTCCACAAATTCACCAACGCCCTTGTCCCAAAGCATTCTTGCAGCCAGTAAAACAACCGGAACTTCATTAGGTTCATTTGAAGATCCAAACTGCAGCGTGTTGACCCCGGCTCCACGAATTAAACGGGAATACTTAACAATTCCCAATTTTTCGAAATAGGTTAGATCATCTGGGTTCTCAAATACGGCCACGCTATTGAAAGGGTTTAACAATAATCTATAAGCCAATAAAACCAATGGTTTAAGAAGTCGAGCCTTTAATTGGTTAGAACTAAAAACGTAGCCCATACCAACGGGAGCATTCACAATTGCGAGTATCCCCGCGATTTTTGCGGCGAGGCTTCCGTAGAGTATGGGTTTCAGAGCAACGTGGTGAACTATGTCCGGACGCTCTCGACGATAAAGGGAAACAAGCCCTTTAATAAGAGATATTTCACGCAAGGGATTTATTTTGGATCGCTCAAACTCAAGGGGTATCAGATTAATACCATTGTCTAAAATGGCTTGACCGTGTTTATTTACACGAGTTAATACAGATACTTGAAAGCCGGCTTGTTGCGCAGCAACTGCCCTATCAAGAAAATGGGAACAAAAAAACCAGTCTTCGGTTACAAAATAGAGAAGTTTTGGTTTGTTGTTCATGCAGAGTTTCTATGAGTAAAGAGTAAGAGTTCGTGTCGGGTTTCTTGAGGTGCCAGTTTGTATTGAATCTAAGAAAGATAAGGTTCGATAAAGGATTTAATGCCCAAAAATATTGCGATAAGTTGTGATGCCGGTTCAAAGCACTTATTCAGCATAGCTGCTTGCAATTTGGGATCCTCTGGATAGTCATGTGAAAAACTGTTACGTACTTCTCGCATATTTTTATAACTTCAGTGATTGCGTTTGTCATTGCAGCAATATCCCGGTTTGTTTAGCGATTTGATAGATTGGCAAGTAATTTGGACTATCGGGTCTGCGTAAAACAACATCAATCTTTTGTTCACCAAGTTTTTTATGTAACTCACAAAGAAACCGCAATTTGGCGTCAATGACATCCGAGACATTTTGAGTTTGCAGCTCGACATACAAATCAATGTCGCCACCTTTGGCTGTGTCGTTAACCCGCGAGCCAAATAACCAGACATGTGAGCTTTCGCCAAAGTTTTTTTGGTGCTTTCGCAAATAGTTTTAATCTGAAAGGGTGTTAAACGCACGATCTTGCTACTTAGTTTATAAGGTTTCTGTTGTTAACGTCATCCAGTATAGCTTGTGCCAGATTAATCAATTCTTGTTGATAGCCATGAGCGGCTTGAAGCGCATTGGTTAACACTTCAATGGCTTCTATGTATTCATGAATCATTTGATTTCTGAGTTGCCTGATTTCTAACCATTGGTCGGCTGAGGCTAATGCGCCTAATTTTTCCGCTTTATCTAGGTTGTCAATGGCCGCTCCTGTTTGCTCGCCGAGTGCATTTAACCAAGTTGGCAGAAGTTTGTCTCCTACGGTGTCCTGAAGCCGGCTAAACCGGCTGGTAAAGGCTTCTACTTTTTCAGCCTGGTCTTCATCTGTCGCTAACGAAGCTACACGCTCAATAGTTAGAGGCTCTTTAAAAACCTGCATGGATGAGTAATTAAGGTGTTTTATTTCTTTTGTAACGACTCTTTGCAAGAAAGCTAAACGTTCCACGAGATTTTTATTCATAGACAAATTCCTTGTTGTGCCGCTATTTGGTGAATGGGTAGTCTGGTTAAATTGGGCGCAGAAATTAACACGTCAACTTTGCGGCCATTCAAAGCGCGCATGATCTGAGCACTGATTTTAGCGGCTAATTCTGCGGGATTAGTGATGGGTTCGGTTACTTCAATTAACAGATCTATGTCCCCGCCTTTAGCGCGGTCATCCAGCCTTGAACCAAATAAAAAGACGCGTGCAGCTGTCCCCAATATTTGCTGGACTTTTTGTTGAATAACTTGTCTTTCAAGGTCAGTTAAGCGCATGGCATGCAATATTTTTGAAGTTGATGTTGGCTTTTGCCGTGAAAGTTGTTTGATAGCGGCAGAAAAGGCTCACGCCTCCGACCGTCGAACCGTAACGACGGTTCTTGAGAATGGGCGCTGTATTTAGTGCAGGGTTTCCGCATAGAGCATATCAAGCGTATTGGCAACGGCAGCGAGTCGCTTATCGCGTGTCCAAAGTCGTGCTCCCGCCAATCGTGCAGACGCCAGCAAATGTACGTCCACATAGCCAATGCCGCGCCCCATCAAAGCATGTTGCTCGATAAAAAATAGCACCTCATTTTCAGCCGCCACAGGAGATGACGGTAAAGACCGCAATAAATCCAGCACTTGAGTACGGTCTTTCAGTGTGCCACATGCCAATTCCCCCACCACCCAGGAATGTATCAGTACTTGCCCGGCCAATAAAGCGGCTACTAACTGATTATCGCCTTGACGCAGATGGTCTATCCACACCGAAGTATCGACTAAGATCATTAAGAAATATCCTGGCGTCGCGGAATCGGCTGCAACGCTGACTGGGATCCGCCCAACTGGGCCAGACGGCGCGCACTCTCACGTTGTATCAGCGCCAGTAAGGCTTCACGTATCAACTGGGTACGTTCAGTTAAGCCGCTTAGTTGTTGAGCTTGCGCCAGTAATTCGTCATCCAGATTAAGAGTGGTACGCATAAAGCCTCCGTAAAATCATCAAAAACATCATCAAATGATGCTTAATTTTATCCGCGTTACACACCAAAAGCCAGGGAAGCGTTCCCGTTTTTGGTTTATATAATTTAGTTCCAGCAACAATTCACCTAATGCAAGTTTTTCTTCAATAATCGCTCAAACCATTCCAGTAAATATTTACGTCGAGTGTTGCCTGTTCTTACGGGAGCCTCTAAAAATTATCCATTCATGCTTCGACAAGCTCAGTACGAACGAATATGTGACTGATTTAAATAGATCACCGCTCGCACTGAGCATGTCGAAGTGCAATTTTTAGAGGCTCCCTTACCTAACATACCGCTTGGCTCATCCCCAAATATCCCTATCTGATGTTTGCATCATGTTTAAATCATCAACATATTTAGATTAATGTTCATGCTGTTCCAGCATTCGCGCTAAACCAATATGGGTAACTGTGCGTCTACTAAAAAACGCATTTCAAGCAACACTTAAAATTGGGTGGTCCATGTGATGCGCAGTGTATTCAAGGGCGGCTTTAATGTCATCGGCCTCAAGATATGGATAGTATTCTAATATTTCGGCTGTACTGGCACACGATGTCAATAAATCGAGAATATCCTTTACTCTAATTTGCATATGGCGAATGCAAGGGCGTCCACCGCATAATTGAGGATCAATAGTAATTCTGTTTAATGCGCTCATTATGTTTCTCTCTAAGCCAAAAAGGGCAAAAGAAACCTGTGGGGTGCGGTAAGGAACGAAAAATTTCTGGTAGTACATCTGATGCTGGGCGCATGCGCTTAAAATCGGCGTCGGTCAATTCGCGGACTTCGCCGTCCGGGTAATCGGTTTGTCATATTAGTGAACGCTCTCCAGCGCATCGTTCGCGATTGATGTGCCGATGATATAAGGCACATCTTACGAGTTTTATTCAGTAAAGCGTTGGACGAGTCTCGGCGTCACTCAACTTTTTTGTTACTGAACGCAGCAAGCCTTCCAGTTTGCTTGCAATGATATTCAAAGAATAAGCATTCTCCACCCGCTCACGCCCGGCTTTGCCCATGCTTATTCTTAATGAAGAATCATCAATTAATCGAGTCAACACGGAAA
>JAQTQN010000190.1 GCA_028712225.1 Methylobacter sp.
GCAGTTTGATAACGCCGAACCTTAAGGTTTGTATTAGCGGTGCCGCGGGGTATTGAAAGGCAGCAACAATAACCGCCAAAAACTTAACTCAGAAGCTTTGCGAAAAGGCTGCAAGCCAATCAACATGATGGTTTGATTGTGTTGAGGTTCCGCGACATAAGTGCGGCATAACCGATCCCAGCAGGAAATGGAAAAACCGTAGTTGCTGTCGGTTTCGCTTTGAATGGTGGAATGATGAATGCGGTGCATATCCGGGGTTATAAGCAACCAGCGCAGTTTTTTATCAAGTGCCGGTGAAATATTGATGTTGCTGTGGTTAAAAGTGGCCGCGCCATTCAGGATAATTTCAAAAGCGATGACCGCCCACGGGTTAGCGCCAAGTAAATAAACCCAAAGTACTTTGTAAAACATGGACAGCAGGATTTCCAACGGATGAAAGCGCACTGCGGTGGTCGCATCAAACTCCAGGTCAGTGTGATGAACTTGGTGTAAACGCCACAGCAGCGGCCATTTATGCGAAAGAATGTGTTGCAGGTAAATGGCAAAATCCAGCGCCAATAAGGTTACAGTAATCGCCAACCATTCCGGCGCCGCCAGCCAATTTAACAAACCGAAACCGCGTTCGGCAGCATCGACAGCACTGAAATAAGCCAGGCTGCCGACAGTCAAACGCATGATCAGCATATTGAATGCGGCCAATCCCAAATTTACCGGCCAGCGCTGTTTGCGGGTAATCTGCTGGGCTCTTCGGGGGCTGATTGCTTCCCAAGTTACCATCAGCGCAAAAATACCAAGTGATGCGCCAAGTCGAATTAACGTTGCCAAAACTTACCTCCTCGATAAAGACTCGCCAATGTTTGCGGACTAGCGCCGCACCAATAACGCAGACGTAAACTCCACATCAGCAATATCGTTTTATATACGCCGAATTGCTCCCAGCGTCGACCGGAACTAATCACTTTGGCTTTTAGACAAATTGGCGGAGAGATGGCTTTTAGTTTTTTGCACAGCGCGATGTCTTCCATCAATGCGATATCCGGGTAGTGCCCGACTGCGGCAAACGCTTCCCGACTTACAAAAACCGCCTGATCGCCGGTGGCAATGCCGGTTAAACGCGAGCGCCAGTTCATCAGTTGTGCAATCACCTTGAGCATGAAATGCTTGCCTTGCAAATAAATATCAAATCGTCCCCATTGATGGTTTTCGTCAATATTCCGGGCAATTAGCGCTAAGGCATTGTCAGGCAAAAAAGTATCGGCATGCAGGAATAACAGAATGTCACCTTGCGCGTGCCCTGCCCCGTGATTCATTTGATGGGCACGGCCTTGCGCGGCAATCAATATGTGGTCAGCCAGCTTGGCAGCAATCGCTCGGGTGTTATCGCTACTACCGCCATCCACCACAATCAATTCGGCATTGTTGCGTAACGCTTGCAGCGCCGACAAGCAGGCCTGAATGTTGGCTGCTTCGTTAAGTGTGGGAATGATGATGGAGAATTTCATGATGTATGTGTTACCCGCGTTATTTACTTAAGGGAACCTCTAAAAATTATCCGTTCATGCTTCGACAAACTCAGCACGAACGGATAACTCACTGATTTAAATAGACCACCGTTCGCATTTATGCCCTGTGGGTACTGAGCTTGTCGAAGTGCAATTTTTAGAGGCCCCCTTAATCTTGTCCATCAATGTTATTTCGAGCCAGCAGCGCGCGGGCAAGGCTCGCTCCTACCTTATTGTTACCAACCCTACAAAGGATCAAACAACGCCGTCAAATCATCGGCGGTGAGTTTTAAGGTGTCGTCTTTGTCGCCTTCTCCGTAAATACCATTGGCCAAGGCGCGTTTTCTGTCCTGCATGGCGAGGATTTTTTCTTCGACGGTGTTTTCGGTGATGAGTTTGTAAACGAATACCGGCTTGTCTTGGCCGATGCGATGCGCGCGGTCGGTGGCTTGGCTTTCTGCGGCCGGGTTCCACCAAGGATCGTAAATAATCACGGTATCGGCTTCGGTCAGGTTTAAACCGACGCCGCCGGCTTTCAGGCTAATTAAAAATACATTAACCTCGCCGCTTTTAAACATTTCGATGGCTTCGTCGCGTTTGCGGGTTTGTCCGGTCAGTTTGCTGTAACCGATATGGCGTTTGTTTAATTCTTCTTCAATGATCGCAATCATCCGCGTGAACGCAGAGAACACCAGAATGCGTCGACCTTCTTCCAGTTGCTCAGGGAGCATGTCCATCAACAAATCGAGTTTGGCGGATTGGTGAATTTTTTGCGCTTCTTTAAGGGCCAGCGTGCGCGGGTCGCAGCAGGTTTGCCGTAGCTTTAATAAGGCATCAAGAATGGTGATATGGCTACGCGCCAGGCCTTTTTGGGCAATGGCATCGCGGACTTTTTTCTCCATGGTCAGGCGTATGCTTTCGTATAACGCCGCTTGTTTTTCGTGCAACGGCACCGAACGGATGATTTCGGTTTTGGCCGGTAACTCGGTAACTACTTCCTGCTTAGTGCGGCGCAGCATGAATGGCGCGATGCGGCGAATCAGTCGCGAGCGTTGTTCGTTGTCGCCATGCAACTCAATTGGGGTGCGATAAAGTTTCTTAAAGTTGGCATTGTCGCCAAGAAAACCGGGCATCAAAAAGTCGAATTGCGCCCATAGTTCACCCAGGTGGTTTTCCATTGGCGTGCCGGTCAGGCACAGGCGATGACTGGCATTGAGGCGACGCACAATTTGCGCGGCTTTGGCCAGCGGGTTTTTGACCGTTTGAGCTTCGTCCAGAATCAGATAGTGATAGTGGTGTTCCAGCAGGGTGTCTTCGTCTCTGGGTAACAACGGATAGGTAGTTAATACGATGTCAAAATCTTTGATTTGATCAAACAGTAGCTTGCGTTCGGCACCTTGTAAGATCAGCACGTTCAGTTCGGGGGTAAAGCGTTCGGCTTCGCGCCGCCAGTTACTCATCAAGCTGGTCGGGGCGATAATTAAACAGGGCGAGGTCATGCGCCCGCTTTGTTTTTCCACCAATAAATGGGCGAGGGTTTGGATGGTTTTGCCCAAGCCCATATCATCGGCCAATATGCCGCCGAACTGATATTCACGTAGAAACTGCAGCCAATTAAGTCCTTGTTGCTGGTAATTACGCAGCGTGGCATTAAAGTTAAGCGGCAGATCAGCAGTGGCAATGCCGCTGAAGTCTTTTATTTTTTGCGCCAGCTCACGCAGCTCTTTGCCGCCGCGAATCGAAAACAAACCGTAACTGTGGCTTTCCAAATCAGCCAAACTGGCGATATTAAATCGCGACAGTTTCAGGTTGCCGTTTTTATCCAGACTGCTGGTGTTAAACAGCTCTATCAACACAGCCAAAAAGGGTTTGAGTTTATCGCTGGGTAAATTCAGGTAGCTGTGATCAGCCAGCGGTATGCTTAAAAATTCGGGTAGATTTTCCGGGTCGTAGTGCTCTAGCACGGGCATCAGTAAGGGTAGCAACGGTAGCAACTGACCATTTACTTCGACGGTAAAACGCATTTCAAACCAGTCATTCTGACTTTCACTGATTTCAGCATCCCAATTTTGCGCGTTTTGAAAATTCAGTAAAAAGCTGTCTTCGACGTTGCATACCCAGTCTTGAGCTTGCAATTCCGGCAGGGTGTTTTGCAGAAATTCGCTCCACCGCGTAGCCGACTCAATAGCTGAATTTCCCGGACTGATAAGTATCAATTCGCGATTGGCAGAAGGCGGTTGCGGTACGGAAACAAAGCCGATATTACCCAACAGTTTAACTGCGGCATGTTCAGTAGCCGGATCACGATGAATACGAACCAGGCCATGGTCAGTTTTAACTATTGTTTGCTGCTCAGGGCCGTATCCGACAAGCTGCCAATCGCCGTAATTGAAATTGACCTGCATAAAATGGCTGTAGTGCTGCTCGGATATTTGAGTACCAAATAATGTTAAACAAGGTATGGGCGTCAAATCATCAACGTCCCTTAACTCAATTTTTTTAGGCGGCGGCAGCGGCAGCTCCGGGTGCTCAAGGGTTAAGCGTAAGCTGAACTCCTCAGCGTATTCTGCCGGTACCTGCGGTGCAGTAAGCAATTTATTGAGTTGTACCAATGAAAGCTGATGCATATTGATTGGGCCGACTGTTCCATCCGTCACATCCAAATAAAGCGCTGGTTCGGTCATGATCAACTTGGCAGCCGGCTCAACACCGACATGCAGTTGAAAGGCATCGCTGTCTAATGCCTGCCAAGCCAGGCTAAGTTCGCGCAGCTCGCCGTCGGTTAATGGCGAATGCTCTGTATCCTGCAAAAATAGCCGACCGGTTTGCAGCATTTTTATCAACACAATGTGCCCGGTTGCACCGCTAAGTATCGGATCGCCGATGAATGATAATGTTAGCGCTGACAAAAGCTTGGCGATTTCTCCATCTTCCGGTTGGGCGTAATTAAGATAGTTGTAGCTATAGCGCAGATTGTTCAGCGTAGTTTTACGGCCTTTGCCAAGACCACCGGATTTTTTTTCTTTGGTGATCAGAAATTCGACGTTAAGTTCATGCGTGGTTTTGCCGGGTTTTAGAATATAAGCAATAAACTCCTGATAAGGTTCAGGTAGTTCTGCTACAGGCGTATTAAGATTGCTTAGCCAATCAAGACAATTGGGGCCGGACGGGGCTTTAGCGGCGGGCGTGTCCGCTTTTTGATATGCCATACAAACAGCAGCTATATGTTTACAGTTGTATCCGATAGGGCATGTACAAGAACCATTGATCTCGGTCGCCCTGAAACCAGGACTCCAGGTGATGCGAATATTTTGCTTGTAAGGTATTGCACCACTGCCTTTTACCGTGGCGTTTAATTGCACAAATAGCGCGCCTTGGTTTTGTACAGCAACATCCAGCACCCTGCCTTTTTCATAGTACTGCATGCCCCGTTCATAGGCGCTATCACCGCATTCATAACGGATATTGGAGTTGAGCAGTTTTTTGGAAAGAGAGATGGAGCTGGGAGAAGCGCTGGCCATTATTATGATTACAAGTCTTAGAGTAAGACCCGGCATTTTATACCGTGCTAAAAGTTATCGTAAGTGCTAATTAATCGCTTAAAGCCTAATAGTACATAGTGAAGTTTTAAAAACGCTTGATTTAAGGAATCCGGTTCTTTTTAGATCGGCCATTGGCGCTGAGTTTTGCGAAGCAAAAACGGTATCGCTCAATATAAAAGCTGTTATTTTTCGTCTGAGCTCATGACGAACGATTTTCCGGCCTAAGGCTAATAAGTTAAATAACATAGTTTAATTAAAGCCCTCCTCATACCCCCTCCAGCTTTTGTGAGCCACCTCACAAAACAAGAAAATTATTAATAAAACAAATTATTGATATATAAGTATTTTTTTTAAAACAAAACACTATTTTTTAGATTACAGACAAATTGGCAACTTTATTGCTTAGACGCCCTATGAGAATATTTGAATATTCTCATAGGGCAATCATGTGACGCTTAAAAAGCCTGTTAGAAAAATCTTACAGACACCTCACTATTGCCATCCCCGCTGTGAAGCGGTTCGGAAGGGTATCAGTCTTGATTTAAAACGACAAGACAGCTG
>JAQTQN010000191.1 GCA_028712225.1 Methylobacter sp.
TTATCGACGGCAGCGAATAAGCCGGATAAAGACTCAACCACGTTTTGCTTATCCCATTTGAGAGCTTCGAGTTTGTCTCTGAAGGCATTAATTCGCCTTGGATCTTCCGGGCGCAGGCGCTGTAAGAATTTTTTTATGCTTATCATTAATGTTTCTCCAACGCATTGAACCTAGGATTGTTAACAAAGAGGTCTAACTGGTAATCGTATTATTCATAACTTAGCATCGTAATAACAGTCTGACGTTGTGCAGAGCCACACAATTCTCGCCCGTAGGCAATTAGTATGCGAGGATAATCCAAGCTCAATTCTTCCTTGGAAAAAATATGAAACAAGATGATTTTTTGACTTCCGCTTACGGCGTGCGCATGCCCCGGATAATTTACGGCACAGCCTGGAAGCAAGAGCGCACCGCAGCATTGGTAGAACAGGCGATCGAAACGGGCTTTCGCGGTATCGACACCGCTTGCCAGCCCAAGCACTATAACGAAGCCGGTGTCGGCGAGGGTGTCGCCGCTTGTTTAGCGCGAGGATTAGAGCGCGCCGAGCTTTATCTGCAAATCAAGTTCACGCCATTGAATGGTCAAGATCCGCAACGCTTGCCTTACGATGCCAAGGCCAGCCTTAGCCAACAAGTCGCGCAATCGTTCCAGACCTCTCTTAAAAATCTGCAAACGTCATATCTGGATGGCCTGGTGTTGCATTCGCCATTGGCAAATCAACAGGAAGTGCAGCAAGTCTGGCAAGCGATGGAGCTGATTTTTCACAGCGGCGGCGCCAAGCAACTGGGAATCAGCAACTGCTACGATTTAACCCAGCTTGAAGAATTGTATCGAACCGCAGAAGTCAAACCGGCCGTGCTCCAAAACCGTTTTTATGCCGATACCAATTACGACCGCAGCATCCGCGCATTTTGCTTGAAACAGCAAATAATCTATCAAAGCTTCTGGACGCTGACCGCTAATCCCAAGGTATTAGCGCATGCCACGCTGCAAAACCTAACCAAAAAATACCGGCATAGCGCCGCCCAAATGTTTTATCGTTACTTAACCCAGATCGGCATCATGCCGTTAACCGGCACCAGCTCATCGGAACATATGAGATCAGACTTGGCGATATTCGAGTTTGAATTGACTGCCGAGGAATGTGCTGAGGTGGATTTACTGTTGTATTAAATCGTAGGGTACGCATCGCGTACCTTTTGAAAGTCTTATTTTGAGAAAAATGGTACGCGGTGCGTACCCTACTCAACTTACCTTGTTGAGTCACGCAATTCAGACAAGCCATAAGTGTCCGGGAAATCGAAATCAGTAAAGTCGTTGGTTTTGAAGCGACGTACAACGTAACCGCGTGCCTTTAATTTAATTTTTGCAAGCATCTCAAATGCACGCTTTAACGAATGAATGCAGTTGTCTGTTGAGTTTACGATTGATCCGAATGTGTGCGTTCCTAGTGCATCTTGAATAGCATCAGCGAAAACAGTTGCACCATTCGGAATGGTTGATGCTGCGAGTGCAGGTTGAACTCGTTCCAAGTGCAATGTGGAGCGAAGATTCCATTGGTTCAGTGCCTCAATGTAGTTTTCTTGAGCGATATAAAACTCATACAGAATAGATCGCCCTTCGCAGGTATCCAGAAGAAATGTAAGTTCGGGAAGCTGAAGTACGTTCTTGGAAGTGTCGTACAATGGGGTTGCAGGAATAGAAATAAATCTCGCAGGATTTGATAGATGTTCAAATATATAGTCACGTTGTATTAGAACAATTGTATTTATTTGCTGAAGTAGAGCAAACATAAGTCGATGTGCTGCCATATGAGCGTTTTTATAGTCAATCGACTTCTGAAATTGACGTTGAAGTAAATAGGCAAGCATTGCTCCTATTAGCGCACCAATTAACGTAGCGAATCCGTTTGCAAGTGCATCCGGCGTAAACGGTTTAATAAAAGCTGTTAGGTCTGCTACTGGTTCGGCGGTAGCGACAGCTGATACCGCACCTGGCTTTATAGCAATCATGATTGCGACAATTGAAGCTGTCTGGCTTGATCTTATGCTGCGATTACAGTGTTGGCTGGGTATCGACGACCAATCAAAAACCTTATTTTTGTTCATTAACCCAAAACCTCCAACAACCTCTTATAAATCCCCCCAAAACTGCCATTGCTCATCAACACAAAATGCCCGCCAGCTGGCGCTTCCTGTTTGAGCATGGCGATAATCTCATCCAATGTCTGGCTGATTTTGATGTTATCGGCGTAACCTGTCAGCGCAGATAAATCCCAATCCAGGTGTTCCGGCTGGTAGATGATGGCCAGGTCGGCGGCGGCTAGCGAGTGGGCCAGGGTTTCGGTGTGGACGCCCATGCGCATGGTGTTGGAGCGTGGCTCGACGATGGCGATGATGCGCTCGGTGCCGACTTGTTTGCGCAGGCCGTCGAGGGTGGTGGCGATGGCGGTGGGGTGGTGGGCGAAATCGTCGTAAATGGTGACGCCGCCGATTTTGGCGATGATTTCCATGCGCCGTTTAACATTTCTAAACGCGGCCAAGGCCTTGATGGCATCAGACGGCAATATGCCGACATGCTTGGCGGCGACGATGGCGGACAGGGCGTTGTAAACATTGTGGTCGCCTGTTAACGACCAATCGACGATGCCTTGGCTTACATTGTTAAACAACACCTTGAACTGGCTGCCGTCAGCGTTGATCAGCTCGGCATTCCATTCAGCCTGACCATTAATAGAAGTCTTTTGTACCGGCGTCCAGCAGCCCATCGCCAGCACATCATTAATATTGGCGTCGCTTTCGGGGGCGATAATCAGGCCTTGGCCGGGCACGGTTCTGACCAGATGATGAAATTGCTTTTTGATGGCGTCCAGGTCGGGGAAAATGTCGGCGTGGTCGAATTCCAGGTTATTCAATATCGCGGTGCGCGGCCGGTAATGGACGAATTTAGAGCGTTTATCGAAAAACGCGGAATCGTATTCATCGGCTTCAATCACAAAAAAGTCTGATTCGCCCAGTCGTGCGGAAATGCCGAAGTTTAACGGAATGCCGCCTATTAAAAAGCCGGGGTTAAAGCCCTGATGTTCCAATATCCAGCTCAACATGCTGGTAGTGGTGGTTTTACCGTGAGTGCCGGCAACGCCCAAAACCCATTTGTTTTGCAGGACATGTTCAGCCAGCCATTGCGGGCCGGAGACATAGTTAAGGCCTTTATTAAGCACGGCTTCGACTTCCGGATTGCCGCGTGACAGGGCATTGCCGATAACCACCAAGTCCGGGTTGCAGTCGAGGTTTTCAGCGCGATAGCCTTCCATTAACTGGATGCCCTGTTCCTGCAATTGAGTGCTCATCGGCGGGTAGACGTTTTGGTCGGAACCACTGACCTGATAGCCGAGTTGTCTGGCGATAACGGCAAGGCCGCCCATGAAAGTGCCGCAAATACCTAAGATGTGAATGTGCAAGGTGTTGATCCTAATAGTTTGGGGGATTTTGTTGCGGGAGCGACGCCTACGTCGCGACGTAGCCGTTGCTCCCGCCAATGAGCCGAATAGTTACACTTATTTTTTCTCTGCCGGTTTGGCTGCTGCCGGATCTGCCGGTTTATCACCCGGCTTAGGTTCGGCGCCCTCTTTAGGCGGCGCGGCTTCTTCAATCGGCACTTGTTCTTCCGCTTTTGCCCCGGCTTTTTCCAGCAATTTAACGATATTTTCGTGCGGCGATTTTTTGGCTCTGGCGAGTACGGTGGCTTTTTGATTATCGGCGGCATTAACATCCGCACCTGCGGCAATCAATAGGTTGATGATCTCTTCATTGCCGAAGACCAGCGCATCCATCAGCGCAGTGGTGCCGACATTATCGGCAAGGTTGACGTCGGCACCATACGCCAGTAAGGCTTTAACGATGCGACTGTTGCCGTTAAAACTGGCGGCCATTAACGCGGTGCGCCCGCTGCCGGTTTTACTGTTGACATCAATGCCTTGCGCCAACAAAGCTTCGGTTCTGTCCAGTTTGCCGCCTATGGCCGCGGCAAATAAGTCTTTACCGTCTTCCGAATGGGCCGATTGCGACAGTGCTAATAAAATCAAAAACCAGTTTAAGTGCTTCATACCGAATAGCTGCTTGCGTTTGGGGGTAAGTTACGCTGAAATAACCGTAAATAATCCATATCATCCGATAATGAACGAGAAAAATAAAATTTTAGTTGAAGCGGCACCGCAATTTATCCCGGAGCAATCCGCTCCCGATGAAGATCGTTATGTGTTTGCTTACACCATTACTATTACCAATACCGGTGAGTTGCCCGCTAAATTGCTGGCTAGGCATTGGTTGATTACCGATGCCAACGGCAAAATCCAGGAAGTCAGGGGCGATGGGGTGGTTGGCGAACAGCCTTATCTTAAGCCCGGTGAAAGCTTCCGTTACACTAGCGGTGCGGTAATACAAACCCCGGTCGGCACCATGCAGGGCAGTTACACTATGCTCTCTGATGATGGCGATAATTTTGATACCAGCATTCCCAGATTCACGCTGTCTATTCCTCGAGTCCTTCATTAGTAATGTCCATTTATGCGATAGGCGACATTCAAGGTTGCTTTGATGATTTATTGCGCTTGCTGGAAGCGATTGCTTTTGATGAGAAGACCGATCAGCTATGGTTTGCCGGTGATTTAGTCAATCGCGGCCCTAAGTCGTTAGAAACGCTGAGATTTATCAAATCATTGGGTGATGCGGCGGTGACTGTGTTGGGCAACCACGACATGCATTTACTCGCAGCCTCCTGTGCCAGCAAAATCTCCAATAAAAAAGATGCCTTGCTGCCGGTGCTTGAAGCCCCTGATCGTGATGAATTAATTGACTGGCTAAGACACCGGCCGCTGTTTCATTACAACGACGACTTTTGCCTGTTGCATGCCGGTTTGCCTCCGCAATGGGATTTTAAAAAGACCCAAAAAATGGCCGCATTGGCCGAGCAGGCATTGCAAGGCCCTGATTACCGGAATTTTTTACAGCAAATGTACGGTAATAAACCCAACCAATGGTCGTCCAGCTTAAAAGGCATTGGTAGGTTACGTTTTATTATCAACTGCTTTACCCGCATGCGTTTTTGCGATGCCGAAGGACGGCTGGATTACGTGAATAGTGGTCCGCTAGGCTCGCAGCCGAAAAAACTATTGCCTTGGTTTGAGGTTCCCGGCCGTAAAAGTGCCGACATGCGTATCGTTTTCGGTCATTGGTCGGCGTTGGGTTATTACGAAGGCCCCAATTGTTACGGCATTGACACCGGTTGCTTGTGGGGCGGGCAACTGACCGCGTTAAAGTTGGGCGAGCAAGTTGAACGCTTCAGTATCGATTGTCCGGGGGCTAGAAAGCCTAAGCAATATGCGCAAATGGCGGAGTGCTAAGGCCGTTTCGTAAATACCGCCTTGAATCAAGTTAAGCAAGTGAAAGATTTGGGTCAAAAAATTGTCCAGATTTTAAGATAGCAATCGCGATATGGGTGGGCTGCACTTGCAGCAAATCGTAGATTGGGGGGCAGCCGTAGGGTACGCATTGCGT
>JAQTQN010000022.1 GCA_028712225.1 Methylobacter sp.
ACTTTGGCAATGCTGGATTCGCTTGGGCTTGCCGTCGGCGGCGATGTGCTGCTGTTGATCAATGCGCCGGAAATCAGCGTCGTCATTGACTCCGAGCATCACTGTTTTTCGGCCCGCAACTGTATGCAGGGTAAAGTGATTCGCGTTCGGCAAGACGCTATAGAATCAGAAATTGTGCTTCAATTGAGCGGCGGCGATAGTCTTACCGCCACGATAACTCAAACCAGTGCGGAAGCTCTGGGATTGAGCCCTGGCGTTTCGGCCCACGCTGTTTTTAAAAGCAATGCCGTGATAATAGGGTCTCTAACCTCAAGATAATTCGAATCCATAGGTAATCAACCTTGATTGTTCAACTGTTTCAAGCTGCTCAAACTTTAGCTAACAACCTGGTAAATAAATCACGTTTTATGGACAACGCCTTCTCGGGTTATGTAGATTTAGTCAGTGTCCTGTTCGCTGGCAACTAGGCGGATCAACTGCTATGCTAGCCACGCTTGAGCCGTCTGGATTTATAGTGAATGTTTGGAATTTTTTGTTTTATTTACAAGCTATTTTAGGAGTTAACAATATGAAGCGCATGATTATCACGAGCGTTGTTTTATTAGCCGGCATTGCTGGTGAGGCAATGGCCGATTGCAACACACCCCCCACTAAAAATTTATCCAAAATATTGTCAGGTCAAACGGTCTGTGCAATAAAAGGCAATGGGGATAAATGGCAAGAGGAGCATAACAAAGACGGTACGTTGTGGGATTACAAAAAAGGTCCGAATGACCCGGTCGATCCTAGATCTAAAGTAGGTACTTGGACAATAAACAAAACCGGGCAAGGTGCTGCGAGCAAAGAAGAGGTTTGTTATGACTACAGCAGCGCCGGCAGATATTGCTATACCTTGCATCAAACCGGCTCGCGTCAATACGATCTATGTACTAATGGTGCGTTAGACGTTAGCGCCACATTAAAACCAATAAGTGCGGGTGGTTGCGGTAATTAAACCCTCATGTGCTAAAACGACATATCGGCGATGCCACCTTCCTCGGCATCGCCATCGCAACGCCTCTAACATTAATCAATAGCACTTATTTATTGTTTCCAACAAGGAAACTATAAATCAATATTATCTGTTATTGTCAATAAATAACTATAGTTTTATAGTTAAGCCGTAGTCGATTTCATCCCAATCTTTATAAAGGATTAACAAAATGAACGCATTCCAAAGAGATATTCTAATCGGACTGATATTCATCCTGGGTATGTTTGGGTTTATGTCAGGCGAATTTATTGTTTCAACTGTTTTATTTGCAAGTGCTGCAGTGTTAAGCAACGTATTTTCAAGCCGCAAACTGCACCACTAACCGTTTACCACCTCCTGGTATTACACAAACTTCGACGCTCCCGTCTTGTTTGTTTTAATCCCGGTACCCTTTATAAGGTCACCGGGATTTTTTTTAACTATTTCCTGAGCTGTGCCTTCCAAATAACAAATTTGGTATTGGCAGCTACTACAGTGCAATGACCAAAAAGCGTTTTAAGATCGGTATGGTAGTTTAGATGCCGATTACCTATTACCCATAATTCACCACCTAGTCGCAACACGTTTCGGGCTTGCCTGAACATACTCTGGGCAATCTGGTCGCCGACCGTGTGCTGCTGATGAAACGGCGGATTACACAAAATCAAATCAGCCGATGGCTTATCAAAGTCAGTTAAACCATCGCCCACACGAAACGTAGCTTGACGTCCCTGCCCCAAGCCACGATAAAAATTATCTTGCGCCGATGCTACTGCCATAAATGATTCATCAACAAAATGGAGTGTGGCGTCTGGATTTTTAGCCGCGGTCATCAGTCCGACCACGCCATTGCCACATCCCAAATCGACAATATCTCCAGCATCTTGGTTGACCGGCAAATGCTGCAAGAAAAAGCGCGTACCAATGTCCAGACTATCTCGCGAGAAAACATTGGCATGGTTGCTGATCGAATAGCTGGTCCCTTCGAGTTGATAAATTACGGGATAAGGATTCGCAGGGATGGTTAGCCCGGTATCCGCTTGTGCAAAAATTAAGCGAGCTTTTTTTCTTGCCAACGATGTTGTCGTCGCCCCAATTAAGCGCTCCATTAATTTCCAAACCGATGACGGCAGGTTTTTAATCATGCCCGCAACAATAATTTGGCTGGAAGGTGTTAGGTGCGCGCGCAAACGAATTAACTGATCCTCCAACAACGCCAAGGTTTTCGGCGCTTTAATTAACACCAGATCAAAAACACACCCGAGTGCTTCAAGACTGTTGATCAACCTGACATTGTTTTCGGGCAAATTATTGATCTGGAGGTTCAATCGCGTGGCTTGTTGTGATAACCAGGAATCGGACATCGCACAAGGCTGGAAGTCGTTTAACGCCACCGCCAGCGCCCCAAAGCTATCATTGACGATTAAGATCCGTGCATCTGCAGATAAGAGTTGCTGCTCAAATAGATGTTCAAGCATATATTCGTCTGCCGCATCCCAAGCCCGCAAGAGTTCTTTAGGTCGTTTAGGTAATCGGTCTAGTGCAAACTCGCCTTGAGGTACCGCTAACAATTCGGACATGCAAGTTGTCAATATTAAGCGCGTGACATGAATTTTCCGGTTTCGGTATTTACCTTAACCACTTCGCCCGGCTCCAGATATTCCGGCACCTGAATTTCAATCCCCGTAGTTAATCGGGCGGTTTTGGTACGCCCTGATGCGGTTGCGCCTTTGAGTGCAGGTGCTGTTTCAACAATTTCCAGTTGCACGGAGCTGGGTAGCTCAATCGCCATCGGTTCATCATCCACTAATAGCGCGACAATACCTTCCAGGCCTTCGGTTAAATAACCGACTTGATCATCCAAATCTTCACGACTCAAATTGTATTGTGTGTAATCTTCGGAATTCATAAAGATGTAATTGTCGCCATCGATATACGAAAACTGAACCTTGGCCCGCACTAAATCGGCATCCTTGAAAAAGTCATCGCCTTTTAATGACTCATCCAATTTTTGTCCGGTCTTAAGATTAGTAAAGCGAATTTTATACAATGTCGATGCCCCTCGTGATGAGGGACTTTTAACATCAACGTGTTTTACCGCGTGCGGTATACCATTAATCTCAACCACCATGCCTCTTTTTAAATCGCCCGCCTTTGCCACTAAACTATCCTCTTGAATTAAATATTTAAGACCAATCCACTTCACAGCATGCCTTTTAAACGCTGTATATTGCCATTATATAGTGTAAATATCGTCAATAGCTCAGTCGATGCGGCATAGCGAATTTTCTTATGATTGAATTGTCATTATGTGTCACTTGCTCCTTTCAGGCGCTAATTTTGCTGCTTGCCGCAAATGGTGCGCCGGTACTGGCAACGCTTACGCTGGGTAAGCGCTGGACATGGCCAGTTGATTTTGGATATAACTCGATAGACGGTAAGCGCTTATTGGGTAATAGCAAAACTTGGCGCGGTGTGTGCTCAGCCATGCTAATAACGGCTACGGTAGCTATGCTGTTTGATTTGAACCTTATTATCGGTGCAGTATTCGGCATGTTGACCATGCTCGGTGATTGTGTAAGCAGCTTTATTAAGCGTCGGCTTGGCTATTCACAAAGTAGTCACGCTCGCGGATTGGATACCGTCCCGGAATCTTTGCTGCCAACCTTGTTTTTAAAACAGGAGCTTGGTTTAGGCTTAACTGACATTTTATTGCTAGCGCTGGTTTTTTTTCTACTTGAGGAATTTGTTTCGCCCGTTCTTTATCAGTGGCACATTCGCAACCGGCCTTATTAAGCCCCCAAAAAACGAGTATTTATGACTGACGCAGGCTTACGAGTATTAACTTATAACATTCACAAAGGCTTTAACTCCAGCAACCGGCGCTTTGTACTGCATCAAATTAAAGAAGCATTAATCGCAACAAATGCCGATGTGTTGTTGCTGCAGGAAATGCAGGGGGAACATCAAAAACACCAACAAAAAATAGCTGATTGGCCGGAGTGTTCGCACATTGAATTTATTGCTGAAGGTGTATGGCCATTTTTTGCTTACGGCAAAAATGTGACGCACCGCAGTGGTCATCACGGTAACGCCATCCTTAGTAAGTATCCCATTGAAAACTGGGAAAACATCAATGTATCGCCTTACTCCTGGGCTAGTCGAAGCCTTTTGCATGCAGTTATACGGTTGCCGCACAACGACTTAGCGATGCATGTCGTCTGCTTGCATTTTGGTTTAACCGGTTCAGAACGTGGACGTCAGGCTGTGCAATTATGCGATCGTATAGATAGCCATGTTCCTCATGATGCTCCACTAATTGTGGCAGGCGACTTTAATGATTGGCGCGGCAAGGTCGAACGGCATTTTCATGATCAACTGGGTTTAGAGGAAGCGTTTCTACAATTTCATGGACGCTATGCGCGCACCTTTCCTTCTTGGCTGCCATTGCTGCCGATGGATAGAATTTATTATCGTGGCCTGTCACCACTCGGCTGCACCAAGCTTGCACATGCGCCTTGGCATGCCTTATCCGATCACGCTCCACTTACCGCAACATTTAGCGTATGAAAACTTCGCGCTGGACTTTACCTAATCTGTTGACGGGGTTCCGCTTTGTTGCTGCCCCCGTTTTGTTATGGTTAGCGTGGCATGGCTACGGGATTGCTTTTATGGCGCTGTTGGCGATTGCTTTTTTAACGGATTTACTCGACGGCTTTGCGGCTCGATTAAGCGGCCAAGTATCAGAATTTGGCGCGACGCTCGATAGTTGGGCTGATGTGATCACCTATTTGACCATTGCTGTTTGTTGCTGGTGGCTGTGGCCGGAAGTGGTCGTAAAAGAATGGCTTTATGTAGTGTTGGTTGTCGCGAGTTGCCTGTTACCGGCCATTACCGGTTTTGTGAAGTTCGGCTGTTTTACCAGTTACCACACATGGGGCGTAAAATTAGCTGCAGCAGCGATGGGCTCAACATTGTATGTTTTATTTTTAGGTGGTCCGGCATGGCCGTTTAGAGCAGCCGCAATAATCTGCATTTTAGCGGCTGTAGAGGAACTTGCCTTGACTGTGATATTGCCGAGACCCGAATCTAATGTGCGTTCAATCTGGTTTATCTTAAAGCGCCATCGGCACTGATTTGCAAACACAGGAAAATTATTGCTTAACTAGCCCAACTCCTGACATCGCCACTGTCTAGGTGAACAAAATTATCTCTATGATAAAAACCTACGCCACCGCTCTGCATTGATAATGCAGCATCCCTGATAACCCGGGTATCTAACCCTTGAATACGAATATCGACAGCTTTACCTTGCATGTGCAGACTGTTCTTCGCAACCGCATGGCTTTGGCTACGTAACATTGCATTAGTAAACGGGGAGCGATACCCACAAACTAATTGGAATGGTTTGTTAACGCCCAATACTAATTTTAAATCATGTAGTTGATCCAATAAAGCGGGGTCAACCGCATGGATGTCGCCAGTATGGTGGTCGCGGCAAAGATGACTGATTTCGCGCAAGGCACCGCTGACATAACGGCCGCCTTCAAAGTAGGTAAGCTGTAAACGATCGCCGGTATTTGGATTTAGAAAAGCCAATGATTTATGTGCCGGCGAATGCCGATCCACAATACGCGGGGAGCTGTATTCACTGCTTGCAAAATGCTCGTTGTCGTAAGTTCCATGATGCTTGTTTAGCATGGCATGTGTGTGTGCATCGCGTGGCGATGTATGACGACCCAGCACGGTGTGTGTACGTGAATTATGCTCGTGAACATGATGAGCCACTGCCTTGTGCGTCGATACATGTCGGCTTTTAGCTTCGGAGACACCGATTCCGCCAAGCGCCAACAGTGAACCGTATGTCATATTTTTAATAAATTTACGCCGGGAAGAAATTGTTTCTTTTTCGTCGGTGTCGATCATATAGATTGTTTTTTCAGTCATTAATCGCATCCATTAACTGTATATACCATGATGGGTGCCATTGTTCCCCTCCAGTCTTAAATTAATCTTAATTTTTCAGGTATTACTGACATTTTTGTCAGGCGCTGAATAAAACGCGAATCGGATGCATGTACTTTTATGGGATAATTAGAAAAATTTTAACGGCAATGGTAACTAAATAATGACTTTTCCAACCATAGAAGCGTTTGTTGGCAATACCCCATTGGTCAGATTGCAGCGCTTACCCGGCAACACCAGCAATACCATTTTAGTAAAGCTGGAAGGTAATAATCCGGCAGGCTCAGTTAAGGATCGCCCTGCTCTAAGCATGATCAAACACGCCGAAGAGCGGGGCGAAATAAAACCGGGTGATTGTTTGATTGAGGCGACCAGCGGCAATACCGGCATTGCTTTAGCCATGGCTGCTGCGATCAAAGGCTACAAAATGATTTTGATCATGCCGGATAATATGAGCGCTGAGCGTAGGGCTTCCATGAAGGCTTACGGCGCTGAAATTATCCTGACACCCTCGGCAGGCAGTATGGAAGCCGCAATTGATCTTGCCAGAGCCATGCAAGCAGAGGGAAAAGGCAAAATTCTTGATCAATTTTCCAATCCTGATAATCCACGCGCTCATTATGAAGGCACAGGCCCGGAGATTTGGCGCGACAGTCATGGCCTGATTACGCATTTTGTCAGCTCCATGGGCACTACCGGCACCATCATGGGCACGTCAAAATTTCTTAAAGAACAAAATCCTGCTATTCAAATTGTCGGTGTTCAACCCGAAGGCGAATCAAAAATCCCCGGCATTCGACGCTGGCCTGAAGCCTATTTGCCGAAGATTTACCATGCGAACCAAGTTGATCGCATTATGGATGTAGATCAGCAATCCGCCGAACAAACGATGCGCGCATTGGCTACCGAAGAAGGGATTTTTGCCGGTGTTTCTTCGGGCGGTGCGGTGGCAGTGGCGTTGCAATTATCTAAAGAACTAGAAAATGCCGTCATCGCGGTCATTATCTGTGATCGGGGGGATCGCTACTTGTCGACAGGCGTATTTCCGGGCTGAGGCCATGCCTTAAAACCCGGAATGCCGCAGTCATGATCAGGCGCCTGCTAGTCGTTATTCTTGCTGGCATTTTGCCAAGTGCCCATGCTTTTGACGCGGTATCTCTTGATATTGAAACCCTGTCAGCTCAGGGCTGGTCATTACAAGGTGCGACTATCGCGCTAACGGAGTTAGCCAAAAATCAACAACAACTGGCGTTAACTGTTAAGACAGTCGCTCTGCCCAAGCCTTTAGACGATCTTAGTCTGGTCAATCTTCGTTGCACTTCATTTACCTGGACAGCCAAACAAATAGCGTGCAATCAAGGCCGGGCGACGCTGCGTTCAACATATTGGCAATCGCCATCGACCAATTTTTCGTTTCAGATTGATCAAAAACGTAGCACCTTCAAACTGACAGGATTATCTTTGGCCAGCACCAAACTGGCGATGGAAGGCTTGGTTGAGGGTGATCGCTGGCAATTACATATTAAGACTAAACAGGTCGATGTTGCCGTGTTAAACCGACTGTTTCCGCAGCAATTTTTTGCACTGACAGCTGGAAAAATCGATTTAAACCTGAACGTGTCGGGAGTACGAGAGATACTTGAAAAGTTTACGATGACGGCCCAACTAGACGGCTTAACTGGGCAAACAGCCGACGGTAAGATCGCTACTGAAGGCTTGATGTTAAAAGCAAACCTTGAGGCCAGTTATCAAAACGGCTTTTGGCAGGGGCAAAGCAAAGCTGAAATTAATGGCGGTGCAATCTACCTTGAGCCACTTTACCTAGACGCAAACGAACAATCTATCCAGCTGGATGCGCAAGCTAATTGGGATGTGGCAAACCAACGGCTGGACATTAAATCGGCACGTTATCAGCATGCCAACGTGGCGTCATTAAGCGGCAATGCTGCGCTGCAATTTAAAGATGGCATTAATGTTCAACGAGCCTATCTTAATTTGCACAGCGAAAATCTGGTGCCGGTTTCTACCATTTACCTAACGCCGTTCCTGGCGCAAACCGCTTGGGAAGGCATAACACTGAGCGGTAAAGCCCGTGCAAATATTGCCATTAAGAATCAGGCATTAGAGGCGTTAACGGCAGTTTTTGATGGTGTGAGTGTTAATGATTCTGCCGGGCGATTACATGTCGAGGAAGGCTCTGGCACAGTCAACTGGGCAAGTGACACACTCTTCAATAAGCCGTCGACCTTAGCTTGGCTGCAATTGCGGATTTATGCTTTGCCAATGGGTCCTGCCAAGCTTGCTTTCTTGACTCAGGCAAGTAATTTCAGCTTATTGAATAAACCCAGAATACCGTTTTTAAATGGTACTATCGCTATCAATCAATTTAGCTGGCAGGCCCAGCCGCAGCAGGAACCTAAAGTCGTTTTTACCGGCAGTTTAGATCAGGTTTCTTTGGAACAATTGAGCAAAACCCTGAACTGGACACCGTTGTCCGGCTCTATCAGCGGCCAAATTCCTAAAGTTGAATACAGTAACAAGACCTTAAGCCTGGCTGGCGAATTGCTGATTCATGTGTTCGATGGTGTGGTCAAAATCAGCAACCTTGCTTCATCGGGGCTTTTTACCGCATTGCCCAAGTTTCACGCGGATCTTGAAATCGACAACCTGGACATGGAACAGTTAACCGGCAAATTCGAATTCGGCGGCATTACCGGCAAGTTATCCGGCTATGTCCGGCAGCTGTATTTAGAAAATTGGCAGCCGGTCAGCTTTTATGCCTGGTTCGGCACCCCGGATGACGATGATTCTAAACATCGAATCAGTCAAAAAGCCGTAAAAAATATCGCCAATATCGGTGGCGGTGCGGCGGCTGATGCGCTTTCCAGAAGTTTTTTGAGTTTTTTCGAGACCTTCGGCTATGACAAACTGGGGCTAGGTTGCTACTTGCATGAAGGTGTCTGTCAATTGATGGGCGTAGAAGCTACGCCTTCAGGTTATGCCATTATTACCGGCGGTGGTCTGCCGCGCATAGACGTGATCGGCTATAATCCGCGCGTCGATTGGGCTGTATTAATGGAACGGTTAAAACGCATCACGACTTCAGATGAAGTCATCATTAAGTAATTGGAGAGCCACATGAAAAAATTATCGATACTAGGTGCGTTATGGCTGACTGCCTGCGTCACTATTAATATTTATTTTCCCGCTGCGGCTGCAGAAAAAGCTGCAGATGAAATCATTAAAGAAATTCAAAAAGTCGAGCCGCCAAAATCCGAACCCAAAGCCAGTTTGTCTGATTGGCAGGTGGCGACTTATCAAGCGCTGGATAAAGCAATAAATCTGGTGATGTCATCCGCGCATGCAGACGGTGCCGATTTGAACATCGACAGCGCGGAAATTCGTCAGGCCCGGGCCAGTATGGAAGCGCGTTTTTCTGCATTATTGCCTCACTATCAGGCTGGATATATCGGCATACAGGCGGACGGTTCTTTAGCGGTTAGAGACCCGGCCGGCGTACCACTGCAGGCTAGAAATCAAGTGAGCAAGCTGGTTGCTGCAGAAAATCAAGACCGGCAAGCGCTGTATCAAGCTATCGCCAATGCTAACGGCCATCCGGAATGGGCGGCACAAATCAAATCAACCTTTGCTGCTCGATGGGTAAGTAATGCTCAGTCCGGGTGGTGGATTCAATCTTCAGGAAGTTGGAAACAAAAATAAACATGGCACGTCACAGACCCAAAAGAAAACCACTGCCGGAAACGCCGGTTAAAGTCACTATCGAATCACTGGCTCACGATGGTCGCGGCGTCGCGCATGTCGATGGCAAAGTGATATTTATTGATGAAGCTTTACCGGGTGAGGAAGTAGAGTTTCTCTATACCGAAATCCGCAAAGATTATGCAGAAGGCAAGGTGGTCAATCTGCTAAGTCGCGCTGAAGACAGAGTCGATGCTCAATGCCCGCATTATGGTGTGTGTGGCGGTTGCAGCTTTCAGCATGTCAATTCAGACGCACAGATCACCATTAAGCAAGATTTACTGATTGATCAATTCAAACGCATCGGCAAAGTCGAAATTCCTGAACTTTGGCAGCCGTTGGATGGACAGCATTGGGGATACCGGCGTAAAGCGCGTATGGGCGTGAAATATGTCGAGAAAAAAAATCGCGTATTGGTGGGATTCCGGGAAAGACGGCATCCCTATTTGGCGGAAATCGACAGTTGTATCGTCATGCATCCGAAGGTAGGCACAAAATTATTAGCATTAGGTGAAATGATTGAAGGCCTAACCATTCGTGACAAAATTCCGCAAATCGAAGTGGCGCTGGGTGATGAGCAATGCGTACTGTCAATTCGGGTGCTGGAACCGCCGACTGATGCCGACATTGAACGCATGCGTGCTTTCAGCCATGAGCATGACATGAGCTTGTGCCTGCAATCCAAAGGCCCGGATACCATCGTCCCCTTGCCTGGTGAGCCGGAAGTAATTCCCACTTACCGCTTGGCCGATCAGGACATCGAATTCAAATTCAGGCCTGCGATGTTCACCCAGGTGAATTACGAAATTAACCGGCAAATGATCAACCGCGTGCTGGATACCTTGCAGTTGAATGAAAACGATACTGTGCTCGATTTGTTCTGTGGCTTGGGCAATTTCACTTTGCCGATGGCGAAATTTGCCGGAAAAGTGGTGGGTATTGAAGGTGATTTGCCGTTGGTTAATCACGCCAAAGAAAACGCTCGCCATAACAACATCACGAATGCCGAGTTTTATGCGGCCGATTTAAGTAAAGACATCAGCGACCTGCCCTGGACTAAACATAAGTTCAATAAAATCATGTTGGACCCATCCAGAGCCGGTGCCTCAGAAGTGTTACATCATTTCAAAAAATGGCAGCCCGAACTGATTGTTTATGTCTCCTGTAATCCATCGACGCTGGCAAGAGATGCGGGTATTTTAGTCAATGACTTGGGCTACAAACTGGTTAAAGCCGGAGTGATGAACATGTTTCCGCAAACCGGGCATGTTGAATCGATGGCGTTGTTTCAGAAGGCATAAAGACTTAGCCCAATTAATAAGCCGGAGACACCATTATGAGTTTGGCGTTAAAAGACAAAGAATATCATTGCTACGGCGATTACCGCACTTGGCCTGAAGATGTCCGCTATGAATTGATCGACGGCGATGCTTATTTAATGGCGCCCGCACCGGACGTGGCTCATCAGGAAGTGGCTGGGGAGATTTATCATCAGGTTCGGCTTGCATTGAAAGGCAAGCCATGCCGCGCCCTGATTGCCCCGGTTGATGTACGTTTACCCAAACTCAATGAAGCCGATGACCGCATAGACACCGTGGTACAGCCGGATGTATTGGTGGTCTGTGACGAAAGCAAACTGGATCGCCGTGGGGTGCGCGGCGCGCCGGACTGGATTGTCGAAGTGCTGTCGCCGTCCACCGCCAGCCATGATCAAATCAAAAAGCGCCAACTTTATGAACGTCACGGCGTCCGCGAATATTGGCTGATTCATCCTGTTGACCGGGTATTAACCGTTTATATCTTAAGCAATGGCGAATACGGTAAACCTGAGTTTTATGAGTTACTGGGGGAAACTGCGGTGAGCGCTTTGCCCGGCGTGGTTATTCAGTGGGATGAACTGGTTACAAGGCTGCCCAAGGATTACTAGGTGCCAGATTAGTTTTGGTAAGTTGGGCAGCCACGAATAGTTAAATGTTGGTACCCTTATCTCGGACAGCCTTCCATCTTATAAATCGCGTAACCTTGCCGGTCAATGTCGGCTCTCAAGGCGTCTGGAGCGTCAAGACTGTGGTAGAAGTAGCAGTTCTCCGGCGTAACCACCGCGTCCTCCAAACCAATACTTGCCAGCCAATCTTTGGCGTAAATCAATGCTTTTTGCTGATTTTCCTCATCCAGCACCACATTAAAATGCAACGTTCTGCCTTGAGCGGTTTTGGCGTAAGTGTCGAATACATGCGAGATAGTCATACCTTTCTCCAATAGCAGTTGCTGTGCAATGGGCATAATTTACCATGTCAATACCATTAATTTACCTGTCGAATGCTCAAATAAATCAAGCCATTCAGGGTGTTTTCGTATGTTGACAAGCCCAGCATCAAACCGCATCATCAACCCATTATCACCAACTAATTAAGGCCCATGAGTAACGATACCCTGCAAGTGCGCCGCATTGCCATTGATACTTATCACGAAAACGTCGCCTATCTTAATCGCGACTGCGGCATATACCGTGCTGAGGGTTTTCAGGCGCTATCCAAAATTCAGATCAGTACCAACGGCACGCGGGTGCTGGCGGTTTTAAATGTGGTCGATGATGCCTCAATTGTCCAACCTGGTGAGTTGGGGCTTTCTGAGCAGGCCTTCAAGCAACTTAATGCCGCTGAAGGCAGCCTAGTCACTGTTAACCACGCCGAACCACCGACCTCCATGGATGCGGTGCGGCGTAAAATCAATGGCGAACAGCTCACTCAAAACGACTTTATCGCCATCACCCAAGACATCGTCGAGTCGCGTTATTCGAAAATGGAAATGGCGGCTTTTCTAGTGGCCACCGGACAAAATGGCCTGGACCGCGACGAGCTGCTGTATCTAACCCGCGCCATGCTGCAATCCGGCGACACCATGAATTGGCACGAATCATTGGTTGCCGATAAACATTGCATCGGCGGCATTCCCGGCAACCGCACTTCAATGCTGGTGGTGCCGATTGTGGCTGCACATGGCATGTTGATTCCTAAAACCTCCAGCCGCGCCATCACTTCGCCGGCCGGCACTGCCGATACCATGGAGATGTTCTCTGAAGTCAATTTGACGCCCGATCAATTACACGCCATCGTTCGCAAAGAGCGAGGTTGTTTGGCCTGGGGCGGCACAGCCCGACTGGCACCGGTTGATGATATGTTGATTTCCGTGGAACGTCCTTTGGGGATTGATTCGCAAGGGCAAATGGTCGCGTCTATTTTGTCGAAAAAACTGGCGGCAGGATCAACGCATCTGATTATCGATATTCCCGTCGGCCCAACCGCCAAAGTGCGACAAATGCGTCAGGCACTGGCGTTACGTAAATTATTTGAGTTTGTCGGCGACCGGCTTAACCTGCATTTGGAAGTGATGATTACCGATGGCCGCCAGCCGGTCGGGCGTGGTATCGGCCCGGTGCTGGAGGCTCGCGACGTGATGCAAGTGCTGCAAAATGATCCCGATGCCCCAGCCGATTTACGGCAAAAATCATTGCTGTTGGCGGGCAGAATTATTGAATTTGACCCGGATGTCCGCGGCGGCCAAGGTTATGCCATTGCCCGCGACATCCTTGAATCGGGCCGTGCTTGCGAGAAAATGAATGCCATTATCCAAGCCCAAGGCGCAAAGGTTGTAGATTTAAGCCCCGGCAGTTTATGTTTTGAAGTAACTGCCTGTTGCGATGGCGTGGTGACCAATATCGACAATTTCCAGATGGCTAAAATCGCCCGACTTGCCGGTGCGCCGATGATGAAAAAAGCCGGTGTGGATTTGTTAAAAAAGCTTGGCGCACCCGTTAAGCAAGGCGAAATCTTGTACCGCATTCATGCCGAATTCCCCGCCGATTTTAAGTTCGCTCAAGATCAGGCCTTGCAAAATAACGGTTACATGATTGGCAGTAAACAAGACATACTCAAACCATTGATCGCTTTTTAATATAAAAACTCGCGTTACTTCGCAGCCATTAATTTAAGCCGTTCGTGGCGAGCCTGCCGAACCATGAGCAACTTTTCATTCACCCTTCGACAAGCTTCACCACAAGGGTGATCTACGGACAGACGAACGAAAATTTCTTAACTTAATGACAGTGTTTCGTTACGTGTGAATGAGGAAACCATGCTAATACTCGCCTTCCCTGATTATCTAAATCAAGCACAACGCTTGGCCGATCGCCTGGCTGTACCGTTGGCTAAAATCAGCCTGCACCATTTCCCGGATAGTGAAAGCCTGGTGCGATTACCGCCATCATTGCCCGAACACGTGATCATCTGCCGCAGCCTTAACCAGCCTAACGACAAGTTAATAGAATTATTATTGGCTGCCACCACTGCGCGCGAGTTGGGTGCAAAACGCGTAACACTGGTAGCTCCCTATTTAAGTTATATGCGCCAAGATATTGCCAATCAGCCCGGCGAAGCAGTCAGCCAACGCATCATTGGCAAATTACTGGCCAGTTTGTTTGATGACGTGCTCACCGTCGATCCTCATTTGCACCGCATCTCATCATTGGATCAGGCAATCCCGATCAAAAATGCCGTTAGTCTTACCGCTACCGATGCGATTGCTGAGTTTTTAAAACAACAATTTGCTGCTGCGATTTTATTGGGCCCGGACAGCGAGTCCAAACAATGGGTTGCCGGTATTGCCAAGCAAACAGGTTTTGACTATCTGATTGCCGATAAAATCAGACAGGGCGATAAGCAGGTGGCGATGATTTTGCCGGAATACGATTATGCAGATAAGCCCGTCATTATCATCGATGACATGGCCAGTACCGGTAGGACAATAAGTAAAGCGGCTGGGCTTTTGCATACCCTCGGAGTAAAGGCTGTATACGCAGTAGTTACGCATGCCCTGTTTTGCGATGATGCTGAAGCGCATATTCTGGCGGCAGGCATTAAAGCCGTTTGGACTACTGACAGCATCGATCATCCCAGTTCCTGCATTCAACTGGATGGCTTACTGGCCGCAGCACTTAAGTCAATGATTTAACCAGACTCCATGGCTTTATTAATTTTGACGACCAGCTAAATTGAGTCATGGCAGGAGCTATTACGCCCCTACCACCTTGACTGTTTAACTGGCTGATTTAATGGCAAAAGTATGCACCCATACCAATGCATCTTCATTCCAAGTCATACCTGCATGCATTTTCAAAATAATGTCACGGTACATCTCTAAACTTGGATAACCTTCCGCTTTAGCATGTTCATCGGTCATATCGCCTAAACGCTCGCGCTGTAAGTCGGTGACCACCAACGTGACGCCTTCCAGTTCAAATTCTTCACCGGGATAGCCATAAACACCATCGCGGCGCTGTTGAGTTTTGCTGCCTGCCAGGGCTGCTGCGACCAGTTTTGGATGAGTTACTAGGCGTTCTACTGAACAGGTTTTAGGTGGTAACGTTGTCATTTTTGATGCTCTCTTTAAATAAAAAGTGGTTGTTACAATTCACGCAGAACTACAAATGCGAGTGTTTAAGTTTAACATCTTGCGATTGATTGGCTGGGATTGTCGTAAAATGGCGCACTTAATTTTTTGTAACTAATTACAACCGATGTCATTAACCTCCCCTTCTTTGCTGGCAAAAATTATTATCAAACCTGAATCAGCGCTAACGCTCGCTTTAACTGACTGGGATTTACTGATTCGACAAGCCCGAAGAGCTAATGTACTGACAAGATTGGCGGTGATATTTGCGGATCTCAATATTCTGGACAGCGTACCAGAGCAGCCTCGAAACCATTTACAGTCCTCTTATGTGTATTCACAACGTTTCACCATTTCATTGGATAGGGAAATTCAATGTATCAAGCAAGCGCTGCAACAACTCGACATCCCTATCGTTTTTTTAAAAGGTGCGGCTTACTATCTTGCCGGTAATCTTGCCAGCCAGGGGCGGGTGTTTTCTGATATTGATATTCTAGTGCCGGAGCAATCTATAGGTGATGTCGAGCTGGCACTTATAACAGCGGGCTGGATAACCAACACATTTGATGTTTACGATCAGAAATATTATCGAGAATGGATGCATGAAATCCCCCCATTACGAAATCTAAAACGCCAGAGTTCTATTGACGTGCATCACAATATATTGCCAAGAACGTGCGAATTTAGCCCGGACGCCAACGCGTTATTAACGCATGCGATCAACGTACCCGGAACCGACAATTGGGTGCTGGCTCCGGAAGATCGCATACTGCACAGCGCGGCGCATCTATTTTACGGTGGGGAGTTTGAACAAGGCTTTCGGGATTTGACCGATTTACACTTACTGCTGCAGGAGTTTTCGGTAGAAGAAAGTTTCTGGACGCGTTTGCTGCAACGCGCGGTGGCGTTAAAGCAGCAAACTTCATTGCATTATGCGCTACGCTACACCCGGCTAATTTTACAAACACCCATGCCCGCTTATGTCATTAGCGGCGCTTCAACACAATCACCCGGTTCTATAAAACAACGCTGGATGGATGTACTGTTTTTACGGGCGCTACAACCAGACCATGTCAGCTGTAGTGACCGCTGGACAGGCACTGCTCGTTGGTTGCTGTTTGTCCGGTCACATTGGTTAAAAATGCCATGGTATTTACTGCTTCCGCACCTGTATCGTAAAACCAAACTTAGACTCACCGGGGAATCCAGGCATTAGTAATTAAGGCTATAACAACCTGATGTCCTTGCCATCAATCTTAAGCTGGTAAGTGCCGGTTTCAGAGACCGATAAAACCACCAGCATTTTACAACCGCTTTGACTCACTTGCGCTTGCAGCACATGCCCCGCAGGCACTGATTCACCAGTGCTGTCGTCGATGATAGCGGCATTGGCCGCAGGCGGTTCAGTCAAATCACATTCCGCAACAAACATCTGCCTTTTCGCTTTACCCAGATAATGGGTCCTCGCGACAATTTCCTGGCCGGTATAACAGCCTTTGGTAAAGCTTATCCCGCCCAGCGTATCCAGATTTAACATTTGCGGAATATATTCTTCAGAGGTTTCCGTCGTCAGCCAGGGAATGCCATCAATGATGTCCAATGATCGCCAAACTTCCGAACTTGCGGGTTGATGGCCGTATTTGCCGATTTGCTCTTGCCAAAATTGCTGCGCATCTTCTGCATCGGTAATCAACAGCTGGCGATTTACCTGACGGGATAAATCAATCGTCAAGCGACCTTGTTGGCGTGTAGTACTGCCTAGTTGATCGTTTGCCGACGTCTGCACATCAAGCTGACTGCAGCCTATTAAACAAAGCTCATCAGAACTATCGGTTAAGGTTACCGCGGAACGCAACACATACATTTGCAAACGTTTTTTAATCGGAGCCAAAAGCTCCACAGGCAAGAGCAATAAATAAACATCATCGCGTTTTACCAATAAAAATGTCGTAATCACCCGCCCCTTGGGGTTGCAGATGGCGCCCAAACTGCTTTTATTATCGGTAATGTCATGCATGTTGCAGGTGATTTGCCCTTGTAAAAAGCTTACCGCATCTTTGCCGGCGACAGTTAATACACCCAGCTGAGTTACCGGACAAAGGCGTTTTTTAGCGTCAGGTTCAGAACCTGAGAAATCGATACGGTTATCTGTGGTCAATACGCCGCGTTCATCAAGAAGAAAGTTTTTCCAATCAGAATTCATAACTGTTCAAAATAGAGTGATTTATTTGGACTACGATTATAACGATGTTTAATTTCAGGACTTGCACTATCAGATCTAGCGCTTATTCTTCTTCTATTTTAATAGTTGCCGTAACCATTTAATACCGTCCCAATTCCGGATAATAAAACCGACATTATGACAGCAGCCAATAAACCAGCATCGTTCACCCACAGTATTTGGCTGACATTGGCTACATTTGTGATTTTCGCTATTGTGTTCGGGATCTATGTTTACTCGGAAAAACGAATTGATCGCGCCAATGAATTACGGCTGCAATCGTTTTTACTGGCTGATGAATTACGTCAGTCTTCTGATGATCTTACTCGCATGGTGCAAAGCTACGTGCTCACCGGCGAGCCCATTTACAAACGACACTTTCAGGAAATTATCGATATTCGCGAGGGGAACGCACCTCGTCCTGTCGCCTATCAAAATATTTATTGGGACTTAGTGCTGGCTGACGACCGGCGGCCACGCCCTTACAGCGAGCAAACCATTGCACTGCTGGATCTTATGCGACAAGCCGGTTTTAAAGATGAAGAATTTGCCCTGTTAGCACTAGCAAAATCCAATTCCGACGCGCTGACCGCCACCGAATACACCACGATTAAGCTGACAGACTCAACACCTTCACCTACCGACGCCAACCGCATTAAAGCCAGCCTGATGCTACAAAACGCTGCCTATCGTCAGGCCAAGGTCGGCATCATGGGGCCGATTAACGCGTTCTATCAAATGATGAACCAACGTACATTGGATACTGTCCATACCGCCGAGACTACGGCGGTACTAATGCGCGTGGTTTTCATTACATTCGGTCTAGTGTTGCTGTTAATGCTTTACCGCACCTATCTAACCTTGCATGCAATATTGGGTGGCTCAGTCGCTGAACTGCATAGTCAAATCACTAGAATTGGCAGCGGCAATTTCTCAGGACAAATCCCTGTGTCAAACAACATGAAACACAGCATATTAGGATGGTTATCCCTAACTCAAGTTAAGCTTAATGCCTTAAATGAGGCTCGTAACACGGCCGAACTTAAAAACCTGCGCATGACGTATCTGTATGCAGCCCTCAGTCAATGCAACCAAGCCATTGTGCGCTGTAGCAACGAAGCAGAGTTATTTCCACAAATTTGTCGCGATGCTGTGAAATTTGGTCAAATGAAAATGGCCTGGATAGGCATCATTGACCCGGATACCCTGCGCGTTATTCCTGTCGCAAGTTTTGGTGACGGCATTAAATACCTTCAGAACATCCAGCTTTCCGTTGATGGCAACAGCCCTTTTGGCCAAGGCCCTACCGGTACCGCCATGCGCAATGACCAGCCCTTTTGGTGCCAAGATTTTTTTAATGATCCACTCACTGCTCCGTGGCGTGAGCGTGCCACGCATTTCGGCTGGCGAAGCTCGGCCTCACTGCCATTACACCGTAACGGTGTGGTAACGGGTAGTTTCAACGTCTATTTCGAACATACCAACGCCTTAGATGATGCAGAGCGGAACTTGTTATTGGAAATGGCGATGGACATCAGTTATGCCATTGACCGCTTTGAGTTAGAAAAACAGCGCGTCAACCTGACCCAGCAGCTCCAGCAGACTCAATTTAGGATGGATAACATTCTCGATAACATTGATCAGGTCATTTGGTCAGCGGATGCCAACACGCATGAGATGCTTTTTTTGAATGCAGCAGTTGAAGTAATCTATGGCCGATCGGCAGATGATTTTTTTAAACAACCGATGCTGTGGTTAGACGCTGTCCACCCGGATGATAAGCTTATTGCCACGTCCAAGGATAAGGAAACTCGCGAGCAAGGCACTGGCGTGGCCGAATATCGTATTATTCGGCCAAACGGCGAAGTGCGATGGATACGCAACCATTGTCGACGTGTGTGCGATGAAAATAGCAAAATAGCACGCTTGGACGGCGTGGTTTCAGATATTACCGACCATAAAAACGCGCAATCCCATATTCAACATCTGGCCTACTACGATGCCCTTACCGGCTTACCCAATCGCACGCTGCTTGATGATCGGCTCAATCAGGCGATCAGCGCCGCTATTCGTAATCACTCCTCGTTAGCATTGATGTTTCTTGATCTCGATCATTTCAAAAACATCAACGACACACTGGGGCATCACATTGGTGATCAGTTACTGATCCAGGCGGCAAAACGGATGCAATCTTCAGTTCGTGATGAAGACACCGTCGCACGTCCAGGCGGCGATGAATTTATTTTGGTTTTATTGGACACTGATACCAATGCCGCAGCTCACGTGGCCGATAAAATACTCAGCGCGATGAGCCAGCCATTCACTATCGAGCAACACCAACTGGTCGCCACGCCTTCAATAGGTATTGCTGTGTATCCAGATGATGGCGTGGATTTTCAGAGCTTGGCACAACGCGCCGATGCGGCCATGTATTGCGCCAAACAGGAAGGTCGTAACCGTTATCGATTTTTTAGCCAGGAAATGCAGGCAAATTCAGCGCGAACGCTACTGTTGGAAAATGCCTTACGTCATGCACTGGAACAGAATCAATTGCAGCTACATTATCAGCCGCAATTTTGCATTCACAACGGACAAATTATCGGTACCGAAGCCCTGATTCGTTGGCAACACCCCGATTTAGGCATGATTTCACCCGCAGAGTTTATTCCGATTGCTGAAAATAGCGGGCAGATTATGGCTATCGGCGCCTGGGTGTTGCGCACCGCCCTCCACCAATTCAAATGCTGGCGAGATGACGGTATGGCAGAGATAACTTTGGCCGTTAATCTGTCTGCCATACAGTTTCGTGATGCCCGCTTGCCGGAGTTGGTTACCCAAGTATTGGCCGAAGCACAACTGCCTCACCACATACTTGAACTGGAACTGACCGAAAGCGTAGCAATGGACGATCCAATAGCCGCCATTGCCATTATTGATAAGCTGCATGCGCTGGGCATTCGTATGTCGGTTGACGATTTCGGAACAGGTTATTCTTCGCTCAATTACCTAAAACGCTTCAAAGTATACAAACTCAAAATCGACCAGTCCTTCGTTCGCGATATTACGGGAGACCCGGAAGATCGAGCCATCGTCACTGCGATCATTAATTTGTCACGTAGTCTGGGCTTTCAAACGATTGCCGAAGGTGTAGAGACTCAAGAACAGCTGACCTTTTTGCGTGAACAAGGTTGTGATGAAGTGCAAGGATATTTCTTCAGTAAACCCCTGCCTGCCGAGCAGTTTGTCGCATTTGTCCGTGCTCACAGGGTCAATGACGAAGCTGACAGTGCATAAACAACAAACACCTCTTTTACTGGAACTTAAACCGTCGGCACGTCTCAAACAGGGAATAATACTGATCCATCTAATAGCAGCCGTTGCCGGTATCTATAACGCCTTAGCGGTTACTATACAAATTAGCGTATTTACAGCTGTCGCTATACATCTTTACGCAGACATCAAGCGACTAAAAGACACCTCTGTCAAAATCAAATACAGCGAAATGACAGACTGGGAAATCTCAGAAGCCAATGAGCAATTTGCCTCTGTGCAAATTTTAACAACCACCGTGATTACCTCTTTTGTGATGATTCTCCACTACCGGCACGAGAGTATTTTATCGCCCAAGCGCATAAAAACATTGCTTATAATGAACGATTCCTTGTCTAAGGATGACTTTCGCCGCTTGTTAGTTAGCTTAAAAACAACAAAGAAAAAATAATCATTTAAGTCGCCATAGTGTTGCCGATGCTACGCAGCTTATAGCAAGCATCAATAACCTAACCTTTTTCAAAATGATCAGCACACTCAATTCTTTCGTTTTCAAATACATCAGCGCCATTGAAATGCTTGGCGTGCTCATGCGGATTTTTAGTTTTTCATTGGTTAGCTGGCTGGGGCCAGACAGTCCGTTTCTATTTGTCTGGGCATTTAATACAACCGATGCGGTAATACTTTCCTGGTGTTCTTTACTAAAAAAGGACAAAGCCTACACATTGTTGAATGTGTTCTGGATTTTGGTCGGTGTGGTAGGCATGCTCAGGGCGAGTAATTTATCTCTGGCTGATGTTCAAACAACAATCATGCAGCTGATAACTCAAATCAACACATTAGTTGACTAAATCACTTAGTAAATGCGCCAGTTCAAGCGACAAAGGTTGTTATAATCAGCCCACTTAAAAAATCGGCGCTATCAAGCGGCTGTGTTACAGGAGGAACAGGCTTTGACTGAGGTACAAGATATTACCAGTCCGATGACGGCATCGGAAAAACGAGCGACGTGGTCGCTGGCAAGTATTTATGCATTGCGCATGCTGGGCTTGTTTTTAATTTTGCCGGTGTTGTCATTATTTGCTGAACAGCTGGAAGGCTCGACACCGTTTTTGATGGGGCTGGCCGTCAGTATTTATGGTTTAACGCAAGTTGTGTTGCAAATCCCTTTTGGCATATTGTCTGACCGTTATGGTCGAAAACACATCATCGTTATTGGCATGTTGCTGTTTTTTGTCGGTAGTGTGGTGGCGGCAACGTCAACGACCATCTACGGCGTTTTGATCGGGCGCGCCATTCAAGGGTCTGGAGCCATCGCCGCCACGGTAATGGCGTTGGTGGCCGATTTAACACAAGAAGTGCATCGTACCAAAGCGATGGCCTTAATCGGTGCCAGCATTGGCGTTTCATTTGGTGTGGCGATTATTGCCGGTCCAATTGTTGCCGGTTTAATCGGTGTTTCCGGCTTGTTTTGGCTGATTGCCGTGTTAAGCATTGTAGCGATTTTGGTGGTTATTTATGTCGTCCCCAACCCCGAGAAATCCAAAGTTCATCGGGATGCAGAGCTGGTCCCCAGTCAATTATCCAACGTTATAAAAGACCCTGAATTACTGCGCTTGGATTACGGCATATTTGTGTTGCATCTGATTTTGACCGCCAGCTTTGTAGTAGTGCCGTTGTTGATGCGCGATGCGGGACTGTTGCCTGCAGAGCATTGGAAGGTTTACTTACCGGTGTTTGTTATCTCCATGGCTGCGATGATTCCGTTTATTATCCTGGCCGAAAAAAAGCGCAAAATGAAAGCCGTGTTCATCGGTGCAATCGCTACGATTGTGCTCGCCGATTTAGGCTTGATGGGCTTGCATGACAGCCTGACCGGCATCATCGTTTTTTTGTGGCTGTTTTTTACCGGCTTTAATTTACTGGAAGCCTCCCTGCCCTCACTGATTTCTAAGACTGTACCCGGCGATTTAAAAGGTACTGCTATGGGCATTTATTCCAGCGCGCAGTTTTTAGGTGCGGGCATTGGCGGTGCAGCGGGCGGCTGGTGTTATGGACAGTTTGGCGCACCGGCGGTGTTTCTGATGTGCGCACTGGCCGCCTTAAGCTGGCTGCTGTTGTCGTTAACCATGAAGCCACCGCGTTATTGGGCAAATTTGCTAATTTCAATTACCGAATTCACTGAGCCGCAGGCTGATCGATTCGCTAGTGAATTATTAAAAATTATCGGTATCGAAGAAGTAACGTTGCGCCACGAAGATGGCGTTGCCTATCTTAAAGTTGATAATCAACACCTGGATTCCGCACAATTACAAAGTCTGATCATCAAATACACGCAGCAACCCGCACAATAAAAAATAGGAGAACATATGCTCAATAAAGTAATTTTAATAGGTAATCTGGGCGCAGACCCCGAAGTCCGTTACCTGCCTACCGGCGGCGCGGTCACCACGATCAGACTGGCCACTACCATGCGTTGGAAAGATAAACAAAGTGGCGAAAGAAAAGACGCTACTGAATGGCATCGCGTGGTGTTTTTCAATCGCCTGGCGGAAGTGGCTGGTGAGTATTTGAAAAAAGGCAGCCAAGTGTATGTGGAAGGTCGCTTGCAAACGCGTAAATGGCAGGCCCAAGACGGTCAAGATCGTTACAGCACTGAAATTATCGCCTCGGAAATGCACATGCTGGGCAGTCGTAGCGGCGGCACCGCGCCGTTTAGTAATGACGAGCCGCAACCCGGCTATAACGCACAACAAGGAAGACCTGCGCCACAGAATTCACAACCGTCACAACAACCGAACTCGTCAATGCCACCACCACCGGATTACGATGATTTTGATGATGATATACCGTTCTGATGGATGCCTAATACAAGATATGAAATAAAAAAGCCGCTGTTATAAGCGGCTTTTTTTCATGAGTGTGAGTGTGAGTTTTATAGCTGCACAATTTCCCGTAATACAGCTGTAGCATAGCTACCTGCGGGCAATGTAAATTCAAGCACCAAGACATCGTCGCCATCAAATTGCCAAAGCAAATCCGGCACATTGACCCGCAATGCGCGTCGGTCTAAGTCCACATCAGAGGCAATCAAGCCTTGAGCAAGTTCGGTATGGTCGGCAATGATTTTTTGTTCGATAGCCAGCGTTTCCGCTGAAACTCCAGGATCGCCTTTACCCCATAAAGCCCCGGTAGGATGGATGATTCCGGCTTGGAGACGACGCACAATTTCATCATCCGGCTGCTCAGATTTGAAGCTGCTATGCCCACCGTCGAAACTGTAGGTATCACCTGCAATTGGCTGATTCCAAAGTTGATGCGTGACGCGATAACCCAAAATCAGGTTGAATAAAAACGAACGCGCAGCGGATAGATAAATACTGCGTTG
>JAQTQN010000192.1 GCA_028712225.1 Methylobacter sp.
TTTTCACCCGATCTGATTGAAACTGTTGCACGCTCTGGAAATCCGTTGGCTAGTGATGAAGTGTCTAAACCTGCCAACGTGGTTTATTTGGCTCGGTATATCAGCGAAAGTCATCAAAAGGGCTTAATCGTTGAAGATATTTTGCGGGGTTTTCCGTTCAATGTGGCTGAAAAGCTGGGTTTGAGCGAACAGTTTATTAGCGAAAAACTCCCGGAAATACTAGCTTTAGAATCTGGATTGGGCGGTTTGGCGGACTGATTTTAAAATCATTTCCGATGCCGATGTTGCACTGTCTATGAAGTTTAGAGAGTGCAACTAGCCAGTCATCTTCCCAAACTTGCCATAGCGCAATAACACTCCCGGCAGTAGCAATAAATTCAATACTGTCGACGATGCCAAACCGCCAATTATAATTGCCGCCATCGGCCCCATCACTTCTCGCCCGGCGCTGTCGCTATTGATGGCAATCGGCAGCATGGCCAATGCGGTCACTAACGCTGTCATCAAAATAGAGGGTAATCGATCCTGAGCGCCTTCGATCGCCGTTTGCAGATCCCAGGGCTTGCCTTCAACTTCAACCAAGTGGCGATAATGCGTCAGTAGCATGATGCTGTTGCGCACGGTAATGCCAAACAATGTGATAAAACCCACGACGGAACCCACCGATAAGGTTGCGCCGGTCAGCAGCACAGCGACAACCCCGCCAAGTAACGCAAACGGCAGATTGAGCAAGGTTAAGCCAACGTGGCGCATTGATCCTAGCGCCAGATAAATAAACATCAACACCCCGGCGCCTGCCAGCAATGAATGCAGCAATAATGCTTTGCGCGCCTCGGCTTGCTCAAAAGCGGCGCCGGTAAATTCAGGATACATATCGGCGGCAAAAGAACTATCGCTCTGCACCTTAGATTTAAGCTCCTTGATAAATGCATCCAAATCCCGATTAATGACTTTGCAAGTGACGGTTTGGTGACGCCGTCCGCCTTGATGTAAAACATTGTAACGACCGGAGGCAAAATTGATCTGTGCGACTTGGTCTAGGGTAATGACTGCGCCGTCCTGAGTTTTGAGTGGCAAACTGCCAATAGCCTCAGGTTGTTGCCGGAGTACTGGCGGTAAACTCACTGCAATATCGATAATTTGATTGCCGCGCACAGATTTTCCGACCACCTTGGTTTCGTAAGTCGCTTGCAACATGTCCATCACTTGCCCCGGTTGCACACCCCATAAATCTAATTGCTCGTGATTCAGATTGATTTGCAGCAAGGGCATGCCTGTTGGTGAGCGCATTTGCACATCAGCCGCACCTTCAATGTTGCTCATCAATTTGGTTAGCTGTTGGGCTTTGGCATCCAGCGCATTCAAGTCGTTACCGTACAGATTGACGACTACCGGTGCGGTGTAACCGGATATCGTTTCGTCAATTCGTTCTGTCAAGAAGCTATTAACTTCAAACGAAATGCCGGGGAATTCAGTAAGCATCTCGCGCAGCTTATCCAGCACGCGCTGTTGCTCTGCGCCGGACAGCGATTTAAGTCGAACTTCATATTCACTGTAATGACTACCGTAAGTATCGGCGCCACGTTGCGCGCGCCCGGCCCATTGCGATACCGATTGCACGCCGTCAATAGTTTTAAACTGTTCAGTGAGTTTGGTGCCTATGCGGATGGATTCTTGCAGGGAGGTGCCGGGCATACTGGAGGTATGCACCATATAGTGGCCTTCGCGCAATTCGGGTAAAAACTTGCTGTCGAAACCAAATAGCAACGCCAGGCCGGAGAGACAGACGATAACGCAGGCCGCCAGAAACGCATTGAAATGCCTGATGACCGGCAGCAGGGCTTTTTCATAGAGAGGCTTTAAACGGCTAATGAGTGGCGGCTCGCCGGCTTTATCGAAGTTTCTTCCTAGCAGAGCATGGCAAAGCGCCGGGGTTAGCGTGAGTGCCACGACCAGCGACATTAAAATTGCCAGAATGTAGGAAATGCCTAGCGGCGCAAACAACCGCCCGGCGACGCCACTTAAAGTCAGCAATGGCACAAAGACCAGGGCGACAATAAAACTGGCATAGACCATCGAAGCGCGCACTTCCAACGAGGCGCTATAAACCACCTCCGCTACCGATAGTGGTTGCGGTAATAAACGATTTTCGCGCAGGCGCCGGAAAATGTTTTCGGTGTCGATAATGGCGTCATCCACCACCTCGCCCAAGGCTATTCCTAAGCCGCCCAACACCATGACATTCAGACTGTTGCCGGTCGCCAGCAGCACAATCACGGCCGCACACAACGACACCGGAATGGCCAACGCCGAAATCAGCGCGGTACGAGCATTAAATAAAAATGCATACAGCACAATCAGCACAAACACACCGCCCAGCAATAAATGCCCGGTTAAATGCGTTAGCGAGGTTTCGATATAATCGGCAGGGCGAAATAACTGCGGGTAAAAAGCTATCGCTCGCTGCTTAAAAACCGGTTCGAACTCTTGCAGCGCTTGCTCTACCTGCCGGGATACGGTCAAGGTGTTAGTGCCGTATTGACCAATCACCATCAGTACAATGCCGGGCTTGCCCATAATTTGCGCGGCACCGATGGCAGGCTCCGGTGCAAAGCTGATGCTGGCGACGTCGCCCAATTTAATGCTGCGCCCCTGGTCTCTTTTGACCATGATGTGGGCAAATTGCTCTGGATTAGCGGGTTGACCGGTTAGCTGTAAGGTAAAGCGCTGATTGTCATTTTCTATAAACCCTGCACCTTGAATCTTGCCCGCCTGGGCGGCGGCCTGGATAACATCATCCAGGGTTAGATTAAAACGTCGCAACTGTTCCGGGTTAACTTGTATTTGCAGCTGTTGGACATCACCGCCAAAGACATTGACATCGGCAACGCCCGGCACGGCTAATAAACGCGGAATCAAAGTCCAATCGACAAAACTGCGTAACGCCATTGCCGATTGGGTGTCAGCCCTCAGACCCAAGGTCAGTACCGTCGCCGATGATGAGGACAATGGCACCAGCACCGGAGTAATGCGCGGCGGCAATTGCGCGACCAGACCTGCCAAACGTTCGTTGATAAGTTGACGGTTACGATAGACATCACTGTCTTCAATAAACGTCGCGGTAATCACTGATAAACCTTGAATAGATTCCGAGTTTAATCGCTCCAGCCCGATTAAACCGCTAAGTGTCTTTTCAATCGGTTGGGTGACTAATACTTCAACCTGTTCAGCCGAAAGCCCCGAGGCTTCGGTTTGGATAATGACGCGCTTGGGGGAAAACTCAGGAAAAATATCCAGCCCGGCGCTAGTGAAGCTATAGCCGCCGTAAAGCAGGATAATCACGGCAAGCGCAATAACAAGGCCGTGAAAGCGGATCGAGAAGCGGATGAGATTAGCTAACATGCGGAGCTGCGACGAGAACTAATGAGGTGTTGTTTATCGATAGAATTCAGCATTTTTCAATCATCATCCTGCAATTGTCCCCGTAATTCTTCTGAAAGCAGCAGTTGGCCGCCGATAACAACGACTTGCTCTCCCGCTTCAAGCCCTTCACTAATAAAATAGCCTTCTGGAGTGGCTGTGTATCCGCTAATTACACGCTTACTGAATTTGTCGTCATCGCTTTTAACGTAAACAAAAGCTTGATCGAGATACCAAAGCAGTGCCGATTTGGGCACATTGACGCCACTTAAGGCTTCCTGTTGCTCAGTTACCCACGCTGAAACGCGCATGCCGGGTTTTAAGTGTGGATCTGCACTGGCGAAAAAATAACTTGCGCCTTGCACCGTGCTGTCAATCTGGGGTGCGGAGGAAATAAGCTTGGCAGAAATGGCTTGAGGCCGCTTGCCTGAGGATTCCACGGCGATGTCAGTCACGCCGGCGGCTAATTGTTTGCCGGCCGGTAAGCTGATTTGCAATAAGACTTGTTTGCCTGTCAGAAAGGCATTGAGAGGTTTGGCATCGGCGGATAATGCCCAATCGGTTAAGGTGTTACCCCAATCCAAACGAGCCTCGTCAATAATGGCTTGCGCTTGCAGTTGCGAGGCATTTGCTTGTGCTTGATTGTTTTGCCATTGCGCTTGCTGCTCTTGTAGCTGTCGTTTTGCTGTCACACCGTGGTTATACAATGCTTGCGCCCGATTGATGCTTTGTTCTGATTGAGTCAGTCTGGCCTTGGTGCTGTTGCCTTCCGATAGCGCTAATAAGTAGCGGTGCCGCAAAGCGAGTAGCGGCTGAATATTGATAGCTTTACCGTAGGTCAATAATTCTAAATGGTGATGGGCCGCTTGAATTTCTTGGGTTTCTATTCCCGCTTTCGATTGTGCCGTGCCAGGCAAAACAACCCCCGTTACCTCTGCGTTTTTCGGTTTTGTTGGTTTGTCATCGTCGTCATCGGCAGACGAAGCAATAACCGGCAGCAGGCCTGCGACCAAAAAACAGGCGATTATCAAAGTATTCATGTGAAATAATGCAATCAACGTATGCTTAAAATGCTCAAATTATAAGAGCAGCCACAATGAACAGCGCGTTTTTTATTGTTTTTGCAAAATTGCGCGTTATGCTTGAACCCAAAACAACCTGATAAATAACCCTATAAATATTGAGAGCGAACTAGCGATGAGTAATTTACCCACCAATTTAAGATACGCACCGACCCATGAATGGGTGAAAGTAGAAGAAAATAATTTGGTACACGTAGGAATTACCGATTTTGCGCAACAAGAATTGGGCGATTTGGTGTTTATTGAGCTGCCGCAAGTAGGGCGTCAAGTTGAAGCACAGGAACAATGCGCAGTGGTTGAGTCCGTTAAAACGGCTTCGGATTTATTTAGCCCGGTTGCCGGCGAGATTGTCGCGGTCAATAAGGCGGTGGTCGATGTGCCGGAACAAGTTAATGAAGATCCTTACGGCAGTTGGTTATTTACGGTCAAAGCTGACAATCTGGCTGATCTTGAAAGTTTACTGGATGCCGCTGATTATCAAGCGCTGATTGATCAATAAGGATGCGCCATGGCTAATCAAAATGCCAAAGGCATTAAACGCCTAATGAACGCTTGTATATTCTCGGTGGCTGGATTTAAGGCGACCTGGACTCATGAAGAAGCGTTTAGACAAGAAGTTATCCTATTCATAGTCACCACTCCGCTGGCAATTTGGCTGGGGCAAACCAATATTGAAAAACTATTGTTGGTAGGTAGTATGGTCTTAGTCATGCTGGTTGAGCTGTTAAACTCAGCAGTTGAAGCGGTAGTGGACAGGGTAGGGCTGGAACACCATGAATTATCCGGCCGAGCTAAAGATATAGGTTCGGCTGCGGTGATGATGTCCTTAGCTTGGGCAGCCGTCACCTGGTCAGTTATTTTACTTTTTTAAGAGGAACACAATGAGTGCATTGATATGCGGTTCTATGGCTTACGACACCATTATGGTGTTTCATGACCAATTCAAAAAACACATACTGCCGGAAAAAATTCATATCCTGAATGTGTCGTTTTTGGTGCCGGTCATGCGTCGTGAATACGGCGG
>JAQTQN010000193.1 GCA_028712225.1 Methylobacter sp.
CAGGATATTATTTTGCAGTTTCCAATGCAATTGGAAGCTTACGACTGGCTTGCAAAAGCGCATGAGGCAACAGGTAATATCGACGCCGCCTTAACAGCATTACATCAAGCCATTGAACTATCGCCACAAACTATATTACGCCAACAACAAATCGCTTTATTAGCGGACAAAGCCGAGCAAGTTGATATTGCCAACAAAGCCTACAGAGCGGCTATTAAGTTAGGCAAGCATTCGGTGCATAAATCATCACGAGATTTTTCCGGGCTAGCCAAAAACTTATTAAAAAATAATCCAAGCAGCAACTTGCTTAATTTGGTGAGCGATTTATTAGAACAATTTCCTAATGACCCTGAAGCAAGACTCAGAGCCGCTACCTTGGAAAGTGAAATTTATGGTGCTCTGGGGAAGAATGTACTGGCGCAAGAGTCATACGAAAAAACAGTCAAGTTGAATGAACAATTTGGTCAAGAAGTACCCAGGGAACTGCGTTTGGAAATAGCTCAGGCCTGTTTTAAAAAGGGAGACAGTGAGGTTTTCGATCACATCATGCAAGACTTGATTAAAACCAATATTGACGATAGCAAATTTCTTGAATCCATTACCAAAGTCTGCACCTCTGTAATGGGTGAAAATTATGCTGAATCATTGATACATAGAGTCAAGCAGGAACTGGTTGACATTAATAACAACGGCGTCAGCTTGTTTAAAGAAGGCAAAATTAAAGAAGCATTGGCCGTACTGGAGCAAGCCATTGGCAATCTTCCGAATAATCAAACTATCGTAATAAATATCACCAAAATCATGCTACATGATCTTAAAATATCCGGCAGCACCATGGCCAAAGTTCAGAAAGCCCAAGGGTATATTAACAAAGCAGTTCAATTAGGCATTACCCATGACAAAATTGGCGGCCTACAAGCGGAACTGGCCCGTCTCGCCAGCATTCAACTTAAGTAATATAGATTTCATGGCAGATTCACAAGCTCTTACTGTTCACTTTCCTGCGATTTTGGCGTCTTCAGTCCATGATATGAAAAATTCGCTGAGCAATCTACGAGCCCTAATTACTCAACTAGAAAATCAGTATCCCGAGTCGAAGCCGCCGGAATTTAAACAGTTGGAATTTGAATCAAATCGCTTGAATAACAGCCTGATGCAGCTGCTGACTCTCTATAAAATCGATGCCTCGCAGTTTAATCTTAATATCGATGAATGCAGCGTAAGAGACATTTTGGATGATATTGTTGCTCAACAATCCAACTTGTTGGCACTAAGCGAAATTGAATTAATTGCCGAGTGTGACGACGATTTGTATTGCTTTTGCGATAGCACCTTGATCAGTAATGCGATTGGTACATTAGTAAATAATGCCCAGCGCTACTGTCACAGAAAAATTTTGTTATCCGCCAAACAGGAAGGCGAATACGTGGTTTTTTATATCGAAGACGATGGCGCCGGCTATCCACAGAACTTTCTAGCCGATAGTCAGAAAACGTTCGGGATTGATTTAGTCACCGGCAACACTGGATTGGGACTATTTTTTGTAGCAACTATTGCAAAAATGCATCATCAAGGGGAAAGCTATGGCTTTATTAAGACCGACAATGCCAGCAGCTTGGGTGGTGCCAGATTTAGTCTGCATTTGCCATAGGTTTTACAGCCGCAAACAACAGGCAGATTGCCAAGATTGTTTCCCATGCATTGCCCGATTGTTGACCTTTGATTTGCTGGTCAGCTTTGGTACTCCACAGCAAAATCTTATTAAAATCATTGACGCGTAGCTTGTTTAAAACGCTTTCCACCAGTGCTTGGCGCTTATCCCAAATTTGATTGTTTTTGTATACCAAGGCTCTATTCTGCCCTTGTGCAATGGCTTGCTGAACCTTAATTAAACTTCTGGCCTCTTTAGTTAGTACCCAAAGCACGATCGGAGCAGCAACTCCCTCAGCTTGTAGCCCGGAGATGACTTTAAATATGCGTTTAACATTCCCGGATAACACCGCATCAACGAGCTTATAAACATCGTAACGGGAGCTGTCAGCAACCACATCTTCAATCTGCTGAGGACTCAGTTTTTCCGCGCCATATAAAACGTATAGTTTTTCAATTTCCTGGGCGGCGGCCAGCATGTTGCCTTCAGTCCTAGACGCCAAAATTTTCACGCCTTGAATATCAGCAACCAAACCTCGCTGTTGTAAGCGCTGCTGAAGCCAGCTAATCAGGTCTTGCCCTTCTTGTGGCCATATTTGTATGACACAACCGACTTTATCTAAGGCCTGAAACCAACGAGCTTTTAAAGCGTCTTTACCTAGTTTGCCCATGGTTATTAACAGTAATGTATCGCTGTCTGGTCGATCGCAGTAACTGATTAGCGATTTTGATCCTTCAACGCCTGGGCTTGCGTTGGGGAATCTCAATTCAATGATCTGTTTATCAGCAAAAATTGACATCGAATCGGCAGAAACCGCCAAACTGTTCCAGTCAAAGTGTGTATCGACCGACAATACTTCCCGATTGATAAATCCGGCTTTTCTAGCGGCTTTCCTGATCACATCGGCGACTTCACCTTGCTGCAAGGGTTCGTCGCCGGTGATTAAATAAACCGGCAGCAAACCCTTTTGCAACAAGGCATTTATTTGCTTAGGGGTGCTGCGCATGGCTATTTTGCTTTTGCCTCTAAAACAACTCGAGCACGATTAACAATAGAGCGCGCGGCTTGTTCATACATTTCTTTGCGAATCACAGCTTCTTCATTATCTTTGGCGATAATATCTTGCTGGTCGTTGAAATATTCACGTTTGATTTCCAGCGGCAAAAGTTCAGTTAAAGCAGTGTTTTTGGAATTGGTAAGTTCGTACTCAAGATGATAAAGCAGTTCAAACTCGTTGGATTTACCTCTTGAACTCAACGATAGCGCCCTACGACGAAAGTCTTCGTTGGTAATTTTAACGACAATGCTCGCACCTTCTGGTGATGTAAGCAGCTGTCCTGACGATGACTTCATGATTTGCTTAAATTGCTCATGCAGCTGCGGCGTACCTCCAGTCACATAGACTTTTTTAAGGTCAGAAGGTAAAGCATACGCTCCCCTCAGATGATACCCGCAACTGCTTAACAGCAACGCCGCAAACAGCAAACCAATTCTTATAACCACTGACACCTCTTTAGACCACAATATTGACCAGCTTGCCTGGCACTACAATTACTTTTTTAACTGGTTTGCCTTCCATGAATCGTAGGGCTTGCTCATCGCTTAATGCCAGTTTTTCAATTTCATCTTTTCCGGCATCCACCGATACCGATAGCTTGCTGCGCAATTTACCATTGACTTGAATGACCAGCTCCAGGGTATTTTGCGCTAACGCCGACTCATCAACCTTAGGCCATTGCTCACTAACAACAGCTTGTTGATGCCCCAAATCAAGCCACAACTGATGCGTCACATGCGGCACAATCGGAGACAATAGCAATACGATACTTTCCAACGCTTCTTGCCGCACTGCCCGGCCATTGTCAGACTCGTCGACAAACCGCGATAAGGTATTGACCAATTCCATATTGGCGGCAATAGCGGTATTAAAAGTTAAGCGACGGCCAAAATCGTCAGTGACTTTTTGAATCGTCAGATGCACTTGGCGGCGCACGGCTTGTTGCTCTTCGGTTAAAGCCTGCTTATCTAACGGCTGACTTTTGCCCGCCTCCACATGCTGATAAACCAGTTTCCACAATCTTTTAAGGAACCTGAAACCACCTTCCACTCCACTGTCGGACCACTCCAATGATTGTTCAGGCGGCGCGGCAAACATGATGAACAAACGCACGGTATCGGCGCCGTACTGATCGATTAATGCTTGAGGGTCGACAGTATTGCCTTTGGATTTAGACATTTTGCTGCCGTCTTTAAGCACCATGCCTTGGGTCAGCAGCTTTTTGAACGGCTCGTCGCAGACGATCAGGCCTTCATCACGCAGCAATTTGGTATAAAAACGCGCATACAACAAATGCAAAATGGCGTGTTCGATACCACCGATGTATTGATCTACCGGCAGCCAATAATTGGCGCTGGCATCCAACATGCTGTCAGCCTTGCTGCTGGCGTAACGCGCGAAATACCAGGACGATTCCATGAAGGTATCAAAGGTATCGGTTTCCCGGCGTGCCGGTTTGCCGCACTTGGGACAATCGACATGCGAGAAGGTCGGATGCGCCACCAGCGGCGATTGCGAACCATCCAGCACAACATCTCTGGGTAATTCAACCGGCAAATCAGCTTCAGGCACCGGCACCGTACCGCAATCGTCGCAATAAATGACCGGAATCGGTGCGCCCCAGTAACGCTGACGGGATACGCCCCAATCGCGTAGACGGAAATTGGTTTTGCGTTGGCCTTTACCTTGTTGTTCCAAGGTTTCGGCAATTTTTATAAACGCCTGCTGGGAACGCAGTCCGTCGAAAACTCCAGAATTTATTAAAACGCCTTTAGCTGTATAAGCTTGCGTTGAACAATCGGCTTCCCCACCATTCGGCAACTGCTCCATGCGTTGCTCTACCTCCTGCGTCCCTGCAGTCGCTGCAGCAAAAATCACTTGCTTGATAGCAATGCCGTATTTTTGAGCAAATTCAAAATCACGCTGATCATGCGCAGGCACTGACATCACCGCGCCGGTGCCGTAGTTCATCAACACGAAGTTGGCAATCCATACCGGCACTTGCTCGCCGGTAAGTGGATGAATAGCCTTAATACCGGAATCAATACCACGTTTTTCCATGGTTTCCATGGCCGCTTCCGAGGTTTCCATCAGCTTGCATTCAGCAATAAATGCGGTTATTTCAGGATTGGTTTCGGCGGCTTTTAATGCCAACGGATGTTCTGCGGCGACAGCCACATAAGTCACGCCCATCAAGGTGTCTGGACGGGTTGTGTAAACCCTGACCGGTTTATCTGAATCCGGCACAGCAAAATCCAGCTCAACGCCTTCAGAACGACCGATCCAGTTGGCCTGCATGGTTTTTACCTGCTCAGGCCAACCGTCTAAGGTCTCTAATGAGGTTAATAATTCATCGGCATAATCGGTAATTTTAAGAAACCATTGTGCGATTTCTTTGCGTTCAACTTGGGTATCGCAACGCCAGCAACAGCCGTCAATGACTTGCTCATTGGCCAACACAGTCATATCGTTCGGACACCAATTGACTGGCGCCGTCTTTTTATAAACCAGGCCTTTTTCCAAGAGCTTCAAGAAAAACCATTGTTCCCATTTGTAATAGGATGGATCGCACGTGGCTAATTCTCTATGCCAATCATAAGCAAAGCCGAGCTGTTTAAGCTGGTTGCGCATGTAATCGATATTCTCATAAGTCCAGTCTGCCGGATGAACACCGTGCTTCATGGCGGCATTTTCGGCAGGTAGGCCAAACGCATCCCAGCCCATAGGCTGAAGGACGTTTTTGCCCAGCATGCGCTGGTAACGGCTAAT
>JAQTQN010000194.1:0-3847 GCA_028712225.1 Methylobacter sp.
CTGGTTAAGGGCGGAATAGCATGATAAGCACGGAATAAAAAAGAAGATCCATCTACCAAAATCAGGCGTTGTCTTGTGGGCTCGGACATATAGCGATTGTTGTGATTGTTGTTGGGCTAAGGTGGCGGGTTGCTAACAATGTCAGGTTTTGCGTTTAACTTCAACGATATTGGCAAGTTGACTGAGTTTGTTGAAGATTTGACTGAGTTGATCGGTATTTTCAACTTGGATGGTCAAATCGAGATCCGCAGAGAAATCGGGGTGACTATGCAGCGCTGCATTGCTAATGTGGATTTTGGCTTGCGCAAGCACTTGGCTGACATCCGCCAACAGGTTTTGTGCGTTGAATGCCTGAATAACAATCGGCACAGCATGGCTGGCTTTTTGTGCGCCCCAGCTGACATCGATCAATCTGTCATGTTTTTGTGGTTCCAATTGCACGATATTCGGGCAGCTTTTTCGATGTACGGTAATGCCTTTAAGATGCGAAATGTAACCAATGATGTCATCGCCCTGAACTGGGGTGCAACAATGCGCAAATGATGTCAGTACATTGTCCATGCCGTTGACGGTGACGAGCGACTTTGTAACGACTTTTTGTTGCTTGCCTAGTAATGGGGAGCTTTCCAGTTCCGGTATTTTAAAAAATGCGGCTAATTGGCGATTATTGATGTCGCTGCGGCCAATGGCTTCAAATAGTCGATCAGCATCAGTCTGTTTAAAATGCCGCACCAGCTCAGTTACATCCAAGGCTTTAACGCCTAGTCGCTGAGTTTCTTTTTCCAAAATGGCTTTGCCGGCAGCTATGTTTTGGGTTTGTTGCTGATTTTTGAACCAACTTTTAACTTTGCTGATAGCGCTGGTTGTTTTTAAATAACCTAAATGCGCGTCGATCCAGTGACGATTAGGCACGCCGTCTTTAACGGTGAGAATTTCTACTTGTTCGCCGGATTTTAATGTGTAGGTTAACGGCACAATGCGGCCATTGATTTTTGCGCCACGGCATCGGTGCCCGATTTCGGAATGAACTGCGTAAGCAAAATCCAGCGGTGTCGAGCCTTTGACTAAGTCGATTAATTTACCCGCGGGTGTTAATACGTACACCCGATCATTAAATAGTTCGCTACGAAAATTTTCGCTGAATGCTTCGTCGGTGGTTTTGTCTTCTAATAATCGGCGTAACGTGGCGACGCTTTTTTCCATGGCGGCATTTTGCTTGCCGCCTTCCTTGTATGCCCAGTGTGCAGCAACGCCCAGTTCGGCAAAATCATGCATATCGCGGGTGCGGATTTGTACCTCAATGCGGTTGCCCTGAGCATCCAAAATTACCGTATGCAGCGATTGATAGCCGTTTTCTTTGGGATTGGCGATGTAATCGTCGAACTCTTTGGGGATATATTGCCAACCGCTATGCACAAAGCCCAATGCCGCGTAGCACTGAGTCAGGTTGTCGACAATTACGCGTACAGCCAGCAGGTCATAAAGCTCATCAAGCGGCAGCTGCTTACGCTGCATTTTTTTCCAAATGCTAAAAATATGTTTTGGACGGCCATAGCATTGGCAGGCAATACCTTCATCACTGAGTTTCTGTTGCAATGAAACGATGAAGTCCTGAATACAGTCTTCGCGGTGCTTGCGTTTATTAGATAAGCCTTGGGCAATTTCACGATAAGCATGGGGCTCCAAATACCGGAAAGCCATGTCTTCCAATTCCCATTTGAGCTGGTGAACGCCCAGTCGGTTGGCAATCGGTGCGTAAATATCCAGCGTTTCGCGTGCGATAAAGTGCCGAACTTCGTGCGATTCTTTGGCCAAACCATGCAAACGCTGAATTCGATAGGCCAACTTGATCAACACCGCGCGCACATCCTGGGTCATGGATAGCAGCATCCGGCGCAAGGTTTCAGTCTGGTTGGGCTGGCTGGCCATTTCCGGCGCATACACGGTGACAGTATTTAGCCAATTGACATCGTTGACCAAGGTAGCAATGGTATCGCCAAACTGCTGTTTAATATCGGGTTTGAGGGTAAGTTTGGCAAGGCGGGGGTCACTGAGGATGGCTGCAGCCAGGGTGTTCGTATCAACATTTAAGCTGCGTAAAATTGCTGCGACCTGTACGCCCTTAGGTCGATAATAAGCCGTGTCAGTAGGGATTTTTTCTACAACGGCCAACGCCTGATCTAGCAAATGCTGCTCCGGTTCGGGGTAACCGCTAAAAGACGAGATGTCGGCGCTGGTGTTTTTATGCATTTGCGGATGCTGACCTTAAAAAAACTGAGTCATTATGATAGTCTAGCGACGTTAAGTAAATCTGCATCGCAGCCGATGTTTTTGTGCTCTGATTAGCTATGCTATACACGCAGATTTAATTTCATCACACACAATTATTCTTAAAGAGAAATATGAAAATCACAGTATTTGGAAGCGGTTATGTTGGATTGGTTACGGGTGCATGCCTTGCCGAAGTAGGTAACGACGTCGTGTGCATGGACATTGATGAAGGCAAAATAAGCAAGCTAAAGCAAGGCATTATTCCTATTTATGAACCTGGCCTGGAAGCTATGGTTAAGGAAAATCAGGCGGCAGGGCGGTTAAGCTTTACGACTGATGTCAAGGAAGCCGTCGATCACGGTTTGTTTCAGTTCATCGCGGTAGGAACACCGCCCGATGAAGACGGCTCTGCTGATTTGCAATATGTATTGGCGGTCGCCAAAAGCATTGCCGAAAACATGGAAGATTATCGGGTAGTGATTGATAAATCGACCGTACCGGTGGGCACTGCTGACAGAGTTAAAAATGTCATTGACGAGGTTCTGGCCCAACGCGGCAAGGCATTGGAGTTTGACGTCGTTTCCAACCCTGAGTTTCTTAAAGAAGGCGCGGCGCTGGATGATTTTATGAAGCCCGACCGCGTCGTTATCGGTACTGATAACCCACGAACTGCCGAGTTGTTAAAAGCGCTGTATGCGCCTTTTAACCGCAGCCATGACCGGGTGATCGCCATGGACATACGATCTGCCGAGCTGACCAAATACGCGGCTAACGCTATGTTGGCCACAAAAATCAGCTTTATGAATGAGCTGGCCAATCTGGCCGAGCGCTTGGGTGCGGATATTGAAAATGTCAGACGCGGCATAGGTTCCGATAGCCGTATCGGCTACAGCTTTATTTATCCCGGTTGCGGTTACGGCGGCTCATGCTTTCCGAAAGACGTTAAAGCCTTGGAAAGAACCGCTAAAGAAATCGGCTATCACGCTGAATTGCTCAATGCGGTAGAAAATGTCAACAACCGTCAAAAACATCGTTTATTTGAAAAAATCAGCAGCCATTATCAAGGCAACCTGAAAGGCAAAGTATTTGCGTTGTGGGGATTGGCGTTTAAACCCAATACCGATGACATGCGTGATGCACCAAGTCGTGTGTTGCTTGAAGCACTAATCGAAGCTGGCGCCACTGTGCAAGCTTATGATCCGGAAGCGATTGAAGAAGCCCAACGCATTTATGGTAACAAAACCGGCTTGAGTTACAGTCAATCTCCTGCCGACGCACTAAAAGGTGCCGATGCGCTGGCGATTGTTACCGAATGGAAACAATTCCGTAGTCCTGATTTTGATCTGCTCAATACCTCTTTGTCCGACAAGGTCATCTTTGATGGTCGCAATATGTTCGAACCGGCGATTGTTAGCGGCAGTGGTTTGCAGTATTACGCTATCGGCCGCTAAAGCCGCTCTTTCTGAGGACTACGTGCCATGGCATTGAATTACGCAGAGCACCGTATCAGCGAAGCTGAGTATCTCGATGGTGAAAAAGTTAGCACGATAAAACATGAATTTATTGATGGTCATGT
>JAQTQN010000194.1:3947-5455 GCA_028712225.1 Methylobacter sp.
CCACAGCCATTCCCGATTTACTCATTTTTGAACCCAAAGTATTTGGCGACCAACGCGGTTTTTTTCTGGAAAGTTACAACCAACTTACTTTTCAGTCACTCACTGGTTTAAGTTTGAATTTTGTCCAAGACAACCATTCCCGCTCCGGCAAAAACGTCTTAAGAGGTCTGCATTACCAAATTCAACAGCCGCAAGGTAAGTTGGTGCGTGTAACCAGCGGCAAGGTGTTTGATGTTGCCGTAGATTTGCGCAAATCCTCACCTACTTTCGGGCATTGGGATGGCGTGGAATTAAGCGGCGACAATCATCGGCAATTATGGGTGCCGCCTGGCTTTGCGCATGGCTTTGTGGTGCTGTCCGAACAAGCCGATTTCCTCTATAAAACCACCGATTATTACGCGCCGGAACATGAGCGTTGCATTCGCTGGGATGATCCCGATGTCGGCATTGTTTGGCCCGAAGGTATTGCTCCGCTGCTGTCCGGTAAAGATCAGCAAGGCTTGTCGTTGAAAGATGCTGAGGTTTTTGCATGAAGATTTTGTTGACCGGCAGTCAAGGTCAAGTTGGCTGGGAATTGGCTCGGACACTATTGCCGTTGGGCGAAGTTGTCGCAGCCAACCGCGACCAAGCGGATTTATCCGATCTGGATGGCTTGCGCCGCAGTATCCGGTCTATCAAACCCGATATTATCGTTAATGCGGCGGCTTATACCGCAGTCGATAAGGCTGAAACTGACCAAGAACAGGCTTTTTTGATCAATGGTCAAGCGTCTGGCGTGTTAGCCGAGGAAGCGTCAATCTGCGGTGCCTTGTTGATTCATTATTCTACCGATTATGTGTTTGACGGTAGTAAGACGGGCGCCTACTTGGAAGGTGACCAAACCAACCCGCTCAATGTTTACGGCCAAAGCAAATTAGCTGGCGAACAGGCTATTCAAGCCAGCACGGCGGATTTTTTGATCCTGCGTACGACCTGGGTATATGCCGCCAGAGGCAACAATTTTGTCAAAAGCATTTTACGGCTGGCGCAAGAGCGCGAAGAGTTGAACATTGTTGCCGATCAAATCGGTGCGCCCACTTGGGCGCGGTTGATTGCCGAAAGCACCGCGCACATCTTGCGGCAAGCCCAGCAAGAAAGGCAGCAAGGTGGATTTAAATCGGGCATTTACAATCTCACCTCGACGGGCGAAACCTCTTGGCATGGCTTTGCTGAAAAGATTATCGAATTAGCCAAGCAACAAGACGGTTTGCCGATTAAAACCCAACGCGTCAACCCCATTCCGACCAGCGCCTACCCGTTACCTGCGACACGACCGGCCAATTCGCGGCTATCAACCCAGCGGTTGCAAAAACACTACCAACTCGCGTTGCCGTCTTGGGAAACTGCGTTGCAACTGTGTATGGATGAGATTTTCTCAAGCAAACCATAAAACCTCCCAGACAAAAAACTCCGCGTGCGCCTACTTAAGGAAAGTAATTTATGAAAATTTTAATCACTGGCGGTGCAGG
>JAQTQN010000023.1 GCA_028712225.1 Methylobacter sp.
GTGACAGGCCGGTATTCTAACCAACTGAACTACCACTCCAAAGTCTGGTGGGTGCTGAGGGGTTCGAACCCCCGACCCTCGCCTTGTAAGGGCGATGCTCTCCCAGCTGAGCTAAGCACCCGACTAAAGAAAGCCTAGTTTACAGCATCTTTTAACGATTTACCAGCCTTAAATGAAGGAATTTTAGCTGATTTAATTGTAATTTCTTCACCTGTCTGAGGATTACGCCCTTTACGCTCAGCTCTTTCTTTTACGGAGAATGTTCCAAATCCTACTAAAGCAACTGATCGCTTCTCAGGATCTGAATCTTTTAAGGCGCCGGTTACTGCGCTTAAAAAACCATCTAATGCCCGGCCGGCATCAGCTTTAGTTAATCCCGCAGACTCTGCGATTGCATCAATAAGTTCCGATTTATTCATTATTCCCCCTTAGGAATTCAATTTATATATAGTCTGCTAGGACTTGATTGCTCATCCCTATGCACGAACTATTTTCGGCACAGGAAACGCTTGTATTTATATCAATAGCCCTCGCACAGTGTCAAGCTATAACTCCCGGAAAGCCCGTAATTTATGGGTTTTAAGCTTGAATCCAAGCACTATTCGCACTTCTTGCAATTATTTTAACGTCACATTGATGGTTAAGGAGCTGTAGCCGACACCACCCTCATTCCATTTTTTGATTGCAACATAGATCCATAAAGTTAACCACAGAGCCTATTTTATATCCGCTCGTAATCCGTCTTACTTCAATGAGCTGTTAACAGTTGAGCCTTTAATTTTCCAACATCTGATTCAGTATGATCATCAAGCAGTTTCTTTTCAATTGCTACCGGCAAATGCTGTAAAGCTATTTCTAATACTTCATCTATCCAATGGACAGGCTTAATATCAAGATTCTTTTTAATATTCTCAGGAATGTCTACCAAGTCCTTTTCATTTTCAGCCGGGATTACCACAGTAGTTATACCTCCACGATGAGCCGCCAATAACTTTTCTTTAAGGCCTCCGATTGGTAAAACCTCCCCGCGCAAAGTAATTTCCCCCGTCATAGCAACACATGCTCTAACCGGTATTTTGGTTAGCGCTGAAATAATTGCCGTACACATTCCAATACCTGCACTAGGTCCATCTTTCGGGGTTGCGCCCTCTGGTACGTGGACATGTATGTCGGTTTTTTGAAAAAAATCATTATCAATTCCTAAAATATCAGCTCGACTCCTTACTACTGTCATCGCTGCTTCAATAGATTCCTTCATAACATCGCCGAGCTTGCCAGTCGCTGAGTTTTTGCCTTTACCTGGAATTACAGCAGTTTCTATAGTTAAGAGCTCTCCACCGACCTCTGTCCATGCCAGCCCTGTCACCTGACCAACCTGATCATGCTCCTCTGCGAGGCCATAATGAAATCTTTTAACACCCAAATAGTCATCTAAATTTTGCGAACAGACTTTAACTTTTGATTTTTCAGACCTGAGCAGAAGATTTTTGACAACTTTGCGACAAATTTTTGATATTTCCCGCTCGAGATTTCGAACACCCGCCTCTCTTGTATAATAGCGAATTAAATCTCTAATAACTTCCTCAGAGATTTCGATCTCATGATCTTTTAAACCATTGTTTTTGATTTGCTTAGGGAGCAAGTAGCGTAATGCAATGTTGATTTTTTCATCTTCTGTGTAACCAGCCAGACGAATCACTTCCATCCTATCGAGTAGTGCCGGCGGAATGTTCATCGTATTTGCAGTTGCAACAAACATGACATCGGATAGATCGAAATCAACTTCCAGATAATGATCAGAAAATGTATGATTTTGCTCTGGATCAAGAACTTCTAACAATGCAGAAGCCGGATCACCACGAAAATCAGCCGCCATCTTGTCAATTTCGTCTAGCAAAAACATCGGATTCCGGGTTTTTACTTTAACTAGATTCTGTAAAATTTTACCCGGCATTGAACCAATATAAGTGCGTCTATGCCCTCTTATTTCAGCCTCATCTCTTACTCCGCCCAATGCCATCCGAACATATTTTCGATTAGTTGCACGCGCAATGGATTCTCCTAACGATGTTTTACCTACTCCCGGCGGCCCAACCAAACACAAAATTGGCCCCTTGAGCTCGCCTTTAACACGTTGCTGGACAGCAAGATATTCAAGAATGCGCTCCTTAACTTTCTCCAAACCATAATGTTCAGTTTCTAGAACTTGTTCCGCAACTTTTAAATCGTAGCGAACTTTCGTTTTCTTCTTCCATGGAACACTTACTACCCAATCAATGTAATTGCGCACTACAGTAGCTTCCGCAGACATCGGCGACATTTGCTTAAGCTTATTTAGCTCAGCTTCGGCTTTAGTCTTAGCCTCTTTAGACATACCTGCTTCTGCAATTTTACGGGCTAAATCTTCAATCTCGTTGGGAACATCATCCATATCTCCAAGTTCTTTTTGAATGGCCTTCATTTGCTCATTGAGATAGTACTCTCGCTGATTTTTTTCCATTTGTTGCTTTACGCGTACGCGGATTCTTTTCTCCATTTCTAGAAGATCGACCTCACTTTCCATTAGAGTCATCAACCGTTCTAACCGCTTTGCAACATCAGATATTTCGAGGATCAACTGTTTTTCATTGACCTTTAATCCCAGATGAGCAGCCATCGTGTCAGCTAATCGACTTGGATCATCAATTCCCATCAATGAATTAAGTACTTCGGGCGGAATTTTATTATTTAACTTTACATACTGCTCAAATGAATTAATTGCAGTTCTCTGCAATACATCACGCTCTTGATCAGACATGACTAAAACGTCGTCAATATCAGCGATCTCAGCCGAGAAAAAACTACCTGTATCTTTATAACTTACAACTCTACTGCGCTGACTTCCTTCAACTAATACTTTTACAGTGCCATCTGGTAACTTTAATAATTGTAGAATATTGGCTAATGTACCAATATGATAAAGATCATTGAATTCCGGATCGTCAGTTTCCGCTTCTTTTTGAGCTACAAGCAATATTTGCTTATCATCACGCATTGCAGCATCCAATGCATCAATCGACCTTTCTCTACCAACAAATAATGGAATCACCATATAGGGATAAACTACAACATCCCTAAGTGGCAAAACAGGTATTAAAATATTTTTTTGTTGTAAGTTTTTAATTTCAGTTATTTCCACAATGGATACCTATAACAATATTTAAGTTGTCATGAGTATGGGGGCGTTAATAAAAATAGCAAGTACCCAAATAAAAATAATCCTTTTACGACTTTCTAAGCAAAAAAAAGGGAGCATTTTGAATGCTCCCTTTTTTTATTTTTTAATATCTCAAGCTTCTGCAGAAGCTTTTTTAATATCAGATTCATAAACCAAAATAGGCTCAGAATCTCCAGAAATAACACCACCATCAATAACTACTTTGCTAATATTTTCGGCTGACGGTAATTCATACATTGTATTTAATAAAATATTCTCAACAATTGTCCTGAGCCCTCTTGCTCCTGTCTTTCTCTCCATTGCTTTCTGGGCTATTGCACTAAGAGAATCAGCACGAAACTCAAGTTCAGCACCTTCCATTTCAAACAGATGCTGATATTGCTTGATTAGCGCATTTTTTGGCTCAGTTAGAATTTGCACCAAAGCATGCTCATCAAGCTCTTCAAGGGTTGCCACTACAGGAAGCCGCCCGACAAATTCTGGAATAAGCCCATACTTTATTAAATCTTCGGACTCTACTTCAGCGAAAAGTTGACCGACATTTTTGGTATCATCTTTACTCTTAACTTCAGCGGAAAATCCTATACCACCTTTTTCGGACCGCGCTTTTATCACACGATCTAAACCTGCAAATGCTCCTCCAACAATAAACAGCATATTAGCAGTGTTAACTTGCAAAAAATCTTGCTGCGGATGCTTACGCCCACCTTGGGGAGGAACAGATGCAACGGTGCCTTCAATAAGTTTTAGCAATGCTTGCTGAACACCTTCACCTGAAACATCACGAGTAATTGACGGATTGTCTGATTTTCTTGAAATTTTATCAATCTCATCAATATAAACTATGCCAGTTTCAGCCTTTTCCACATCGTAATCACATTTCTGCAAAATTTTCAGAATGATATTTTCAACATCCTCACCAACATAGCCCGCTTCAGTTAAAGTAGTTGCGTCTGCAATAGTAAAAGGCACATCAAGTAAGCGAGCGAGAGTTTCAGCTAACAATGTCTTGCCTGAGCCGGTAGGGCCTATCAACAAAATATTACTCTTTGCTAATTCAATGCCGCCTTTTTTTGTCCTGCTACGCAGACGTTTATAATGGTTATAAACTGCTACAGCTAGAATTTTCTTGGCATTTTCTTGACCGATTACGTAAGAATCAAGCTCTTTTTTTATCTCTTTGGGCTTTGGCAAATCAGCACCGCCGAATACAGAGTCATCATCCTGCAGTTCATCTTTAATTATGTCATTGCAAAGCTCTACGCACTCATCACAGACATAAACGGCTGGACCTGCAATCAGCTTTCTTACTTCGTTTTGACTTTTTCCGCAAAAAGAGCAATACAACAATTTCTCTTCATCTTTGCCGTTCTTGTCAATACTCATCACATTACTCCTGAAAACACCGCCGCCGATGCTTTTGCTTTAGATGGAAATTTGAATATATCTAAATACAAAAAAAATACCAATGTTATTTGTCAGACAAAGTTGTTCTACTAGACAACACCTTATCAATCAAGCCATAACTAACTGCGTCTGAAGCACTTAAAAAATTGTCTCTATCAGTATCCTGCTGCACTTTTTCAATAGGTTGGCCCGTGTGATGAGCTAGAATCGCATTCAATTTTTCTCTGATGGATAAAATCTCTCTGGCATGAATGTCAAAATCTGAAGCTTGCCCCTGGAACCCACCTAATGGCTGATGAATCATCATTCTTGAATGCGGCAAACAATAGCGCTTCCCTTTCGCTCCACCCGTTAAAAGCAATGCACCCATGCTGGCTGCCTGACCAATACACATAGTACTAACATCAGGCTTTATAAATTGCATAGTGTCATAAATAGACATGCCTGCCGTAACTGATCCGCCTGGAGAGTTAATGTATAGATGAATATCTTTATCAGGATTTTCAGATTCAAGAAAAAGCAACTGGGCAACTACCAAATTAGCCATGTAATCTTCAACTTGACCAACTAAAAAAATTACTCTTTCCTTTAATAGCCTAGAATAAATATCAAAGGAACGTTCGCCACGAGCGGTTTGCTCGATAACAATAGGCACTAAGCCACCAGCAGATTGCGGCGAAATTATTTGACCATTAAAATTATTTTGGTTGTACATGCAAATACCTTAACCTTCTTGGCTCAAAACATCACTAAAAGCTAGCTCTTGCTCTGATACTTTTACTTTAGAAACAAGCCATTCAACTGTTTGATCTTCTAATACCAACTGCTGCACATCAGCTAATCGACTTTCATCAGAATAGTACCAATTAACCACATCAGCTGGTCGCTCGTAACTCTTCGCCATATCTTCAATAGTTGAACGAACTTTATCAGCATCAAGCTTAATGTCATTTTTACGGATAATTTCACCTAAAATTAATCCCAATGCCACTCTGCGCTTAGCTTGATCTTCAAAGTTATCTCTAGGAAGATTTAAATCCTCAATTTTTAGCTTTCGTTTTTTTGCATTTTCTATATACGGCTGCATCAGACTTTCAATTTCCTGATCCACCAAAACATTTGGGATGTTTATTTTAATATTTTCATACAACGCATCCATCAGCGAATTTTTCAGCTTACTGCGCAACGCTCGCTCAAGCTCTCTTTGCATATTTTCTTTAACATCTTGGCGAAAAGAAATTACTGATCCATCTTCAATGCCATAAGCCTTGATAAAAGCTTCATCTATTTCCGGCAGTACAGACTCCTCAATACTTGAGACCTCAACTTCAAACTGAGCCAGTTTGCCGGCAAGTTTTTCATTGCCATATTTTTCAGGGAAGGCAATTTCAAAGGTCTTATTATCACCAGCCTTCATACCTGTCAGCTGCTCTTCAAAGCCAGAAATCATGCGCTTAGAACCAATTTCAACTTGATAATCTTCAACCTTGCCATCAGTAAAATTCTCACCTTCAGACACGCCTGAAAATGTGATGGTTACCCTATCGCCTTCTTGCGACAATCTATCCGCCACTTCCCAAGTTTTACGTTGCTCTCTTAACTTAAGAATCATGCCATCAACATCAGATTCTTGAACCGATGAAATAGGCTTGATAACTTCTAACTGATCAACACTGTCCAGTGCTATTTCCGGATAAACTTCAAATTCAGCAACATATCCGAAACCGTCAACTTCTTCGGTTAATTGTATCTGCGGATAGCCAGCCGGCTTTAAATTTTCATCTTGCAACGCTTTAGAAAGAGTAGTTTGAATTAAATCTCCAGCTACTTCTTGACGAACCCGTTCACCGTACAATTTTTTAATCACATGCTGAGGTGCTTTACCTGGACGGAATCCGTCTACTTTAGCACCTCGCGCTAAAGACTTAAGGCGCTCAGTCATTTTTTCCTGAACAACATCTTCAGGCAGGTTTACGGTCATTTTTCGGCTTAATTCTGATGTCTTTTCGACAGAAACTTGCATTTCTTTACCTCAAATAAATTTAGTATGGATTTTGTAGGGGATGCCTGGGGCACGAAGATCTGAAAATTAACGATGATTCGCTAATCTTTGTAACTTGAATTAAGTGGTGCGAATGGAGAGACTCGAACTCTCACAGGATAACCTACTGGAACCTAAATCCAGCGCGTCTACCAGTTCCGCCACATTCGCACTTGAATGAGCGGGCAATTATAGTCGCATTAATGCCAACTCAACAAGCTATAACTGACATAATCGAACAAAAAGATCTTTGTTGATGGCGAATCACGAACAATAGCTTGGATTTTACTCAGTTCAATCTATTATTTACGTTAAGACAAATGAAGTTAAATACTCCTCAGGAGCTCTAAAATGAACATATCGCTCTCAAATAGCGCCACAGCTCTAATCAATAATGCGCAACGTAAATCTTCAGATGCGGCACAGGCCATTGCAACCTTACCAATGCAAAAAGATGAAATCGGCAGTACTGAATTTAACTCATCGGATGTAATAAAACCCGTACTTAGTCTAAAAGAAGCTGAATTAGAAACATCAGCTGCTGCTAAATTGATTATTGCTGATAAAAAAATGCTTGGATCAATACTAGACATCCACGCATAAACTAAACACTTACCGACACAGTAAATCCCAATTGCCTAACCTGATCGGCAAATTCATTCATCACCTCTATTGACAATCTCTCTAAACGAACCGCCTCCGGCTGAAAGGAAGGCCTCGCCAAAGTGTAAAGCAAAATTTCTTTAAGCCTAACATCCCCGTTAATCTTCTTTAGCAAGTTAAGTAACGCCTCTCTTTCAGACAATAGCAACCCACCGCCTTCATAATCAACTAGGCAGGTTTGCAATTTGGTGTGACATAACTCGGCCGATAGTTTCAAATTTCTCAAACTCAGCTGACAGCTTTGCCCGGCATGATTAATTAAATGCCTGCCTTCTTCGGTCGCGCTATCGAATTTAAACCAGACTTCACCACCGTATTGATTAAGTTTTTTCAAGCCTTTTTGCACTTCGGCCCGATGAACTAAACTGCCATTGGTAATTAATACGAAACGACTCGCAGGGAAAACCCCCATCTCTGTGGCAATATCACCTATCAAGGTTATTGCTCTGTCAAACTCGATTAGACTGGTCGGCTCGCCGTTGCCGGAGATAGCAATGTCTTTAATGACGCGATTGCTTTCATCAACTTGAAAGTCCTGGTAAAAATTGCGATTGAGTACATAGTCAAGAAAAAACCTAAGCTCTTTTTCCAGCACCTCAAAATCCATCTGCGGAGCGGCGCCAAGCTTCAAATTGGGTACCTGGCAATAAATACAGCGCCAATTACAGGCATTATTAGTATTGAAATTAATACCTATAGATAAGCCGCCAGATCGCCGCGAAAGTACCGGATAGACATACCTTAGGCCTGCAACATCGCGGCTATGGTTCGCAGTAGTCAGCTTCACAACAATACCACGGCAAGAAAATAATAAACTCGCACAAATTACATCCCGGCAAACTTTATTATTTTTTGTTGGTTATAAGTAATTTTGTTGTCGGTAACAGAAATAATGCTCTGTTTAACTAAAGCCTCAAATAGATCATCTATATTCAAAGAATCAGCTTTAAACTTGCTTTTGATGCTGTTAATTAGCGTTTCTTTTTTTACCGGCCGGTTTTTATGATGATTAACCAAGTGAATACAATATTCCTGCAAGTAGAATTGTTTACTTTGTAATGGCCTAGGCTCTGAAACTACAGGCTGACTATCTCTGTTAGTGCCAATTCTCGTCGCACTACGTTGCTGGCTTTTTAGTAAATTAACCGCATGATCCAAATCAGCATCATTAGAAACAATGTCAAAATGCGCATGCTCTGGCAACTGAGCCATCAAGAAACCCGCCCAAAAAGTAATACCAAAATCTGCAGCATTTTTACCACCATTTGGCATCTTAAGAATTTTCAAGCGATTATCATTGACGGTAGCCGTTAGCGACACGATCCAATCTACTGGAACCTTAGCCCCGCTTGCTGCATAGCAAACAACCACCTGAGAATACTGCTCTAAATGATTAATCAACTCATTAACTTGGCTGGGGCAATTTTCTAAGTCGATCAATAAGACCTTATTAATATTTTTAGTCGTTTCCGAGTCTACCTGTTGAGATTGCTCAATTGTTGTCACTTTGCATTATCCGTATTTAATCGAGATCAATCTCAACAAGCGCTGTTAACAGCTAAAGACAGAGAGGCAGCTATGGAAGCTTAACCAACACCTCACCCCGCCCAATTTCCGACATATCCCCGGCATAACGTTGCACGCGATTAAATGCCACCGATGCATCGGCAAATTTGGAATTCAGTTTTTTGAAAGAAGCAAACAGGATGGGCAAAAATGCCAAGGTATGTGCGCCGCAGTCGTTAAAGCTGGCTGACAATTGCGGCTGATTCCAAAGCAACAAAGTGCCTCTGCGCATTGCGTAACCTAAAAAACGACCGGTTTGCCCCATAACAGCAATGGTTCCGGCCGTCATGCGCGAGCCGCAATAATCACCGGCATTGCCTTCAATCAGGATGTTACCGCGGCGCATGTGATCTCCAGCCCGTTCGCCAACGTTACCCTTAACCAAAATAGTGCCGCCCTTCATGCCCATTTTGTTGCCGGGCAAGGCGCCCCCCAGAAAATCACCAGCATTCCCGGTAATTTTGATAAAGCCCTTTTTCATCTCGCAACCGGTATAAAGACCGGAATTGCCATCGACTTCGATCTCACCGGACTTTATACCGAAGCCCAAATAAGCACCGGCATCGCCTTCAACTTTTATAGAACCACCTTGCAGTTCTTTACCGATAAAATCCAATTTAGAAAAGCTGTTTTTGATAACAATAGTTTGAATATCGGAGCCGGAAATAGTGAATAACTCATCGACCCGTACTTTACGTTTGCCGGTTTGCAACTCTAACGCAGCAATCTGGACAGGTTCTAAACCTTCAAGTAAATGAGGCACCAGCGGCGACATATCAACTCGCTGATCCGGTCTGTGTTTTAACGTCAAGGTTAAGGCACTCATGCCATAATCTCCTGTAAGTGAAAGTGGAATGGCCCCAGTTTTCCGCCGTAGTTACCGGCACTGATGCGTTTGATACCGTTAGCGGCACCCAAATCACACACCGCTTGAATACCCACTCGCATGGCTTTATCAATATCTTCTTTGGTTAAACCGTCGATAACAATTTCCATCACCGATTCGATTTCAGGCGATAGATCGGTCTTGGTCGCGCCTTTTAAGGTGGGGCAAAAAGCATCGTTGGTGGATGCACCCAAAGATTTATATTTTGATCCGACCTTAGACCCCGAACGCACTACGCCGCCTGGAAAAGGCATGATGACATTAGGCATTTTGCGCATTTCCTCAATTGCCGCTTCGCAAGCCGTCAGGGCTTGCGGTTGGGATTCGGCGAGCACCAAAAAGTTACCGCCGCCCACCGCATCAACTTGCCCTGTGGTGGCTTCAGTCAAAAACTCGCCATCCATCACCGGAATCCGCCAATAGCGCTTGCCGTCAATTAATTTGGATACCTGAAAGCCATCGCCGAAATAGCGCAGGTTTTTACCCAATGCGATGCGCGTTCCGCCATCGATACCCGCAAACAAAGCCGATGTCGGCGAGGTTAATACGCACTGCCCTGCCCGGGTTTCCAGCTGCTTGGCCAAGCCTTTGCCGCCCATCGCAAAAATCATGATGGATACGCCGGGACGACCATCCGGTGTTTCAGAAGGATCAAGCACTCGTTCGATGCCTGCCTCGCAGCCGCAAGCAATTACTGAAGTTGCAAAGCCAGTCATGGCCTGTGCGGAAATCATCGCCCATTTTTCATTTTGGGCAGTGATGATGGCGCGGGTCGCCTTCATCGGAAACGCCTCGGCAAAGGTCGCGTCTATAGTTACACCGTTAATAATCATGCCACATCTCCATTCAGCGGATGCACAGTAATACTGCCGCGTCCGTCTTCGGTGATTTCATCATCACTGATTTTAAAATTGCCCAGCTTCATAGTCAGATAGCGATCGAAATAATCTTTTAAGCCTTTTTCGACCGATGGATCGAAATCAGGTTTGACAACATGGGTCGTGCCCCATTTGGTAGAAACCACTTTGCCGTCAACCACAACCAACTGGCCGTCCTTAAACACGTAATCGGGTTTTTCGAACATCTTTTGGCGATCGACATTATCCGTATACACGGTAATATCCGCCCAATTGCCTGCACTTAAACCGCCCCGGTCTTTCAAGCCAATTAACTTGGCCGCCCCGGCGCGGGTCATGATGGCGATTTCTTGCAATGTGTATTCACGCTCTATTGACGCCAGCGTGGTCATTTTTTGCGCTTCAGGATGAATCGTAGATAACACGTCGTTACGGAAAGTTCTATCCATCAACAAGCGGATTAAATGCGGATAGCTGGTGAATGGCGCACCGTTGGGATGATCAGTCGTTAAGAAAATACGCCAAGGATCATTAACCAGTAGGAAGGTTTCCAGGCCAATCGCCCATTGCAAGGCATTGACAAAACTTTGATCTTTATATTTAAACGGCACTACGCCGCAACCGGCATCACATTCAATGTCCATGGTCACCCATTTGTTAGGGCTGGCAAGCTTGTGATTGGCATGTTGACGCATGCTGTCACCGGAAGCCGTAACCGTTTGGCCAAATAGAATCTGCCCGACATCGATGGTGATATTCTTGTTAAGGTTTATCGCTTCGGCAATTTGCGCCGCGCCGGAAGAAAACTTGAAGTCACCTTCCGTGCCGTAACTGTGAAACTGAATATGCGTCAAATGCATAGGCAAGCCACCTATGCCCTGAATAGTATCCAACGTAGTCTGCATATTGCCGGGCACACCCAGGTTACAGCCATGGACATGCAAGGGATGAGACACGCCCAATTCTTTAACCGCAGTCGCCAGCACGTGCAAAATATCGCGCGGGGTTACACCGTAATGAGCGTTTTGCTCATCGAGATCGAGTTTACGCTGGTTAAATTTAAACGCATTGATGCCGCCGGGATTGACCACCTTAACGCCAATCGCCTTGGCGGAGTGCATCGTCCACGCCACATAATCGTTGATGGCTTTCTGGTCTTTTTTAGCCGTCAGCAAGCGCAGCAAATAATCATCGCTGCCCATCATCACGTAACCGCCTTTATCCAGAATCGGAATATCGCCCATTTCCATATGCGCTTGGCGGGCGTTAATCGGCAATACAGCGGGTTCAAAACCGGCGGTATAACCCATTTCGGCATAACGGTAGCCGGTAACAAACGTACTGGGCATCGCATGTCCGCAACCGGAACGGCAGATGTGGGTGCTGGCAACCGGATCTTGGCGATGGTCTTCCGGCAATAAGGTCCGGGCAATATTGCCTTTGCCGCCGCCGATATGGGTGTGCATATCAATCGCGCCGGACATCACCACTTTGCCTTTCAGGTCGTATTCCTTATCGATCAGAAACTCGCCAATCGGCTTGCTGACGATGCGCCCGTCCTGAATATAAATATCTTGCTGTTGACCATCAACCCCACTGGCTGGATCGTAAACAACGCCACCTGTTAATCTAATTAACATACTGTTTCCTCGCGTAAAGCGTGTTCAATCGCATTCAACACGTCCGCCGTACTGGGCAAACCGGAATCTCTTAATTTTTTCAAACGAATGGCCACCACGTTATCCATACGATAAGCATGCCCAGCATGATCAATACCCGGCGTACCGACAGGAATAAACACATCCGGCTCTTTAGAAAAGGTCATACCCGAGCGACCGACAACTATTAATGGTAAATCGGTGGCTGGAGGCACCGCATTGACATTAAAAGCATGCACCCAAACCAGCGTATCAGCTTCACCGCTGTCCAGCAGCAGGTTCGCGTCATTTAAAAACGGATCATATTCAGGATAACCGCGGCTAAAGCGAGTGCGAGTCGGATAGCCCGTGGTCCAACCGCAGACTTGATTGGCAGTTTGATCACCTTCTTTACCCGCTAAAGGCAAACCGGAGCAACGCGTGTTTTTATCGTTAATATCTTTGATCATTTCTGACAAGGTTTGCACGGTCAATTCTGCTTGGCGATACGCCAAAGCGCCTGCCGCCCAAGTCACCACACCATAGGTTGCAGATTTAAGTTTCTCGGCCAAAATTTGTAAATCGGCCACGGCAATGCCGCCAACCGATACCGCGCGAATCGGTTGGCCTTTAACTAACGCTCTAAGTACCGCAATCACTTCCGGCAAATCTTCTGTTGCCGACTCAAAAACTTGGGCTTTTTGTCCATTGGGTGAAGTTGAAGCATTACCGGACGGTGCTTTGCCCAAATAAATCACTTCGCGTGCGCTGGTATCCTGCACAAACATTGCTTCTTTGTTCCAGAGATAGCGCTCGAAAAAACGCGGCGCAAAGGCTTCCAGATCCGTGCCGACTATTAACAACAAATCACAACGATTTTTAACTTCAGCCAGCGTGGTATTCATCCAACCGGAATCCTGCAATGCCAAAAAGTTGTTTCGGGCACCGGTAAAATTGATGTTATCCACCACAGCACAGCTACGATCAGCCAATGCCAGCAACGCGCGCATGCCGTTAACATCAGTCGCACAGCCACCGATTACCGGCAGCTTGGTATTTTTTAGCAATTCCGCAGCCTTAGCCACAGCAGCTTCCAGACTGACTTCCTTGCCGCCCACTCGGGCACTGGTGTCAGTAATGGCTTGTTCGAATGCCGGTGTATTCACCGTACAGCCATTTTCAATCACTTTCAGCGATACACCGTCAACCCGGATGGTTAAATCATCCGTGCCGATACCGCAAAAAGGACTCGGTACTTCAGTTATGTCAGTCACACGCTATCCTCTTGGTTTAATACCTAAACTTATTAAGTCTCGAACTTGAACAAATAATGCCCTGCAAGACCCAATCCAACTACGCGCCGGGCTGCAACCCGTTTTGTGGGCGACATTCTAACCTGAATTATTGGCGTTAACACTGTTTTCGCCACTACAATGCCGCATCTGCATTTACACCTACTTACCTGCCAAGAATCTTATTCTTAGCTTATACAAAGGCCAATCATGATCTTAAAAAAGCGCATCCACTCGATTCTTTTCCTGTTGTTTTTGATGACCCTTTCAGCACCCAAAGCAGAAGAAGATAACTTGCATTCTTTTATATCAGGCAGTTATCAGCAAATATTAGCCGACACCAACAACCAACCTTTCATGTTGGTGATTTGGTCAATCACTTGTCCTTCATGTCTCAAAGATATGACCTTAATTAATGAGCTACGCCAAGCACATCCGGATTTTAAAATAATTATGCTGGCCGCCGATGACGTATCTGCCAAGCCGCAAGTTGTATCCATCTTGAAAAAAAGCACGCTAAACACCCTGGAAAACTGGGTTTACGCGGACGAAAACACTCAAAAACTGCAATATGAAATCGATCCAAAATGGTATGGCGAGCTACCCAGAACCTATTTTTTCGACTCGACACATAAGCGAGAAGGCGTTAGCGGCGTGCTATCAAGACAAGATTACGAAGCGCGACTGGCTAAACTTAAGAACTAACTTCGGCTGCGATTTTTGACTCTGCCTTAACAACTTACGTTAAAATGCCCCACGTTTTTAATCTGCAGGGTGTACTTTAATGTTGAAAAAAATATTGTCTCCACTCATCACCGTCGGTTTGCTTACCGCCTGTGCCACCAGCCCTACCGGAAGAAACCAACTGATTTTTTTACCCGATGCCCAGATCAACCAAATGGGTTTACAGGCTTTTGAAGATCTAAAAAAAGAAAAGCCCATCAGCACCAATGCCCGTTATAACCAAATTGCCAATTGTATTGCTCAAGCGATTACTCAGCCTTTAGGGGGCACCTGGGAAGTAGTGGTTTTTGAAGATAAAACCCCTAACGCCTTCGCCCTGCCCGGCAATAAAATCGGCATTCACACCGGCATGCTGACTTTAGTCGATAATCAAGATCAACTAGCCGCTGTTATAGGCCATGAAATAGGCCATGTCTTGGCCAAGCACAGCAATGAAAGAGCCTCGCAAGAAATGGCTGTCAACCAAGGCATGGGCATTGTCCAAGCTGTCAGCCAACCGCAAACTGCCCTGGGCCAAACCGCTATCGGCTTACTGGGTGTCGGCGCTCAATACGGTATATTAATGCCTTACAGCCGCACGCATGAAAGCGAAGCCGATACAATCGGCATCGATTTAATGGCGAAATCAGGTTTTGATCCCAGACAAAGCATTACGTTGTGGCAAAAAATGGATCAAGCCTCACAAGGCCAACAGCCAATAGAATTTATGTCCACGCATCCATCTCATGGCACGCGTATACAACAACTCGAACAACACTTGCCTCAAGCTATGAACTTTTACCAGCAAGCACAAGCTGCAGGTAGACAACCGCACTGTTCTCAATAATGACACCAAACCTGAAACACCTGCATCCCTACCCGTTTGAGAAGCTGGCGCAACTCAAACATGGGTTGATGCCGCCTACCCAACTGCCACACATTGCTTTGTCGATGGGGGAGCCGACCCACGCTACCCCACATCTGATTCAGGAAGCATTACTGGAACACTTGCATGGGCTGTCTAACTACCCGACCACCAAAGGCATTCCCGAATTAAGGGCCGCGATTGCCAACTGGGTAGGTAAGCGCTTCCAGATTCCTGCGACTGACATAAATCCTGAAACTCAGGTATTGCCAGTAAACGGCACCCGCGAAGCCTTGTTCTCGTTTGCGCAATGCGTGATTGACTCGAACACCCCGGCTAATCGCCCGGTCGTCATTATGCCGAACCCCTTCTACCAAATTTATGAAGGTGCGGCATTACTGGCAGGTGCAGAACCTTATTACCTCAATACCCTGGAAGACTCCGGTTACTTACCTGATTTTGATGCCGTCCCGGAAGAGATCTGGCAGCGCTGCCAGCTCATTTATATCTGTTCCCCCGGCAATCCAACCGGCGCGGTGATGAGTCAAGCGGATCATGAAAAACTGATTCGCCTGGCTGAAAAACACGACTTCATCATTGCCTCTGATGAATGCTATAGCGAACTTTACGATGACGAAGCCAACCCGCCGGTCGGTTTACTGCAAAGCGCTTATGCGCTGGGCAATAAGGCGTTCAAACGCTGCATGGTATTTCACAGTTTATCCAAACGTTCTAATGCACCGGGCCTGCGCTCAGGTTTTGTCGCTGGCGATGCCGATATTCTGCAAGCTTATTTTCAATACCGTACTTATCACGGCTGCGCCATGCCCTTGCCTACTCAACATGCCAGCATCCGCGCCTGGCAAGATGAGCGGCACGTACAAGAAAATCGCCGTTTATACCGGGAAAAATTTACCGCCTTTATCGGAATTCTCAGTGATGTTTGCGCCATCAGCAAACCGTCGGCGAGTTTTTATATCTGGTTGAAAACGCCGAATTTAGACGACCTCCATGGACGGAGGAAGTACGACAAGTTGCCCGGAGCAACTGCCTCGACTGAATTCGCTCGGCAACTATTTGCTCAATACAACGTCACCGTATTGCCGGGCAGTTATTTATCTCGTGATTTCGCGGGAACAAATCCCGGCCAAAACCATGTCCGAATCGCATTGGTCGCACCACTGGAAGACTGCATAGAAGCCGCCCAACGCATAAAACTATTTCTTAACTCTCTGTAAAAAAAACCATGTCACAACTTGAAAACATTATTAACGAAGCCTTTGAACAACGCGCAGACATTACGCCAAGCACCGTTTCCACAGAAATCCGCGATGCAGTAAACGAAGCTATAAACCTGCTCGATAGCGGCAAAGCCCGCGTTGCTGAAAAAATCAACGGCGATTGGACAACCAACCAATGGCTAAAAAAAGCCGTGCTGTTATCGTTCAGAATTAACGAAAACCGCTTGATGGATGGCGGCAATACGCGTTATTACGACAAAGTAGAATGTAAATATTCTAATTACTCAGAAGAAGATTTCGCCAAAGCCGGCGTGCGCGTGGTGCCTAATGCCGTCGCTCGTCGCGGTTCTTACATTGCCCCCGGCGCTATCTTGATGCCGTCTTATGTCAACATCGGCGCTTATGTGGATAGCGGCACTATGGTCGATACCTGGGTCACCGTCGGCTCTTGCGCGCAAATCGGTAAAAACGTACATCTTTCCGGCGGCGTGGGTATCGGCGGTGTATTGGAACCATTGCAAGCGGGTCCGACCATCATCGGCGACAACTGCTTTATCGGCGCACGCTCTGAAATCGTTGAAGGCGTTATCGTCGAAGACGGCAGCGTTATTTCCATGGGTGTTTACATCGGTCAAAGTACTAAAATCTTCAACCGATTAACTGGCGAAGTCAGCTATGGCCGCATTCCGGCAGGCTCAGTCGTGGTTTCAGGCAACCTGCCTTCAGCCGACGGCAGTTACAGCCTGTATTGCGCAGTAATCATCAAGCAAGTGGATGAAAGAACCCGCAGCAAAACCGGCATCAACGAATTGTTAAGGGATTAAAATTTGCAGGTCTGCGAGATTTGTTAAATGCTCGCAGACCTTACCGGCCCAAACATAGCAGTCAACGTCAACCTCTAACTTTTTCGCCCTTCCGTGATCCGACCTAAAATTTTATTGCGCCTGATCCATATCCAATGGGTTTTGGTATTTCATGGCCTGGACGAAATCGTCTTAAAAACGCATTTATTTCGCCCGATACGTTATTTAGCCATTTTTTCGCCTTACTACTGGTTAAAGCGCGAATCAGAACCGCGCGCCGTCAGAATCAGGCATGTGCTGGAAGACTTAGGTCCCATTTACGTCAAATTCGGCCAAGCATTATCAACCCGTAAAGACCTGCTCCCGGAAGACATTGCTGACGAACTGGTTAAACTTCAAGATCGAGTTCCACCGTTTCCTAACGAAGTAGCGCGTAAAATTATTGAAAGCGAACTCGGCATGTCCATTAGCGAGGCCTTTGCAGAATTCAGCACCGAGCCCCTTGCCTCAGCATCAGTCGCCCAAGTCCATACGGCAACGCTGCATAGCGGCGAAAGCGTTATCGTTAAAGTCGTTCGACCGGACATTGAAGAACGCATCCGTTCGGATATTGGCTTGCTTTACGAATTGGCACGTTTCGCGGAAAGATTCTGGAGCGATGCCAGGCGCCTACGCCCCATGGAAGTCGTTGCCGAATTTGAAAAAACCACCTTGGATGAACTTGACCTGGTCAGGGAAGCGGCCAATGCCGCCAAATTACGCCGTAATTTTGAAAAGTCCGACATCATTTACATCCCCGAAGTTCACTGGCCGTTGACCCGCGAAAAAGTCATGGTGATGGAGCGCATCCACGGCGTACCGGTCGGCGACATCGAACAACTTAAAGCGGGTGGCGCAGATTTCAAATTACTTGCCGAGCGTGGCGTGGAGATCTTTTTCACCCAAGTTTTTAGAGACAACTTCTTTCACGCCGACATGCACCCCGGCAATATTTTTGTCGACTTGCCAGCTAAATACATTGCCGTTGATTTCGGTATCGTCGGCTCGCTCTCGTTATCAGACCAGCATTATCTGGCCGAAAACTTCCTGGCATTTTTCAACCGCGATTATCGTAAAGTGGCGGAAATGCATGTTGAATCCGGATGGGTAGCCGAATCTACGCGCATTGAAGAATTCGAATCCGCTATTCGCAGCGTTTGTGAACCGATTTTTGAAAAACCATTAAAAGATATTTCCTTCGGTCAGCTGCTGTTACGTTTATTCCAGACCGCACGACGTTTTGATATGCACGTACAGCCGCAATTGGTATTACTGCAAAAAACCCTGCTCAACATTGAAGGCTTAGGCCGTCAGCTTTATCCGGACCTGGATTTATGGCAAACCGCCAAGCCGTTTCTGGAAAAATGGTTTCATGAACGCATGGGGCCTAAAGCCAAGCTTGATAAATTCATCAAACAATTTCCCGAGCTGACCGAACAATTACCGGAAATTCCAGGTTTGTTATTTAAAGCCCTGGATAATGCGACCTACGCCCGGCGGCAATCGGAAGCCCAGCATCGGGAATTGATCCTAATGCGCGAACAAATCAACAGTAATAACCGCATCAGCCGTTGGATTATGTTGCTCAGTGCAGCCTTGATCAGCGCGGCGATTTGGTTTCAATAACATCCCATTCACTACACCAAGAAAAATCAGGAGCAAACACTATGTCAATCCAACGTATGGTCGATCTGGATTTATCAGGCAAGCGCGTATTAATCCGCCAGGACTTAAATGTGCCGGTCAAAAATGGCCAAGTAACCAGCGACATCCGTATTCAAGCCAGCCTGCCCACTATTGAAACTGCCCTGGCAAAAGGCGCTGCGGTAATTTTGTTGTCGCATTTAGGCAGACCGGTTGAAGGGCAATATGATGAAGAATCATCTTTAAAACCGGTCGCTGAGCGCTTAGCGAGCTTGTTGGGAAAACCGGTCAGATTGGAAAAAGACTGGATCAACGGCATTGCAATTCAACCCGGTGAAGTCGTTCTTTGCGAAAACGTGCGTTTTAATGCCGGAGAGGGCAAAAACAGCGATGAGTTAGGCAAAAAAATGGCCGCACTCTGCGACGTATTTGTCATGGATGCCTTTGGTACCGCACACAGAGCCCAAGCGTCTACCCATAGTGTCGCCAAGTTCGCGCCGATTGCTTGCGCAGGTCCATTATTAGCCAGCGAATTAGATGCGCTGGGCAAAGCGTTGGAAACACCTGCCAGACCATTGGTCGCTATCGTCGGCGGTTCCAAAGTCTCTACTAAATTGACAGTATTAAAGTCACTGTCAGAAAAAGTCGACCAACTGATTGTCGGCGGCGGCATTGCCAATACCTTTATCGCTGCCGCAGGTTTTCCAGTCGGAAAATCATTGTATGAACCCGACCTGCTGGAAAACGCACGGGAGTTAATTGCTGCGGCAAAAAGCAATGGTTCAGACATTCCCATTCCTGTTGATGTCGTTTGCGCCAAGGAGTTTTCTGAAACTGCCGTAGCAACCGTCAAAAATGTTGCCGATGTCGAAGCCGATGACATGATCATGGACATTGGTCCCGAAACGGCCAAACAATATGCCGAAATTTTAAAAACTGCAGGCACTATCGTATGGAACGGTCCGGTCGGCGTCTTTGAAATTGACCAATTTGGTAACGGTACCTTGGCATTAGCCACAGCGATTGCAGAGAGCCCGGCTTTCTCAATTGCCGGCGGTGGCGACACGCTGGCAGCTATCGACAAATACGGCATTAACGATAAAGTATCTTATACATCGACCGGAGGCGGCGCCTTTTTGGAATTTCTGGAAGGCAAGGATTTACCGGCAGTTTCTGTGTTAAAATCACAAGGTTAGCTACATATTGCCGGAATATAATCTATCCCGGCCCTTGATCAAACCACCTAAATCTAGGAAAAAAAATGGCCAGAGTCACAATTGAAGATTGCTTGGATAATGTTGAAAACCGGTTCAAATTGGTTTTATTAGCCAGCGAAAGAGCCCGCCAACTGCAACACGGAGCCACTGAATTTTTACCGCGCGGTAAAGATAAAGACACCGTACTGGCATTACGCGAAATTGCTGCGGGACATGTCACTCCAGATAACATTGCCCTGCTACATCGCATTCCCGACAACCAACCTCGGGATCGTGATCAAGAACAACTGCATTTGCAATTAACCACATTCTAAGTCGCTGACCTTGCTATGCCCCTGATAGCCGAGATTCTGGAAACCGAACGCCCCCAAGATAAATTGGTACAGCGTTTGCGTGAATCCCTGTCCGGTTATCTGGATTTAGCTCAAGTTGATGACTGTATTCGAGCTTACGAGTTTGGAGCCTGCGCTCACGCAGGGCAATTTAGAAAAACCGGGGAAGCTTATATTTGCCACCCGGTATCAGTTGCCATCATCCTGTCAGACATGCATATGGATGCCAGCGGCATTATGGCTGCTCTCTTGCACGATGTTGTTGAAGATACTCTCATCAGCAAAGCAGAACTGGCAGACCAATTCAACCTGGAAGTTGCCGAATTGGTTGATGGTGTCACCAAACTCACCCAAATCGACCATAAATCACACGCCGAAGCCCAAGCGGAAAATGTCCGTAAAATGTTTATGGCCATGGCCAAAGATTTACGCGTCATTATCGTAAAACTGGCTGACCGGCTGCATAACATGCAAACACTGGATGTGATGGCTCCAGCTAAAAAACGCCGAATTGCACGTGAAACATTAGACATTTACGCCCCCATTGCCAATCGTTTAGGCATGCGCAGCATTCAACAGAAGTTGGAGTCTTTAAGTCTCGCAGCGATGTACCCGATGCGCTATGCGGTCATTAAAAAGGCCATCAAGAAAGCCCGCGGCAATCGCAGGGAAATTGTCCAAACCATTGAGAATTCAATAAAAAACCGCCTGCAAGAAGCCGGCCTGACTTGCGAAGTGGTCGGTAGAGAGAAAAACATTTACAGCATTTATAAAAAAATGCTCAGTAAAAATAATTCTCTAGCAGATGTCTTTGATGTCTACGCGTTCAGAATCTTATGTGACAACGTAGATACCTGTTACCGCACTCTGGGCATCATGCATAACTTGTATAAACCAATCCCAGGCCGCTTCAAAGATTATATTGCCCTGCCCAAGGCTAATGGCTATCAGTCATTACATTCCATTTTGATGGGGCCTTTTGGCGTACCGATAGAAATTCAAATCCGCACTTACGACATGCACCGCATGTCAGAATCGGGTATTGCTGCGCACTGGTTATATAAATCAGATGATGAAAAAGCGCCAAAATTTCAAGATCGAGCCAATGAATGGCTCACAGACCTGCTGGAAATTCAAAAATCAGCAGGCGATTCGCTGGAATTTATTGAAAATCTTAAAGTCGATTTATTTCCCCAAGAAGTGTTCGTGTTTACTCCTAACGGCGAAATTATCAAGTTACCGCGCGGCGCTACCATTGTCGATTTTGCCTATGCCGTTCATACCGACTTGGGTAACGCCTGTGTGTCTGCCAGAATCGACAAGCAATTAGTACCGCTGCAAAGTAAATTAGAAAACGGCGTCACGGTGGAAATTGTCACCGCGCCCTGGGCTCGACCCAATCCTTTATGGCTCAATTATGTCATTACCGCCAAAGCCCGCTCAGGCATTCGTAATTACCTTAAGCACTTTAAGCAACAAGAAGCCATTAGCTTAGGCCAGCGATTACTGGAAAAAGAACTACAAGCTCTGCATATCCACCTGGACAATATTGACGAAGCAAAAATAAATATCATGCTCAAGTCTTTATCCATGAGCTCACTGGATGAGTTACTTGAAGATATTGGGCTTGGAAATAAAATGCCGCTGTTGATTGCCAAGCGCTTAACGCAAGAAGATGTCACTGCGGCTGTTAAACTGGATGATCACGAAGCCACGCATAAAACGCCTTTGATAATTAAAGGCACAGAAGGCATGGTCATCACGTTGGCGAAATGTTGTCGGCCTATTCCGGGCGATTCGATTATTGGTTTTTTCAATCCCGGCAAAGGCATTGTTGTTCATCATCATGAATGCCGTAACCGCAATGTCGATAGAAAAAAACAAAACAACTGGCTGGACGTGGAATGGTCACCGGATGTTACCGGCGACTTTTCTGCAGAACTTCGCATCAGTGTTCTCAATGAGCGCGGTTCTTTGGCTACAATCGCCTCAACTATCTCCAATCTTGATTCAAATATCGAAAACGTCACCGTGGTTGACCAGGATGATCGAATCTGCGTAGATTTAATTACCCTGACGGTTAAAGACCGTATCCATCTGGCAAAAATAATTCGTCGATTAAAAGAATTAGCGATTGTGTTAAAAATTACTCGTGTAAAAGCTTAAAAATACGCTTAACCCTCCGTTTTAAAAGACTAGCCCCACATAACTTTCTTAATAAAACCACACACTTGATCAATACAGAGCAACCATGACCAAAGAAATCATTTACACCAGCAACGCCCCCCAAGCCATCGGCACTTACTCACAAGCGGTAAAAGTTGGTCGCAGCGTCTATTTATCCGGCCAAATCCCCTTAATACCCACTACGATGGTATTAGTTGAAGGCGACATCGCGGCGCAAATCACCCAAGTTTTTGACAATTTACAGGCTGTTGCCGTTGCCGCAGGCGGCAGCTTCGCAGACATAGTGAAACTGAATATATTTTTAACTGACTTAGCGGACTTTCCAGTCGTTAATGAAATTATGGGCACTTATTTTCAACAACCTTATCCAGCACGTGCTGCGATTGGCGTTGCTGCGCTACCTAAAGGTGCAGCGGTAGAAATGGATGCGATTATGCATCTGGAACCTCAGGAATATCCACTTTAACCAACACAACCGCCCTTTGGCGGTGCTCGTCTCATAAGTTGGTTAAGCCATTCATGGTTCAACAGAGCTCACCACGAGCGGCTTAACCCCAACTAACTTCAACTAACTCAAAACTTGCCCGTCAATGTCCGCACCAAACAATCTGAGCAAACCGGTTGCGACACTGACGGGCATTGGCGCCCAAACCGCTCATCGCCTGGAAAAACTGGGCATCCGCGTAGTTCAGGATCTACTGTTTCATCTTCCGCATCGTTACGAAGACCGCACCCATATTACGCCAATAGGCTCGTTGACTGCAGGCATGAGCGCCTTGATAAAAGGCACTATCGAATTTACCGATATGTTGCCCAAAGGCCGCAGCAGTTTAATTTGTCGCATCAGCGACGGCACGGGTTTTATCTCGTTAAAGTTTTTTCATTACACAGCCAGTCAACACAACCTGTTCAAACCGGGCACCGCCATCAGCTGCTTTGCTGAAGCGCGTTTCGGCTTTGCCGGACTGGAAATGGTGCATCCTGAATATAAAATTCTCAGCGACCCCGATCAATCTATTACAGATTCACGACTCACCCCGGTTTATCCATTA
>JAQTQN010000195.1 GCA_028712225.1 Methylobacter sp.
GGACCATAAATTTCAATGACGCGACCACGCGGCAGTCCACCAACGCCCAGCGCAATATCCAAACCTAACGAACCGGTAGAAACTACATCTATATCACGAGAAGCGGTAACGTCACCCATGCGCATGACGGAACCTTTGCCGAACTGCTTTTCGATCTGCATCAGCGCAGCGCCTAAAGCTTTCTTTTTATTTTCATCCATAATTTTTGACCGGTAAGTTAACGTGGAAAAAGTGTCATTTCTATTTTTTTATTATCACATAGAGCCCAATATTTCGGGTAGCTTTGATTTTCCTAGCAAGCAAGTCCAAATTATCCTTGTTGCAGCATTTCCAAAGCCAGTTCCGCCATAGCTTTTGAGCCACCACCTTGACCTAATTGCTGCTTAACCCGGCTTAAGTTTTCGCGCATTTGAGCGGCATATTGATCATCTGACAAAATGCGCTGCACTTCAGCAGCCAATTTTTCCGGATTGGCTTCGTGCTGAATCAGCTCCTTAACTATGGCTTTACCGGCGACAATATTAGGCAAACCAATAAAAGGAATATTTACCAGCCAACGCCCTAACCAATAGGTAATTGGCGCCAATTTGTAGACAATTACCATAGGCACAGTCAACAAAGAAATTTCCAGTGTTGCAGTGCCGGAAGTCGTCATTACCGCATCGCAGCATTGAATAACATCATAAGGCTGATTTTTAACTACGGTGACGTTAATGCTTGATGACTTTAAATAAGCCTGAAGTAAAGCATCCGATATTGAATCAGCTTGCGGCAAAACAAACTGAATCCCTGGAAAACTAACCTGCAATTGCTCAGCGGCCGCCAGCATAACAGGCAACATCCGTTTGATCTCGTTAGCGCGACTGCCCGGCAATAAGCCCACAATAGGGTTATTCTGATTTAATTTATAGCTAACCAAGTCTTCGGCTTTGCTATGAAGAGGATGTACTTTATCAACCGATGGATGCCCGACATAGCGTACCGGTACATTTTCGGCATCATAATAAGCCGTCTCAAATGGAAAGATCACAGCCATCATGTCGATCACTTCCCCATAGGCCTTTACTCGTCCCGGGCGCCATGCCCATACTTGCGGACTGACATAAAACAACACTTTTATGCCTATCCGCTTGGCATATTTAGCTAATTTAAAATTGAATTCTTTGTAATCCACACACACCAATAAATCCGGACGCTCTTTATCAAGCAATTGCTGCATCATCTTTAACGCACGGCGAATTTCACCATAATGTTTAAGTACCTCAACGACACCGATGACCCCAATATTTGCTGAGTCATAGCAAATATCAATCCCTGCCCGAGCCATCTTGGCTCCGCCCATGCCGATACCTTTAATATCTGGATATTGCTTTTTAAGCTCCAGAAACATATTGGCAGCATGCTGTTCACCGGAGGACTCTCCAGCACTGAACATAACAGTTAATAGGTTGTGATCGACCAAAACAAAAGCCTTTTAAAAGGAAACCAAACAAAAGGCCGACGTAAAGTCGGCCTGAATGACATCACCGCAAATTAATTTACGCTGTCAAAACACCGCGAATAACAGCAACAATCTCCCTGATGGTGTCATCTTCAAGATACGGACAAATAGGTAATGAGAAACACTTGGCGGCAACCGCTTCGGTCACCGGCAAACTTACGCCTGCACATTCTTGCTTAAATACATTTTGTTGATGCAGTGGCACCGGATAATAGATCGCACAGCCGATTTGTTTATCCTGCAGTGCTTTCAAGACCTCGTCACGACGATCGCACAACAAGGTGTATTGGTGATAAACGTGTTCGCCCAGGCCATCTTCATAAGGCGTAGTCAGCGGTAAATCAGCCATCAATTGTGAATATAAATGCCCAACATGACGACGCCTTTGATTGTATTGATCAATACGCTTTAATTTGGCTCTTAAGATCACAGCTTGCATCTCATCAAGGCGACTGTTGTAACCAATTACATCATGGTAATACCGGACATCGGAGCCATGATTACGCAATTGCTTAATCTTTGCAGCACTCTCATCTGAATTAGTGGTCACTAAACCGCCGTCACCAAATGCGCCCAAGTTTTTACTAGGGAAAAAACTGAAACCACTGGCATGACCTATAGAGCCTGTTTGTTTGCCATTGATACTCGCACCAAATGATTGGCAGCAATCTTCAATCAACTTGAGATTATGCTGCTCACACAACTGCGCAATTTTTGTCATATCAGCCGGTTGCCCAAATAAATGGACGGGCATTACTGCTTTGGTTTTTGGCGTTATAGCTTTTTCAATCGCTTCGGGCGAAATATTAAAAGTCTGGGGATCAATATCCACAAAGACAGGAATTGCACCTACATACTTAATCGCTTCTGCGGTAGCGATAAATGTAAAAGCAGTGGTAATCACTTCATCACCAGCACCAATACCTTCAGCAATCAATGCCAAATGCAGCGCATCTGTACCTGAAGCCACGCCGATAGCATGTTTAACACCTAAATAACTGGCGGCTTCTTTTTCAAAAGCCTGAACATTGGGGCCTAAAATAAACGAGCAATTTTCAATTGTTTCAGCCAGTCCACGCTCAACTTCGTCTTTAATTTCCGCGTATTGAGCCTTAAGGTTTACCATCGGTATCATGCTTTTATTGCCTTTATGTGAATCAAAAAATGAGGAGAAAACTAGGCTTTATCGCCTAATAATCGAGTAATCTGAATTGCGGTTTCTAATGCTCTTTTCCCTGCTTCACCGGAGACAAGAGGATTTTTACCGGTGTGGATACAGTTGACGAAATGCTTGATTTCTTCCAGCAAGGCATCCCCGCTTTCAAAAACAGACTCTTCCGTTTCAATTTCCGGAATCCCTGGGAACATTTCTTTCTTGCCTGTGCGGTGTTTAACCAATACACGATTTTGGAAATCCACAGAAACATAAGAGTTTGGTTTGAACATGCGCATTTTGCGCTCCATCTTCAAACTGATTCTGCTTGCAGTAACGTTGGCTACGCAACCGTTTTTGAACGTTATTCTGGCATTGGCAATGTCCGTGCCCTGAGTCAAAACGGGGGTACCACTGGCATCAATGCGTTCAACTTCAGAATCCACCAGCGCCAGGATAATGTCGATGTCATGAATCATTAAATCCAATACAACACTGACGTCATTGGCCCTTGGATTAAACGGTGACAAGCGATGTGATTCGATAAACAAAGGTTTTTCTTCTTTGTCTAAGCCCAACACGGCCGGGTTAAATCTTTCCAGATGACCAACCTGCAAAATCAAATTTTTCTCTTTGGCAATCGCGATCAGTTCATCGGCTTCAGCAACCGTAACTGTGATAGGTTTTTCAACCAATACATGCGCCCCAGCATTAAGAAAATCCCTGGAAACCACATGATGTAATGTGGTTGGTACAACGATACTGACGGCATCGACTTTACCTAACAAGGATTTGTAATCGGTCAACGCTTGCGCGCCAAATTTTTCCGCAACGGTTTTTGCTGCGATTTCATTGGTATCGACTACCGCAACCAATTCGCAATCAGGTAATGAAGCGTATTTTTCCGCGTGAAACTTGCCCAGATACCCGGTACCGATAACAGCGCATTTTAATTTTTTCATCTACTCACTTTACGATTAGTTCACAAAACAACCCAACAAAAAAGTAGGACAAATCGCCCAAATCTTTTCTGCCCTGTCGTGGCTATAGCCGCATATTGTAATCCATCCAACACTATTCAGAAACTTTTGCATTTCTCTGCGCTGGTTAATATATGCTCGAGCTTTGTTGAATCAATATACCGGCTTAACTATACTTGCGGGTCTCTGCTTGCCCCACCTTTAATTTTTTGCAAGTTTTTAAAGGTCAGCCAAATCGGCAAGCAATAAAAAATATTAAAAATTCTGCACGATAACTCTCGGAATTTATATGGCTATTGATTAAGCTTTGCGATGTCAGCGCAAGATGATGGTAGCGTAAATATACAATTAAGCAGATTAAGGTAACGCAATGACTGATGATGACAGGGATGCTTTGGAAAACATACGCAGCGCAGCCCATTCTATTCTTAAGCAGGAAATTAATTACCTACAATTAGTGCCTTCTGTTGCCGTCAAATTGCTTAAACTCACGCATGATGACAATGCTAGAGCCGAAGATTTAACACGTATCATTGAGACAGAACCCACGTTAGCAGCAAGAATTCTGCGTAACGTTAATTCTGCAGCCTATTACATTCCTAATAAAACCACATCAATTAAACGCGCAGTCAATATCCTAGGATTTTCTGCTGTTCGTCAACTTGCTCTTAATTTGTTGTTTTACAACAAAATGATCAAACACGACCCAAAACAACAATTCAACCAATTATTTTTTTGGCAACATTGTTTATTTGTTGCGTCTTTAAGCCGCGCAATTGCTGTCACCATTAAGCATCCAGATCCAGACCTCGTTTATACAGGCGGCCTCATTCATGACATTGGCAAAGTGGTTCTGGAAACTTATGGACGAGTTACCTATAGCGACTTTATTGCTGCCATGGGAAACAACAGACAATTGAATCCGGTTGAAGAACGCAATTTTTTTGGCCTCACTCACACCGAAATTGGGCATGTATTCTGTCTGGAGTGGCAACTGCCTGAAGCCATCAAAGCGATAGTTGCCTGCCATCACAACCAACCCGTTCCCAATTCAGCCTTCGCTGAATACAAAACCGAAATTGCAATAGTTTCGTTCGCCAACTACATCGCTTGGGTACAAGGCATTGGTTCAATTGCCAACCATAGCCACCCTCCTCTACAACAATCTGTGTTGAAAACCATAAATATTGATCGCTTAGACATCGAAAGCCTTCTGCAGCAAGTTGATAAAGAAATGCAAAATACCCGTGAATTTTACGGTATTGAATTTCCAACACTGCACAAATTAAGAGCGACCCTCATCAAAGCCACTATCAATCTGAGCCAGCTAAGCACTAACCCGCAAGCCGACACTGAATTTAAATCAAACAGACGAATGGCATCCAGCCTGACAGCCCCGCATCAAAGCTTAAATCCCGATGATTTTGTTCCGAAGACTTTGGAAGCCATTCAAAATGAGTTTTCGTTTGATCGCAGCATCATGCTTAATTCCGATGCCAAACGTCGTTGTCTTGTTGCCTCACATTGGTGGCCAAAGCTGGCGCTTACTGTAGAACAACAGCCGTTCGAAATAGACATTGGTAGTGTTTCCGGAAAATTATTAACCTCTCTACGCGACAAACAGGCGGTGCTAATTGATACAAAATCAGAGCATGACAATCCATTTCATAAATGTCTGCAGTCTGAAGAATTTATTGTTGTACCGGTGTTACGTGACAACAGCTTAGTTGGGCTGCTGTATGCCGACAATGCACTTTCAAAAAGACCAATGCACCAGTATTTACTAGCTGAGCTCATGCCT
>JAQTQN010000196.1 GCA_028712225.1 Methylobacter sp.
CACCTTGCCGCCTGCAATGGTGGACGGGCATTTATCCAAACAGTTATTGACACCGTCAGCATCCGAATCGAGAGTAGAGCAATCGGCAACTTGCGCAGTTACGATTGGCGGAGTAGCTATTACCGAGGATTTGGGTTTGTCACCGAACGGAATCACAAAACCAACGTTAACCGTCATATCGTGAAATTCGTCAGTACCCGCTTGAACATGGGCATTGAGATTGTTGTTGTAACGGTAGCGCACATCACTGCGGATCAAAAAGTTGTCATGCAGTTCGTAGGTAAAACCAGCTCCCGCTTCCCCAATAAAACCGACGCCACAATTAGCTGACGCACACGTGTTCATTGCGCCCAAGCCGACAACGGTATAAGGCGAGAATTTATCGCGGAAGAAAAAATACTGCGCATCGGCAGTGCCGCCTGCTAAATCCCAGGGGCCGTTAGTGCCGCCAAAGCCTTCATAAAAGCCTTTCAATTCGACGTTGAAATGTTTATCGATGATTTTACCGACCCCCAAACCACCGCCCCAGCCATCGCTTGAATTGCGATCGCCGCCGGTTTTCACAAATGAGGCAAAAGGTGCGACATACCAACGATTATCTTGGTATTGATCGGCGGCCTGAGCTAGCGGCAGCAGGCCCATGCCTGTTAATGAGGCAATAGCAAGTAAGTGTTTATTTAGCATGGCGAGTCCTTGGGTAGGGTAGAAAATGGGTATCCATAACAGAGCATCAATGCCCATTACTTGGCGTTAATGGGGGATATTTGTTGGCTGTGTTGTTAAAAAATCTCAAAAGTAGCTTAGCGGCAACAGCAAACGTCCGTCCGTTCGTTACCGTACATAACAGGCTGCCGAGAAAATTATTATTTGAATAATTAGATATGAGCGCTACCGAACCGACTAAAACAAATTTGGTGGCTAAAGTGCTTGCATTGATCTGGGAGTCTGGCGTGGATTCAGTGCAAAGCCCCGAGAGTTCTCTAAGAAGCTGAACTATTAATTGTTCGCTGAAAGCCCTATCGCACACTAACTTAAACAGGAAATTTCATCATGAGCACGATCACTACCAAAGATGGCACAGAAATTTACTACAAGGACTGGGGCTCTGGGCCAGCCGTCGTCTTCAGTCACGGCTGGCCGCTCAGCGCCGATGCATGGGAAAGTCAGATGGTGTTTTTGGCAGCCAATGGCTATCGCTGTATTGCTCATGATCGTCGCGGTCATGGCCGGTCCAGTCAGCCTTATAACGGCAACGACATGGATACCTATGCTGACGATCTATCAGAGCTCATCGACAGGCTAGAACTAAATGACATTACTTTGGTCGGCCACTCGACCGGCGGCGGTGAAGTTGCCCGATATATTGGCCGTCATGGGTCTCAACGCGTCGCCAAGGTGGTATTGATGGGTGCTGTGTCGCCGCTGATGCTCAAGACCGACGCCAATCCTGCAGGCCTGCCAATCGAGGCGTTTGATAAGATTCGTGCCGGCGTCGCCGCTGATCGTTCGCAATTCTACAAGGATCTCACCACGCCGTTCTACGGTACCAATCGGCCGGGGGCCAAGATCAGTCAAGGTGTCCGCGATGCATTTTGGTTACAGGGCATGCAGGGCGGCTTAAAGAACCAGCTTGACTGCATTAAAGCCTTTTCCGAGACTAATTTTACTCCGGACCTCAAGAAATTCGATGTGCCCACCCTTATTATTCACGGCGATGACGACCAGATTGTGCCGATCGATGCCTCGGCTCACGCTTCGGCCAAACTTATTAAGAATGCGACGTTAAAGATTTACCCTGATGGCCCTCACGGCCTGGCTGACACGCACAAAGATGAGCTAAATGCCGACTTATTAGCCTTTCTAAAAGCTTAAAACCTACATTAGCAACATTAATGAAACAACAGTCGTGCAAGCCAACTCCGTCTCTGTTCGCTGCCGCACCGAACACTTTTAGATTTAGGTATAACTTAAAAGCCGAGTGCAGGGAGATAGCCTTCCGCGCTTTAGCCATTGCTATCTGGTGATGGCTAAATAATTATCAGGAGACACCATGAACAAAGATCAAATAAAAGGCCGCGTTGAAGAAGCCAAAGGTAAGGTCAAGGAAGCCACCGGCAACATACTGGACGACGAGGAGTTGGAGTTAGAGGGGAATATTCAAAAAAACATCGGTAAAGCCAAGGCAGGCTTTGGCGATCTTAAAGAAGATCTTAAAAAAAACAAATAAACGAGTGCAGCAAACGAGCATCAGTTTCGGTCTAGCCGGGACGCCGTTTCGTATCTTGAAAACAACACCCACCAGTCAGGAGATCACTATGTTTAAACGAATATTGTTAGTTATGGTTACGCTAACGGCCGGTCTACTAATGATGACCAGCCCCAGTCGAGCCGAACAGGCACCTGCCATGCAATTGGCTGCCGACTCGCCATTGGAAAATACCGAACGTAATGTACGCGATAAAGACAACACTACGTTAACCCCGGAAGATCAAAAGGAAACTGAAGCTGACATCAAAATTACGGCTGACATACGTCAAGCCCTGGTTAAAGATGAGTCACTATCAGTTAATGCGCAAAACGTAAAAATCATCACCCGTAATGGGGTCGTGACTCTACGCGGGCCCGTTGAAAATAAAGCCGAAAGTAAAAAAATACATGAAATCGCCAAGCAAACACTTGGTGTGTTGAAGGTAGATAATCAACTTGAAAATAAAGCGCCTTAAAGGCCCAGGAGAACGTCATGACTAAAGCCGTTTTTTGTATCGCCCAAAATCTCGAACAAACAGAAAGCATTGTCAATCACCTGACCACAGCGGGTTTTTCAACCAATGATATATCGGTGCTGTTTCCCGACAAATCCACTACCCAGGATTTTGCCCATGAAAAGCACACCAAAGCACCGGAAGGGGCGGCTATTGGTGGCACAGTGGGCTTAGGCACGGGGGCTGTCGTTGGCTTGTTGGCTGGGATTGGCGCCCTGGCTATTCCAGGCGTCGGTCCGTTAATCGCCGCTGGCCCCATTATGGCGGCACTGAGTGGTGCAGCAGTCGGTGCGGCCACTGGCGGTTTGGCGGGCGGTTTAATCGGCCTGGGTATTCCGGAGTATGAAGCCAAGCGCTATGAAGGAAAAATCAAGGGGGGAAGTGCGTTGATTTCTGTCCATGCAAAAACCAGCGAAGAGATTGATCGGGCGAAAGACATTTTCGAGAAAGCTCACGCTGAGGATATTTCCTCGACTGGGGAAGCATCTGTCTAATTGTTAGATCGAAGCGCATCATTTACCAATGATGTGCTTCGATCTTCAGTTGCTCCAAAGGTCTATTTACCCTTAAACAAGAAATAATTACTAAGGAATTTTGTCATGCATAACATTGAAATACTCAATAAATTTCTGAAAGATGAATTAGCAGCAACGGAAACCTACCAACAGGCGTTGGATAAGCTTCGGGAAGATGACGGACTGGGCGAAGCGGAGGATTTATTGCCAATTTATGAAGATCATACAGAGGCAGTTTCCAGTTTACAGGCACTCATCAATCGATTGGGCGGAACTCCCTGTGAGGATTCGGGAGTCTGGGGGACTTGGGCGAAAATAGTTTAGGGAGGCGCTAATCTGCTGGGTAAAGAAGCGGCACTAAAGTCTTTACAGGGCGGCGAAAAAAGTGGCGCAGAAGCTTATGAGGAAGCGTTGCAGGAGACTGAGCTGTCTTCAGATATTCGCTCTTTGATTGAAATGAAGCTGCTACCTGCTCAACAAGCGCATATTCGCATTTTGGATCGACTGTTGGACGCTGCTTAGCCTTTTAGACGGTTGCTGCTTCCTAACTCATCAGGCAGCTAAATCCGTAAATTAGGCTTTTGAAGCCATTGTCGACTCTTCGCATACGTTTGATACCGTTGGGTTTCACCCACTTAATACTAACAATGGAGTTACGCTCATGATTAGTCGCACACGATATGGTTTATTGGCTGTCTTGGTTACCTGTTCGACAGCCTGGGCGAATGAACCAGTAAATTCATCCACAAAAAGTGAGAGCAAACAAAATTGTCCGGCCTTCAGTACGCTTGATACCAATCACGATGACTTAATTAGTCGAGATGAAGGCTTAAGCAATGAGTATGTTGCCAGGTACTGGGACATACTAGACGTCGACCTAGACGGAAGCTTAACACCCGCAGAATTTGCCAAGCTGGAATCGGTGGTGCAAAGAGAAGAGTCTTTAAAAACTGACCATCCTCAAGATGTCGAACAGTATAAAAAGGGGAAATATATTTCTCCCAACGAACAGATCGAACGTAATAAACGCGAAGGTAAGTAGTAATTCTAGTCTTACAAAATCAAGAGGTTATTTTTAATTGGGGTGCGACGAACTCAACTTCTATAAGTTTTCCAGCACCCTCTAAAATGAGCGGCGCTGAGTAATGTGGTTTTGAATCCTACTCATTGGACATAAAAATGAAGCCGATCAGTAAAATCTTTTTCAAAGGCTTAATTGCCATTATCCCTCTTATATTTACCCTTTATTTGCTCGCCTGGCTTGCCGGTACTACGGAGCTGGCGCTGGGAAATATTTTCAAGTTTTTCTTCCCTGACAGTTGGTACATAAAAGGCTTGGGGGTTGTATTAGGTCTTCCGCTAGTGTTTTTTTTCGGCGCCTTTCTGGAGTCTCTAACTTTCCGCAGCCTGTTTAATAATTTGGAAGAACTTGTTATCCAAATTCCCGTAGTTAAAAGCATCTATACAACCATACGCGATTTCAGTTCTCTTTTTTCCAGCAAAAACAAAAGGAAATTTAAACAGGTCGTTCTGGTTAATGTACCCCCAGGCAATGGTCAACAAATAGGTTTTATTACCGTTTCTGATTTTGATGAGGTTTTACATACATTTATTGCCGACGACCAGATTGCCGTATTTTTACCATTCAGTTATCAGATGGGTGGCAACACCGTCATTATGTCACGGGAAAATGTAACAGAAATAGATATGTCTGTTGAGGATGCTCTGCGTTTTATCGCCACAGCAGGCGTTGTTGGTAATACTAGTGATGAAAAAAATAAGTAACTATTCAGCTCAATAATTCGTCCCTTCTCACGTAGGAGAAGAGCTGTTATGCACAGCTTGATTGGGTACTGCGGCGCTGTTTGTTCAAGTCCAGTCGAATTATTTACAAAGTCAACTTGCTCTTGGATTTTATAACTTATGAGCGCTACCGTACCGACCTGATCGGGTATAGCGGTTAGAGTGATTGCAAGGTTTTGACACAACCCCAATTTCATCCACAGCTTAAGCTCTCAGGAGAATCGCCATGAACCAACAAACCCACACTTCCAGTGAACACGGCATGATGGCTTGTATTGAAGCCTGCAGCCATTGTCATCAAGTCTGCCTGCAAAGC
>JAQTQN010000197.1 GCA_028712225.1 Methylobacter sp.
TGCATATCGCCACCACCCACACCCAAGCCAAATACTTCCTGCCCAAACCAATCTTGCGCTTTAAGGACAAATATCCGGCTGTCAAAATCTACATGCTTGAAGCGGCCCCAGAACAGTTAATTGACAAGCTGCACAGCCGCCAAGCCGATATTGCCATTTGCACGGAAAAAATTGCCGAGGATGAAAACCTGGTGCTTAACCGTTGCTATGCGTGGCACCACGCGGTTGTCGTGCCAAAAACACATCCCTTAAGCAGCGGCGAAATCACCCTGGAACGACTAGCAAGCTTTCCGATTCTTACTTATGGCTTTGGCTTTACCGGTCGATCAAATATTGAGGCTGCCTTCAAAAATACCGAACTCAAGCTCGATATTACCCTGGCCGCCGCTGATACCGATGTCATCAAGACCTACGTTAGACTGGGCATGGGCGTGGGCATTATTGCCGGCATGGCTTATGACCCGGCAATGGATCAGGATTTAGTCATTCGCGATTTGTCGCACCTTATACCCAGCTCAACCACCAAAATCGCCTACTTAAAAAATAACTACCTGCCGTTATACAGCCGACACTTTATTGATGAATTATTGCTAGCCGCTGGCGAACTTAATTCGTAAATACACCCTGCCCGCCCGTTTTATTGGGGCGGGCTGTTATAATCCAGCCTTTTTCAAACACAAGAACCTAGAGGTTGGTTTTTTCATGAATTGGGCATATAGCTTTTCCGGTTTTTTTGTAGGTATGTTGGTTGGTGTTACCGGAGTCGGTGGCGGTTCGTTAATGACGCCTTTACTGGTATTTTTATTCGGCTTCAAGCCCGCAGTAGCAGTAGGCACAGACTTATTGTTTGCCGCCATCACCAAAACCAGCGGCGTCTGGGTGCATCATGGCAAGCATGGTTCTGTAGACTGGAAAATCGTCGGCTGGCTATCGGTGGGCAGCTTACCTTTTGCCTTGGCAACGTTGTACGTACTCAAACACTTGATGTCCGTTGGTAAAGAAACCACCGGCACCATCACCTTCACCTTGGGCGTTGCATTGCTGATGACCGCTTGCGCGTTGTTAGTACGCAGTGTGCTGCTGGCCAGAGCTGCAAAACTAGGGCCTATTGATGACGACCACAGCACCCCCGAAAATACCGGCCGTTTCAAACATCTACAAATACCCGCAACAATCCTGATTGGCTCTGTACTGGGCATTCTCGTGACATTGTCGTCGGTTGGCGCAGGCGCTCTAGGCACGGTTGCCTTGTTATTTTTATATCCAAGAATGACCACCGTTAAAATCGTCGGCACCGATCTAGCTCACGCTATTCCACTCACAGCCGTCGCAGGACTCGGCCACCTTAGTTTAGGCAATGTCGATTTAGTGTTGCTGGGCAGCTTGTTGATTGGTTCATTGCCGGGCATCTGGATAGGCAGCCACTTAAGCGCAAAAATTCCCGAAAAAGTGTTACGTCCCATACTGGCAACCATGCTGATATTGATCGGCCTTAAATTTGTATTGCAGTAACCAATTTAACCAGGAGTCAACCATGACTGAAGCCGTTCGCCCACCACTACCGCCCTTTACCTTGGAATCTGCCGCACAAAAAGTGCGTGCCGCCGAAAATGCCTGGAATGGTCGAGACCCGGAAAAAATCGCCCTGGCTTATACCATTGACAGCCAATGGCGCAATCGTGCCGAATTCTTGTCTGGACGAGAGCAGATTACCCAGTTTCTAAAGCGCAAATGGGCAACAGAACTGGATTATCGACTGATTAAGGAATTATGGACTTACCATGACAACCGCATTGCCGTGCGCTTTGCGTATGAATGGCATGATATTTCGGGACAATGGTTTCGCGCTTACGGCAACGAAAACTGGGAATTTAATGAACACGGCCTGATGCAGCGACGCATAGCCAGTATCAACGATCTAGCTATTGACGAACTGGAGCGAAAATTTCATTGGCCGCTCGGCACTAGGCCTGATGATTATCCGAGCTTGTCTGAGCTGGGGCTGTGAGATAAACATTGGGGGCAGCTAAAAGCGCCCCCAACCACCGCCGGTCGAGCTCATACTTTTAACAATACATTCTGCATGTTAGACTTATTTCGCCAATAGAATATGCCTTGAGCCGTTAACATCTCCCTACAAATCGAGCAATAGAGCCCACTGGGGCTTAACTAAGTTGGCGTTAACACTAAACAACATGGGAATTACAATGAAAAAACTATCCGGCGCACTAGCCATGCTCTTAATCTCATCCGGTGTCAATGCGGCCCAACTTGTGACGTTTGATGGGGCGTTTATTTCCGGCACAGGCAGTATTGCTGCCAATCAATTATTTTCTGGTGAATTTACGATCGATATTACTGCGCCAGAGAGTGTAAATTATGATTCCCCATCACATAATCCGCCTTATACACGCATCGAGTTGGGCTATTGGAATACGCCAATATCTGTTGCCATCAATGGCGGCCAGCCCATCGTTGACAACAGCGATAGCCTTTACGTTAACATTGAAGACAATTCTGAACTAGTTACTCAGCCTACTATCGACCTGCACGGCTTTACCGGTGCGATTCAGCCGGATACTTATGATTTTGTGAGCGTCAGTTTTGACGGCCCCAATGCCCAATTCAATCAAACCGGTCTTTACAACGGCACAGCGTTTTCTTTGATTGCTCTTTTCAATAAAGACACATTCACCTTATCGAGTCTGCAAAGCCAAGGTTATCAGGGTCTTTTCAACCTTAACCCTATCTTCTTGGGATTTGAAACCAAAAAAGCAACCAACGGCGTACTCGACTTCCAAGGCGCAGGCACAATTGACAACTTTAAAGTAACTGAAGTTGCTAGCGTCCCTCTACCTGGTGCCGCTTGGTTATTTGGCTCAGCGCTTGCCGGCTTGGCATTAAGACTACGAAAACAGGCATAACTGCCCGACCGTTAGCATAAAAGGGTGAGCAGACTTGTTTGCTCACCCTTTTTTGTTCAACCCATCTTTATTGATCGACACCAGCTTCAGCAAACGTGGCCATATCGTTCAAAAACACTACCGCCGATTGCAATAATGGGTAAGCCAGCGCAATACCGGAACCTTCGCCTAAGCGTAATTCCAGGTTCAGCAACGGCTTTACAGCAAAATATCTGAGTAATGCCTGATGACCATGTTCACTGGACACATGGCTGAACACGCAATAATCCAATACCTGCGGTTGCAATTTGTAGGCTATTAACAGCGCGGTGCCGGCAATAAAACCATCGACCATAACCACCATGCCCAATTCCGCGGCTTTAAGATAAGCCCCAACCATCATCGCCATTTCAAAACCGCCAAAGGTGGCTAACACTGTTAACGGTTCGGTAACATTTTTATGTTGTTGAACGGCTTGTTCCAACACCGCTAACTTACTTTGCAATTGCTGATCATCAAGCCCGGTGCCACGGCCTACGCACTGAGCTAAAGGCTCGCCAGTCAAGCAATGCATTAACAAGGCGGCAGCGGAAGTATTGCCGATACCCATTTCGCCAAAACCTATGCAATTACAGCCCTCATTATATTGCTGCAACACCAGCTCAGCGCCGGTTTGCAGGGCGACTGCGCATTGTTGCTCGGTCATAGCGGGTTGGTTTGAAAAGTTACGAGTACCTTTAGCAACCTTTGCCGCAATTAGCTGGGGATGACGGGTTAAATCAGCATTAACACCGGCATCGACAATCAATAATTGCAACTGATGCTGCTTGGCAAATACGCTGATAGCGGCGCCGCCAGCTAAAAAATTGCCGACCATTTGCGCAGTCACTGATTGAGGATAAGCGCTGACGCCAGCCTCAGCGATGCCATGATCACCGGCAAAAATAAGCACGCAAGGTTTGTTCAGGCTTGGGGTAAGGCTGTTTTGGCATAAGCCAATCTGTAAAGCTAAGGCTTCAAGCAGCCCTAATGCCCCCAATGGTTTGGTTTTTTGGTCGATTTTATTTTGTAAGGCGGCATTTAATTCAGATGCACGAGGCGGGATAACGAAGTTTATCGGCACGGGGTATTCCAAGTATTTTCAAATAATAAGGTATTTAGATCTAGCCTTGATGCCCACTGCTCTTGTTCCAGCATCGGCTTGTCGTAAAAGTTATCAACATGGCCGAGGCACAAAATAGCAACCGGCTGACTATCGTCGGGCATATTTAATAATTTTTTTAACGCTGTCGGCTCAAACATCGACACCCAACCCAAGCCTAAACCTTCAACTCGCGCGGCTAACCACAAGTTTTGGATGGCGCAAGACAATGACGCCAAATCCATTTCCGGCAGGGTGCGACGGCCAAAGACATGCTGTTGACGTTGGTCGCATAGCGCCGCCGCCAACACTTCGCCGCACTCCAAAATACCTTCCACTTTTAATTTCATAAAAGCATCTTCGCGCTCGCCCAAGGCTTGAGCCGTTTGAATTCGTTCTTGCTCAACCAGAGCGTGTATTTGTTGCCTTAACGGCATTGAACTGACACGGATAAATCGCCAAGGCTGCATAAAACCAACACTTGGAGCGTGGTGGGCGGCATCTAACAATCTCGCCAATAGTTCGGGGGCAACCGGATCGGGCAGAAAGTGACGCATATCGCGGCGTTCATAAATAGCACGATAAACAGCTGCACGTTCGGCGTCGGAGTAACGATGTGGATTCATGGTGTATTGGTTAATATGACAAGGCATGCCTGCCTTATAAAGCAGCGGTGCGTTAAATTTTTGCTGGACTTCCAAAAAGCCGCCACCAACTCTACGCAGCTTGATTCTTTTTAAAACTATTTAGTAATTCAATTAAATCATGCACGGTAGTGCTGGGATTGTCCGTTACAGGTCTTATTGTGCCTTGAACTTCAATCCAAGATTTAATTAACTGCTTTGAATTTCTGATGGCAGTTTCTTGCAGTTTTGGATCAATTACGATGGTAAATAATTTATTTTTTGCATATTGATAGTCACGCTCTAGTATGTCGTTAAGTTCATCTCTATCAATAGCGGTATTTCTGTATACAAAATGTAGTAAATACCAAATTTCAAAACAGGGGTTAGCATAAGCAACTTTAATCCTGTTTCTATCTGCTTTAGCTAAGGCTTGGTTAAAGTTTCCTAAAGTGTGACCGCCTCCATTAGTTCTTTCCTCATCGCGGTCAATCACTATCCACTGATGATCAAAATCTTGATAACCTGAATGGTTAAGTAAATCCTGCAAAACTCCGCATGGGTCGGTGTGATTATGTTCCGCGACAACTAACGATGATGTTGCAATAGCGTGGTTTCTTTTAAGATCGTCAAAAATAGCATTGAAATACAAAGGTGCTGATACCTTGTCTTCACAAGCAATAATGAGTGTCTCACGCTCATTTCGGGTGTTTTGCTTTC
>JAQTQN010000198.1 GCA_028712225.1 Methylobacter sp.
TCGTAATCCCGGAAGTAGTTGTAGTGCAAGCCGGTTTCTTGGTCGTAATACTGGCCGGGGAATCTCAGGTTGTATTCGAATTGGTTGCCGTCGCCGTCGGGGTCTTCGTTGGGTAGGGTGGTGCCGAAGGCATCGGTATGATCCCAGCGCCAGATGGGGATGTTGGCATTGTTCAGGATGACTCGGGGCGCGTTGAGGTGGTCGGCTTGGATGTAGTACACCTGGTTTTGCTGGGGCGCCGGTGCTGACTTGACTACGGCCACGGGGGTGTCGCCCAGCCAGACGGTTTCTTGTCTTAGGTTGTTGTTTTTGTCGTATTCGCCGATCAGGTGTCCGGCGTGGTCATAGACAAACCTATAAGGGCCGTTGCTGAGGGCTGTGCTGTTTTTAAGGATGCGCTCGCCTAAGCCGTTGTCGGTGTAGGTATAGTTCTGCCCACCGCGGGTCGTTTGATAGAGTCGACCAGCGGCATTCCAGGTGAAGGTCGCAGTGCCGTCGCTGGTGATGTTGCCTGCGGCATCATAGCTGTAGGTTTTGGCAGCCGGGCCCTGGACGTTAAGCAGTCGGTTACTGGTGGCGGCGATGGTGGACAGGTAGATGCTGCCTTTTTGGTTCAGGCTGATGCGGTTGCCGTTGGCATCGTATTGGTAGGTTTGGCTGGTAGTGTTATCGCTGTATGCGCTTAAGCGGTCGACCAGGTCGTAAGCAAATTGTTGATCGCCTACGGCGGTGGTGTGGCTGTAGGCGGTAATGCGGCTGGCGGCATCGTAGGTGATGACGCGGGTATCTGCGCCGATGGGGTAATCTGCTAGTCGGCCATCAGTATCAAAGCTGCGCGTGTAGGCTTGTCCATTGCCCCAAGCCCAGCTTTTGGGCGGCCCAAAGGGGTGGTAGGTCAGGTTATTGAGCAACACTTGCCCGTTAATGCTAAGGCTGTTAACGCGACCTTGGGCATCGTAGCCATAATCAATTTGCAGTCCGGAAGGATAGGTTTGGGTGTGCAAATGACCAATGCCGTCGTAAGTGGTATTTAAGCTACGGCTGGGGCTGCCATAGTTCTGTACTTTATTTAATACTCTGCCTTGTAAGTCATAGGTAAAGCGGGTTTGGGTGAGTTTGTTGGCAATGGTGGTCAGATGGCCAATGCCGTTAATGCCCTGATCGTAAACTCTTATGATGTCCGGAGACATGGGAATGCCGGTGACGGTGCGGTGAACGCGTCGGCTCTGCCGGTTAAGCGCGTCGTAGCTGTAAGTGTGTGTGACGCCGCGGGCATCAATACGGGTTTTAAGGTTGCCGGCATCATCGTAGGTGTAATTAATCGTGCCATGGTCCGGCGAGTCTTCACGGGTTAAATTGTCTAGGCCATCGTAGCTGTAGTGGGTTGGGTTGCCGTTGGGGTCGGTTACCGCGGTAACGTTGTCGCGGCTATCAAAGCGGGTTTGGCTGCTGTCGTTAGCGGGGTTGGTGTGTTGAATCAGTCGATTGAGTGCATCGTAATTATTGCTGGCAGTGCGATTGAGCGGATCGCTGGTGTCGGTCAGGTTGCCTTGGCTGTCATAGAAGTATTGGCTGGTTTGGTGGTTAGCGCCAATGTCTTTGGCTAAGCGGCTTAAGGCGTCAAATTCGCTGTGGCGCGTCTGAGCCAACTGACCTGCGGGGTCGAGAATGTCTTGATGAAGCCGGTTGCCCATGGCGTCCAGGGTGTAGACGATTTTGTTGCCCAAGCCGTCGCTGATTTGGGTGAGACGGTGGGCAGCATCGTAGTGATAGTGCAGCGTGCTGTTATCGGCACGGGTGAGCTGAATCAGCTGTCCGACATTGTCATACTTAAACTGGGTAGTTTCATTGCCTATGCCGTTACTTATTAAGCGTTGTCGAGCATCGTAGCTTAAGGTGGTTATCAAGCCATTGGGGTCAATAATGGTTTCAGGCTGGCCGTGGGCGTTGTAGTGAGTAATTTGGGTGGCATGGCCTAGGGCGTTGGTGATTTGGCTGATTTGACCACGGCAACCGAAGTGGCCGCCGGTACAGACCGCATCAGGTGCGTAGTAATCGATAGTGGTCAGGTCGGCAACGTCGGTACGCGGACCGTTCTCTACTTTTTGCAATAGCGCGCCCGGCACACTCGCGGAGTAGGTGTAATTGATATTCCAGGTGCGCGTTTTGCCGGTGGCGGTGTCTTTTAAGGTTTTTTGGCTGATATTGCCTTGACTGTCATAGACCCAGCTGGTTTCCCGGCCCGGGATTGTGCTTGTTACCGGCAAGCGGAAGGTGGGATGCCATGTGGTGGCAATGGTGCGGGTTTCCGGGGTGCTGGTGCCGGTCGACGCCAAGCCTTCGGTACGGCTGATCTCCAGGTTGCGGGTTAAATCGTAGCTGTAGTTGGTACGGTGACCGTTAAAATCGGTGCGGCTGGCGATGTTGCCGTTGGCATCGTAACTGAGCGCCGATGCGGAAGCGCCGCAGCCGGAACCGGCAGGTTGCGAGTTGCCGGTGTTTTTGACCACGCCGAGTATGGTGGTGAAGTTGCTGGTACGAACAGAACCTAAAGGATCGGTAACGCTGGTGCTGCTGCCATCGGCGCTATAAGCCAGACTGTATTTTTCTATGCCGCCGCTGGCATGCTCGGTGGAAATGGCGCGACCTTGAGCATCATATTTATACGTAGCAAAGCGGTTGCCGTTTTCGTCGGTGATGCCGGTGAGAGCATGGGGCAGACTAACACCGCTGGTGTGTGCGGGTTCATTGTAGTGATAGGTTCGCGTTTTTAGGTCGGGATAGGTAACTGAGGTGAGATTATTGGCAGTGTCGTATGCGTAGCGGTGAAGGCCGCCAGCCGGATCAGCCATCGTAACTATGCGGCTGCTGCTATCGTAGGTGAAATTCAGCTGGCGGCCAAAGGCATCGGAAACCCGAATAAGTAAACCTGCAGTGGGTGAGATAACACTAGGAGTAGAGGTATCGCTGTAAGTAAGCGTTTGAGTCAGGCCGGAGCGGTCGGTAATAGACAGCAACTTGCCGTTAATATCGTAGTTTTCTATATCTTTACTGACTGTGGTGTATTGCCAGCCGGTTCTTATGCCCGCTGCATCCTTGAGTTCGATTAGCGCATCGATGACGTCGGTATCTGGCACGTAGGTACTACCAGTCTTTTTGAAGATATATTTCTTGCCATCCGTCCGTAAAATCTCAACCAAAGAGCCAGCAGGCTGCACTGTAATGGCTTGAGCAAAGGTATGCATCCATCCAATTCCAATATGCGCAAGTTCGGCGAGAATGTTGGCGTTGTAATAGCGATCAAAGCCGAGAGCTGAAGGTTCGGCCAAGTCACTTTCATGTTGCCATTTATTACCGGTGGCTGCATTTATTGGATTTGCAGTATCAATGCCGCAGCTGGTGCTGGGGCCATTATTTTTAGGGGGGAGCGCACAAGCTCCCGTGCTAATGGCACAAAAGTGTGGGGCTCCGTATGGCCATGCTGAATATTTGAATTGCTCAGAAGGTGCGCCGAATGTGTACCAGATTGGGATGCTGGCGTAACCAAATGAACTAAAAGCGCTTTGTGGTAAATTGTCGCACCAATGGTCGTAACCAGGCGAGCCAGGATTTTTAGTTTTAACGATCCCCCCATAAATAAGGCAGGATTCAGCCCAAGCATAATTATGATCAGTTGTATCGGTTGCAGGCCATTCGTCCCAAAATATGTGCCATTCCACTCCATTTCCTCGCGATATTCGCCAATCAGGCCAAGACGTAGCCTTTGCTGTATTAGGATGGAAAAATCCGATCACAAACATCAGTATTAAGTGAAGGAAAACAACCAGCAATTTTGAACATTTCTGATGAACTCCTGGAGTTTGTTGCGCTTGTCTCATTACCTTGTCCATTTATTCTTGAAATACAGAGGAAGAGTGAAGATCCGAAGGTTGTGCAGTCCGGAAGGCACGAGGTTAGTGAATGATACGCCTCTTGCAAACAAACCTAACTGCGCTAATCAGTGTGTAGGTCGAATAGATTGAGGTAAAACTCATAAGATGGCAAATCCTCAAAGACAAGGGTGTTTGCTGAGGATTTAGGGAAGCGCTGATAAATCCTTCGATAAGCTCAGGATGAACGGTAATATACTGATTTCGTTCGTGGTCGCAGGAGCAGTTGTCGATAACTTGTCGAACCATGAGCTAAATTAATTTGTTCAGCTCTTTCCTAGGAACTACTCCAGGCACTGTTGAAAGCACTAACTGTTGGAATACCATCTCCAGTATATCGTGTTAGCAAAGCATGCTATCGATGTATCTAGCTTTTCTTGCCTATTTATAAGGCAGGACGACAACGCTCAATCCTCAGTCATTCCAAGTTAGAAAACTCCGATAAAGTCCCTCGGCAGCACTCTATAATCGAGCCATACAAATTGGGTGCATTTAGCCAAAAAAAGCCTGCTACATTCATTAAATGCAGCAGGTTTTTGCTGATCGGGGTGCTTTTCAGTCAGGAAGACTTCACGCAAAACATCCTTAAAACTTAATCTTCCAACTGCTGAATACCATCCAAATTCCATTTCGGCTGAATGCTGTTTTTCGGCTTCGTACCTCAGGGTCAGACTCGATCGATTATGATTTGCAGGGCATAGTATGTGCTGAACAGCGTGAAGCGCATTGTTCGTGCTATCCAATACGTCGGTTCCGGTTGGCTTCGGTTTTTCATTCAAATTCCCTCATTTGGTTTTTGTTAATCAGCTGGATTGGTATTCTGTTGTGTTGTCATCCTTGACGGCTCACTGGAATAAATAGCGTTGTTAACGATTTAAATTATTGAAACATAGCTAGCTTTTTGGCTAGGTTGACTAGGGCGCGACGATGCCTTGCTTGTTTCTTAATGTCCATACTTCTATCAAAAGAGAAATCGGTGACAAGGTGACCGAGGAAACACGCTATTTATTAGCCGTCTTGACATCAGTGATCCGAAGCGATTGGAACGCGTGGCGCGAGCGCATTGGGCTATTGAAAACAATCTTCATTGGGTGCTGGATGTCGCCTTTGATGAAGATAGTAATCGGACTCGCAAAGGACATAGTGCGGCAAATCTGGCGGTTATCCGACATATTGCCCTGAATCTGATCAAGACTGAAAAAATCTCTAAGGTCGGCGTCAAGATCAAACGATTAAAAGCCGGATGGGATAATAATTATTTACTTCGCATCCTTGGGTAATTTAAGCGTGATTACCTTGGTATTGCATGTGGTTTTTTGGGGGCTTTCGGTAAAAATTGAGCACAAAAAAGGCGGCTTTTAA
>JAQTQN010000199.1 GCA_028712225.1 Methylobacter sp.
TATTTTACGAAGCGTCTGATAGTGATGTTCTCACCTAACTTAGCAATCAAACCACGACGAGTCTCATCAATTGTCGAGCCATTAGCCAATGGAAGTGCCAATAATTGCTCCTCTGTTTCAACATCAGACGTTAGCAATGTGGCTGCAACGTCGTTAACAAAATTAACAAAGTCATCGGCTTTAGCAACAAAATCGGTTTCACTGTTAATATCAACGATCGCAGCAATTTTGCCATCATCACTGACTTTGACGCCGATAATACCTTCAGCTGCAATACGATCGGACTTTTTATCAGCTTTAGCCAAACCGGATTTGCGCATATTCTCAATTGCCAATTCCATATCACCATTGGCTTCAACCAAAGCTTTTTTACATTCCATCATGCCAGAACCGGTTCTTTCCCGTAGTTCTTTAACCTGTGCTGCACTAATAGTATTACTCATTCTTTAATTTCTCTTATTGTTGATCATTATAAAAACGCCCCCATAAGGAGGCGTTTTATTAATTTCGCAGCTTTTCACTTACAGGACACTGCCTGCACGCGCAACGCAATTTTATTCCGCCGCAGCTTCTTCGACAAAGTCGTCAGCTTTAGCAGACAAGCCTAGTACAGCTGTCTTTGCATCAAGTACTGCCGAAGCAACGCTCTCGCAATACAATTTGACTGCACGAATTGAATCATCGTTACCAGGAATCAGATAATCCACACCTTCAGGTGAGTTATTGGAATCGACGATACCAACAACGGGGATACCTAATTTCTTAGCTTCGCTAATAGCGTTTTTTTCATATCCGACATCCAATACGAAAATCACATCAGGAATCCCTTTCATGTCCTTAATACCACCTAGGCTGCGCTCCAGCTTTTCAAGCTCACGTTCCATACCCAGCGCTTCTTTTTTACCAAATCTGTGATAAAGCGTACCGTCAGCTTTTAATGCTTCAAGCTCTTTCAATCGCGCAATTGATTTTTTAATTGTTTTAAAGTTGGTCAACATACCACCCAACCAACGATGATTAACGTAAGGTTGTCCAGAACGTTTAGCTTCTTCAGCAACTACTTTACGAGCTGCTTTTTTAGTCCCAACAAACAAAACTGTACCTTTGTTTGCTGCTACTTGACCCAGATAATTCATAGCGTCATTAAACATTGGAAGCGTTTTTTCCAAATCTACGATATGGATTTTGTTACGAGCTCCGAATAGGTATGGTGCCATTTTCGGATTCCAATAACGAGTTTGATGTCCAAAATGAACACCCGCTTCAAGCATTTGACGCATGGTTACTGCTGCCATTTATTTCTCCTAAGATTAAAAATCGAAACATTTTGTTTCGAGTGGGTTACGCCTCCACTTATCCCGATTGGAAACCGACAACAACAAGTTGCGCCGGCACCCTTCCAATCGTGACGATTAAGTGTGAGTATTGTTACAAAAAATGAACTTATCTTTATACCACAATCGCCTTTTTACAACAACCGAATCTCTGTTAGAATCGATACCATTAACAACATAACCAATATAATAATTTGCCTGTTTATTGCTTAGTTAAACGCAATAAACAGGCAAATACTTAAAGGAAAAAACATTGCATTCATGAGTATTATCATCAAAAACGACACTGAAATTGAAAAAATGCGCACTGCGGGAAGATTGGCCGCTGAAGTTTTGGAAATGATAGAACCCTACGTAATCCCCGGCGTAACCACCGATGAACTCGACCAAATTTGTCACGACTACATTGTCAATGTGCAAAAAGCCATCCCCGCCCCGCTGAACTATCACGGCTTTCCAAAATCGATTTGCACCTCTATAAATCAACAGGTTTGCCACGGCATTCCCAGCGACAAAAAACTTAAAAGCGGCGATATTGTTAATGTCGACATTACGGTAATCAAAGACGACTATCACGGCGACACCAGTAAAATGTTTTACGTAGGCGAAGTTAACGCTCACGCCAAACGCCTAGTCGAAATCACTAGAGAATCGATGTGGCTCGGCATTCAGCAAGTTAAAGCCGGTGCAACACTCGGTGATATTGGCAACGCCATTCAAAAACATGCTGAAAGCAATCGCTACTCTGTAGTCAGGGAATTTTGCGGTCATGGCATAGGTAAAAAATTCCATGAAGAACCTCAGGTCTTGCATTATGGCAAACCTGGCGAAGGTGAAGTTTTAAAAAGCGGGATGATATTAACCATTGAACCCATGATTAATCTGGGCAAACGTCACATTAAAGTGCTTGGCGATGGCTGGACCGTCATTACCAAAGACCGAAGTCTCTCCGCACAATGGGAACACACCATTCTTGTTACCGAACAAGGCTTTGAAGTACTAACGTTACGCCATGAAGAAATGTGACCACCTTGCATAAACCAATCAACGCCGCCTTGTTTACAGCGCCAGACAGCTTGCAGCAAATCAAGCAACTACTAAAACAAAAAGATACCGAACTCAGAGAAAAATTCGACCCGCAAAGCTCGGTTTCAGGCCTAATCAAAGAAAAATCTGATTTTATTGACCTGATTTTAACTGGCTGCTGGCAGCATTTTTTGGGCGAACACGCGCACCATCTTAGTCTATTAGCCGTGGGAGGTTATGGCAGAAGAGAACTATTTCCTTATTCAGATATTGATATTGTCGTGCTACTGCCAGCAATAGATGCAGACAGCCATCATCAAGCCTTGGCAAATTTCTTTACTTTTTTGTGGGACATCGGCTTAAAACCCGGCCAAAGCGTGCGCACCATAACACAATGTGTCGATGCTGCTGTCAGCGACCAAACCATCATGACCAGCTTGATGGAAAACCGGCTCATCACCGGCGACAGCTCACTTCATGAAGACCTACTCACACAAATAACACCCGACAAAATCTGGCCTTCCAGTGAGTTTTTCGCCGCCAAAATGGAAGAGCAACGACTGCGCTACGCCAAATTTCACGACACAGCCTACAACCTTGAGCCCAACATTAAAGAAGGCCCCGGCGGCTTGCGTGACCGGCAAGTCATCTCTTGGGTTTTCAAGCGTCATTACAATGCCTCCTCTATTCGAGAATTAACTCACTACGGCTTTTTGCCTGAATCCGAATACATGGAGTTGGTTGCTGCATTAGAAGTATTGTGGCGCATTCGTTACGCACTGCACTTGTTAACGCATCGCGCCGAAGACCGGCTGATTTTTGATTACCAACGTGATCTGGCCCAGCAATTCGGTTTTAGCACCGACGACCAGCAGCGTAATGAAGATGTTGAGCAATTCATGCAGTTTTATTTTAAGACCGTACTGGGTCTTGAACGCCTAAATGAAATGCTGCTACAGCTATTCAACGAACGTTTTGTCTGCGGAGAAAGCGCCAGCACAGCAACGCCCATTAATGATAAATTTATTGCCATCAACGGCTATATCGAAGTCGTCGATGAAACCGTTTTTGAACGCCACCCTTTAGCATTGCTGGAAATATTCTTATTACTTGAACAATACCCATCATTCAAGGGCGTCAGAGCAACCACTATTCGCCTGATCCGCAAAAGCCTACACTTAATCGACGACGACTTTCGCCAAGACAAAGCCGCCAACCGACTGTTTATTGAAGCCTTTCGTCAGCCTCGAGGCATTACCGATCAACTACGCCGCATGAATCGCTACGGTGTGCTGGCCGCCTACATCCCTTGCTTCGCCAACATCGTTGCGCGCATGCAATACGACCTATTCCACATTTACACCGTCGACGAGCACACCTTGTTTGTGATTCGCAACCTGCGCCGCTTTGCGCTGGACAAACACAGTGATGAACTGCCATTTTGTAACACCATCTTTTTACAAATTGCCAAGCCTGAGCTGCTTTATCTGGCTGGCTTATTCCATGACATTGCCAAAGGCAGAAAAGGCGATCACTCAACTGTAGGCGAAGAATTAGCGAGAACTTTCTGCAGTCAGCATGAACTCTCGACACATGACACCAACTTGGTCGCCTGGCTGGTGCGCAATCATCTAATTATGTCAATGACAGCACAACGCAAAGACATTAGCGACCCCGAGATAATCCATCAATTTGCCCAGACCGTAGACAGTATTGAATATCTAAACCACCTTTACCTTTTAACCGTGGCGGACATTCGCGCCACCAACCCTGAGCTATGGAATGCCTGGAAAGACGCCTTACTTAAAGAGCTCTACTCAGCCACCCATAATGCCCTGCGCATTGGCTTACAAAGTCCACTGACCACCACTGATCGGGTATCGGAAAACAAAAAAGAAGCAGAACAAGAACTCATCAAGCTAGGCATAAGTGGGACAGACATTGCTAATGCTTGGCAACATGTCAGCGACGATTACTTCCTGCGCTATTCGGCGGATGAAATCGCCTGGCATACCATCGCGATAGCCTCATCCAGCGAAACTGATTTACCACTGGTATTACTGCGCCCGCAAACACAACGCGGCAGTGCGGAGGTCTTTGTTTACACACAAAATGAAGAGGCTATTTTTTCTTTAAGTACCGCTACCCTCGACCAGCTAGGTTTAACAATTCTTGACGCCCGAATAATGACCACGCTGGACAACTACGTGCTCAACAGTTTTTTAGTGCTTGAGCAGTCCGGTGAAGCCATTAACGAATTATTCAGGGAAATCCATATTTGCACCGCGTTACGCAACAACCTGCGTTATCACCAAGTCAAAGAACACAAAAACATCCATCGCCAATCCCGACAAGCTCAACATTTCCCTATCCCTACCAGTGTCGAATTTTTAACCGACCCACTCAACAACCAATCCATTATGGAACTGGTCACCACCGACCATGCAGGCTTGTTATCGAAAATTGGCCGGATTTTTATTAAACAAGGCATCAGCCTACATAGCGCAAAAATCAGCACTATCGGTAGTCGCGCAGAAGATATGTTTTACATCACAGATACCCAATTGCAACCGATCACAGACTCGGCGAAACAGCGGCAAATACGAGAGGAAATCTTGAAAGCACTAACAGCAAAGAAATCTGCCAATCACAAGGCATTGCGGTAACTTGCTCAAAAACTTAACAACATGAAGGGTATTGAAAATACGGGGGCTATTGCTGAGAAAGAATACCCAGCAGATTTCTATTGCGGAAATTCAGCATCCAAATTGCTATCCGCAGCATCCAGAACTTTATCGTAAACTTCACGCAAACTGAGTATGCAGCCAATACTTTCCAGCGACACAGAAGCGTC
>JAQTQN010000200.1 GCA_028712225.1 Methylobacter sp.
GCCTTCTCTTTGCCTTCGCCATAAGATTTACTGACGGCTTTGAGTTCCAGCAGCGGCAAAAAGGCATCGTTAGAGGGTGACAATGTCGTTGAAGTCGTGGACATGTTAACTACCTGTTTAATCATTAATTGAGTCATTACCGGCTCCTGTTTAAATCGTCTTACCGAACGAGAAAACCTTTTGGAACGACTGCATGATGCGATCCAGCGCAAAACCGATCAGGCCGATGGTGAACACTGCCACCATGATTCTGGCCAAGGAGTTAGAGCTGCCGTTTTGGAATTCATCCCAGACGAATTTTCCCAGCCCAGGGTTTTGTGCCAGCATTTCCGCGGCAATCAACACCATCCAGCCCACACCTAATGACAGTCGCATGCCGGTGAAGATGTAAGGCAGGGACGAAGGAATAATGATTTTTTTGATTTGCGTGCTCCAGCTAAGGCGCAGCACTTTGCCGACATTGACCAGGTCTTTATCAACCGATGACACACCGACGGCGGTATTGATTAAGGTCGGCCACAATGAGCATAAGGTGACGGTAATGGCTGAGGTCAGGAACGATTTTTCAAACCAGGAATCATCGGTGGTGACATAAACCGCGCTGACGACTAAGGTGACGATCGGTAGCCAAGCCAGCGGCGACACCGGCTTAAATATTTGAATCAGCGGATTAAAGGCGATGTTGAATACCGGACTCATACCGCACAATAAACCCAGCGGCACGGCGATAACGGTCGCAATCACAAAGCCTGCAAACACGGTGTAAAGGCTGGTGAAGATTTTATCCAGGTAAGTGGCTTGGCCGTTGTAAGGGCGAACTTTGGTTTCAGCGGCCGGATCTGCGGCGGTTTTTTCAGCATTACGTTGTTGCTGGCGCTGATAATAAGCGTCTTCTTTAGCTCGCTCGGCGTAGTGCTCATCTAATAAGCCGCCAGCCTCATGCCAAACCGCAATAGGGCCGGGAATCGCGCCCAAACTGGTGTTGACCTTAGACGCCGAAACACTCCACAGGCCCAGAAATATCATAAAGGCGATAACCGGTACGCCAATAATCATCAGCAGTTGGCGGATTTGCAGTACCGGGTTTTCTCCCGCCGCAATTTTTACCAAGGGTACAAACCAGGTCAGGCCGGTTACGTTTAAAAATTTGATCAGTTTGTTAGTCATTTTGATCACCTTAATTTAATGTAGGGTGGGCAGGTTTTTTTGCCCACCTTGTTATGCGTTTAGCGGTGGGCAGAACAGCTTGCCCACCCTACGTATAGAGTTATTCAACCACCTTGCCGCCGACCACTTTTTGCTTGCCTTTAAGACCGATGGCGAATTTGGCCAGATAGTCATTAGGTTTGTTGGCATCGAAGCTGACGCCGTCGATAAATTCGGCGCTGGCCGGTTTAATGCCTGTTTCACTATCAGCAGGGAAATCGCCGGCTTTGGCTTTGCCATCGGCAATCAATGCCTTGGCGGCCGCCATGTAAACATCAGGGCGATAGACTTTTTTGGCGGTTTCCAGGTACCAGGCATCGGGTTTGTATTCGTTGATTTGTCCCCAGCGGCGCATTTGCGTCAGGCTCCAGATGGCGTCGCTGTAATAAGGGTAAGAACCGTTGTGACGGAAGAACACGTTGAAATCAGCCAGCGGCCGTTTATCGCCTTTTTCATATTCGAACGAGCCGGTCATGCTGTTGGCGAGCACTTCGTAATCGGCGCCGACATATTGTTTTTGCGACAACATTTCCACGCCTTCATTACGATTTTTGTTGTTTTCCGCATCCAGCCACATTGAGGCGCGAATCAACGCTTTGATCACCGCTTTATGGGTATTAGGGTTTTTGTCTGCCCATTCTTTGTTCACGCCGAAGATCTTTTCAGCGCTGTTTTTCATCAGCTCATAATCGCTGATGACCGGTACACCGATGCCTTTGAACACCGCTTGTTGATTCCACGGCTCGCCGACGCAATAGCCGACAATCGTGCCGGAGTCCATAGTGGCTGGCATTTGCGGCGGCGGAGTCACGGATAGCATGGCTTCGGCATCAATCTGGCCGGAGGTATCTTCAGGTGGTGCGTAAAATCCGGGTTTGATCCCGCCAGCCGCCAGCCAGTAACGCAATTTCATATTGTGCGTGCCGACCGGGAAGGTCATCGCCATATTGAAAGGCTTGCCTGCGGCTTTGTATTTTTCCAGTACCGGTTTTAAGGTGTCGGCTTTAATAGGATGTACCGGCTTGCCGTCTTTCATCGGAATCTGCGGTTTCATTTGCTTCCAGACATCGTTGGATACCGTTATCGCATCGCCGTTTAAGGTCAAGGTAAAGGCGCTGACAATATCGGCTTTGGTGCCGTAGCCGATGGCGGTACCAAAGGGCAGGGTGGCGAGCATGTGCGCACCGTCCAGTTCACCGCTGATAACGCGATCCAACAACACTTTCCAGTTGGCTTGCGCTTCCAGTTGCACAGACAAACCTTCTTCCTCGAAATAGCCTTTTTCCAACGCCACTGCCAACGGCGCCATGTCGGTCAGTTTAATGAAGCCTAGTTTCAGGCTTTCTTTTTCAAGTTTTTCGGCGGCGTAAACATTAGCCGACAAGGTTAAAGACGATACAGCGGCTATGGTGCAAAGCGCTGTTGCTAGTTTTTTTATAGTCACCAGGCTGGTTAAGTTCATGGTTACTCCATCAAGTATTAAAAAAAGGTCAAAAAAAAAGGCGTCAACTGAACAAAATGCCGAAACATTTTGTTTGGTTGACGCCTTTGTCAAAAGGTTCAATGAACCAAGAGGTAATTTACTCCGCCGTTGGAGTACTCAGTTTATCTAAAGCAAACGATATGCCAGATTTGTTTTTAAGGCGTTTTTAAAATTTAATTTATTAAAAACAACAAGTTGAAATTTTATTGTGCTTTTTGATTTGGCTGAAAATAGTGAATTGCTGCATCACAAATGTGCAATTTTTGATATTTTTGCACCAGAATAGTGCTGTAGATCGAGTTTATTGATTATTTCCCTCATCCCAACCATCGCGGTATCTTGCTGAAGAAGAAGCTTAGAGACATCGTTTTAGCGCAGCGGATGCGTTATCCGAATAAAGCCACCGTGTCGGCGTTAATTGTTGCCGCAGGAGTCAATAATTATGAGCTGCGTGATGCGGCGTTAATGACGTTGGATATTTATATCAATCGTGAACCTTATGGTTCAAAGCGCACCAAAACGATTTTGCAAGACCTGCGCGGCACGCTAAAACGCAAACAGTTATCCAGTATTGCCAGAGAAGACATCGCTGATTTTATTAGTGAGCACAACGGCTAAGCTGTTAGCATGCTGCGTCATCCGCGCCTGTAGTAACTATATTCAAAGTCCGGCCGATTTTTTTAACTCACACGAGGTTCCCGATGCAGTGTCGAATCGGCTGTGGCGCATGTTGTATTGCGCCATCCATATCTTCAGCGATGCCGTTACATCCCTTAGGCAAACCGGCGGCGGTGCGCTGTCTGCATTTGGATGATGAAAATAAATGCGCGATTTTCTTGTCGCCTGAACGTCCTCGGGTTTGTGAAGGCTTTAAAGCAACCTTGGATGTTTGTGGCAATTCCAGGGCAGAGGCGTTAGCTATTTTGTCGGAATGGGAAGTGTTGACGGCGTCATAATCCAATGCCTTCCGTTCGTGGTGGTGAGCCCTGTCGAACCATTATCGGATTGGTTTTGCTTCCTACCCCAACAAATCCTCAACCGATACCAGTATTCGCGCCATATCAATCAGCCGTTTATTCTGGCTCATGGCGTTTTTGCGCAGCAATTGATACGCGCCATCTTCGTCCAATCCTTTACGCGCCATAATCAGGCCTTTGGCTTTTTCGATGATTTTCCGGTCGGCCAGTTTGGATTTGGTATCGTCTAGTTCTTTACGCAGTGCCTGAAACTCACGAAAGCGAGCGATGGCCACTTCCACAATCGGCATAATCTGGGTTTGGTTAAGGCCATCAAGCATGTAAGCGCTGACGCCTGCGCGGATGGCCTCCTGCATAAAGCGCTGATCATTCGGTGCAGAAAATAAAATAATCGGCCGGGCTTGGTCGCGATTAATTTCGCGCATTTGCTCCAAAGTATCGCGGCCCGGTGCATCCATATCGATAATGATAATGTCCGGTTGCAGCGCGAGCACATTTTTACTGAGGTTAGCGTCGTCATTCAGCTTGGCGATCACGTTATGACCCGCATCTTCTAACGCTTGCTTGACGATGGCACTGCGTCCAGGGTCGTTATCAACCAATAGAATGTTTAACTTAGGCATCGGTGTGCCTGGGTTCAGGGTTAACTTGATCAAAAAAACAATCACGCCCCATGGCGATGTAGCCCGAATCGGTGTCGGTAAGCCATGCATTGCCATGACTGCCTTCATTCTTTCGATCAATTAAAGGGGTGGGGAGTTGGAGTGCCTGGGCGGCCTGGCGATATAAATCCGGGCGATAAACCTTGGCGGCTACTTCATGTGCATTGATAGAGGACGGAATCTGTCCCCAGCGCTGCATTTGGCTGATTAACCATTCCGCATGCGATACCCACGGAAATGTTGCCGCGTAACGGTAAAAGACATTGAAGTCGGGCACTTGCAAGGCCGGTTTATCGGCAGAATATTGAAATTCACCGCGTTCAAACACCCGCAAATCCTGGATAGCAACAGGCACATACTCTTCCGCGGTCAAAATTGCACAGGCTTCGGCACGGTGCTCACTAAGTTCCAGCCATTGTGCGCTATTGAGCAGTGCGCGCAGCAATGCCTGGTGAGTGTTGGGATATTGCCCGGCCCAGGCGCAAGTTACGCCCAGTACTTTTTCAGGGCTGTTATGCCAAATATCGACCGTGCTGGTAACGGCAGCACCTATGCCTTGGGCAATAGCTTGGCTGTTCCAGGGCTCACCCACACAAAAGCCGTCAATTTGTCCGGAGGCAAGCGCCGACACCATTAACGGCGGCGGAATAACTACCAGTCGCACGTCTTTGTCAGGATCAATACCGGCACTGGCCAGCCAATAGCGCAATAAATAGTTATGACAGGAAAACGGGAATACGTGCGCAAAAGTCAATGGCGGCAGGCCATCGTTTTGATGTTGTGAAA